>CALXBD010000124.1 GCA_944386445.1 uncultured Clostridia bacterium
ACTTTTACTCATGAAGGATGGCTCCTTTCTCGGTATGTTAAGTGTCGCAACTCAACTATAACCGATATGGCCTCATCCTTCTACTTTTTTATTCTGCTGTCCAATATCTATTGTAATCCTACACAAAATTTGAAATTCCCGTCGAAATTGCCCTTGACATCTCTTTGAAGGAGTGTTACAATAAGGAAAAGTTGAAACTGTCGATCAGGACGCAAAGTTCCACTGGTTTTAGTACAGAGAGGATTGCCGATGGCTGAAAGCATTCCCGAAAAACGGAAGTTTGTTACCACCTGGGAGGGCGCGGTGAACCGCGACGGCCGGCTGCCGTTATCAGCTATAAAAGTGACGGCTTTTTAGCCGTAATTTGGGTGGAACCATGGAGTATACGCTTCATCCCTTGCGGGATGGGGCGTTTTTGTTTTCACGGATTGATTTTTTAAAGATGGAAAGGGAGATTTTTATGAACATTACTTTGAAAGACGGCAGCGTCAAAAATTATGACGCGCCAATTTCTGCGGCGGATGTCTGCAAGGACCTGAGTATGGGACTCTACCGGGCGGCTTGCGCCTGCAAAATCAACGGGGAGATCAAGGATCTGCGGACCGTTATCGATGGGGACTGCAATCTGGAAATTCTGACCTTCGATGATCCCGACGGGAAAAAGACCTTCTGGCATACCACTTCCCATATTTTGGCCCAAGCGGTTAAGCGGCTTTTCCCTCAGGCAAAACTGGCAATTGGCCCGGCCATCGACAATGGTTTCTACTACGATTTCGATGTGGAAAAGGCATTCACACCTGAAGATTTGACGGCTTTGGAAGCAGAGATGAAAAAGATCGTAAAGGAAAAACCGTCTATTGAACGGTTTACCCTCTCCCCTGCCGAGGCAACCAAGCTGATGGAAGAACGCGGCGAGCCTTATAAAGTTGAGCTGATTGCGGAACACGCAAGTCAGGGAGATGAGATCTCCTTCTACAAGCAGGGTGAGTTCACGGAGCTTTGCGCCGGCCCTCATCTGATGGATGTGAGTGCGGTCAAGGCGTTCAAACTGACGGCTACTACCGGTGCTTACTGGCGCGGTGATTCCAAGAATCGTCAGTTGTGCCGAGTTTATGGTGTTTCCTTCCCCAAAGCAGCCCAGCTGGAAGAGCATCTGGCTATGCTGGAAGAGGCTAAAAAGCGTGATCACAACGTCATCGGCCGGCAGCTGGAATACTTCACCACTGTAGATGTTATTGGACAGGGCTTACCGATTCTGCTGCCGAAAGGCGCCAAGGTCATCCAGATTCTGCAGCGCTGGGTTGAGGATACAGAGGATAACGAATGGGGCTATGTCCGCACCAAGACTCCTTATATGGCAAAACGGGAGCTGTATAAGATTTCCGGCCACTGGGATCATTATCTGGACGGCATGTTCGTATTGGGCGACCCCAACGATGAAACCAAAGAATGCTTCGCACTCCGTCCTATGACCTGCCCCTTCCAGTATCAGGTATTTTTGAACCGGGCACGTTCCTATCGCGACCTTCCCATGCGGCTGGGCGAGACTTCTACCCTCTTCCGCAATGAGGATTCCGGCGAAATGCACGGCCTGATCCGTGTCCGCCAGTTCACCATTTCCGAAGGACATCTGATTATCCGCCCCGAACAGCTGGAAGAAGAATTCAGAGGCTGCCTGCAGCTGGCGAAACACATGCTGGAATGCCTGGGGCTGGCAGAAGACGTTTCCTACCGGTTCTCACAGTGGGATCCCAAAAACCCCGGCAATAAATACGAAGGCACTGCGGAACAATGGGATATCGCCCAGTCTACCATGCAGAAAATCCTCGACCATATTGGCCTTAACTACACCATCGGCATCGATGAAGCCGCTTTCTACGGACCGAAACTGGATATCCAGATCAAGAACGTCCACGGCAAAGAGGATACCCTGATTACCATTCAGATCGACATGCTACTGGCACAGAGATTCGGCATGGAATATGTTGACTCTGACGGGCAGAAGAAGACCCCCTATATTATCCACCGCACTTCCGTGGGCTGCTATGAACGGACCCTGGCGCTGCTGTTGGAGAAATATGCCGGTGCCATGCCCGTGTGGCTGGCGCCCGAGCAGGTTCGGATTCTGCCGGTTACCGACCGTGCCCACGAATATTCCGCTCAGCTGAAGAAAGAGCTGAAAGCTGCCGGCTTCCGGGTGGAAGTGGATACCCGCAGCGAAAAGATCGGTTATAAGATTCGGGAAGCGCAGATGGAAAAGGTTCCCTTTATGCTGGTCATCGGTGATAAGGAAGCTGAAAGCGGCATGGTGGCTGTTCGCAGCCGGAAAGACGGCGATATCGGTTCCATGACGCCGGCGGAATTTATCGCTATGGTTCAGAAAAAGGTTGACGACTACGCTGCAGACTAATTATCAGCAAAACATTGCGGCGGTGGAAAGAATTTCTTCTTTCCACCGCCGCTTTTCTCTTATCTGAATTTTGCCCACAGATAAATAATCATTGGGACCAGATATACCACTGCCAACACAGCTAAGAATACCGACAAGAAAAGGAAGTGAGCTGCAGAACGGATTACACTTTTCGCAAGCAGCCAGCGCTGGCCTTTCCAGAAAAACCAAATTGCCAGCAACACTCCTGCTCCCATCAGGACCAATCCTGCCCAAAGCCCGGGGGGAGTAAAGCTTAGGACAATTTCATTCTCCCCAGCCTGCAAAGGAATGGTCATAAATGTGCCCGCCGCCCGAGAAACAGAGGCCTTTTCACCGTTCACAGTAGCGCTCCATCCCCGATCCCAGGAAACCGGCAGGAACAGGGTCTGTCCCTCCTGTGCCGCCACGGAAACCGTGATGCGATTTCCGCTGACCTGTATTTCGCTGCCTGTGGCATCTTCGCAGAGCGTCTCCAGTTTCTCCGTATCCAATCCGAAAACCCCGAAATAAGCCGGGGAAATCTTCTTCGAAATCCGCACTGTAATGGTTACGGTTTCATTCTCAAACGTTCCCAGCTCCAACAGGCCGTTTTCTGACTGTGAAGGGAACTCCGTCCGTATGGATTCTCCGTTCACCAGCACCTGACAGCTCTTGTTCACACCTTCGGAAAGACGGGTGGAAGGAACCGCCGCACAATCAAAATAGAGGATCTGCTCTCCTTCTACAGCAATCGTGTAATTCTTTACAGACTCCGTACTGGTCTCGTCGGCAGAATACTCCTGAAAGAGCCCTTCCGAATTCGGGAAAAGCGCTTCTGCCAACGCCTGCTGTATTTCGATCCGGGAACCTTGATCCGGCAACTCTGAGAGAAATCCGAGTTCCGCATCAGTGACTAAGGCCGATGGAAGCCGGTATGGCAGCTTCTGAATCAGATAATGATGATTCCAATAGACGCTGTCGTCGCTGAGGATAGATTCTTTGTCCACATCCTGCAGCTGCCGGAGAATGTACCGGTTTCCAAGAAGCGCATCAGAAAAAGCCGTGCCGCCGTTGGAATTGACCTCCATCCAATAACCCGAATATCCCAGCTTCCGGATCGTGGTCAGATATTGCTCTGAGGTCAGAGAGGTGTAGTGAGAAAGGCTTTGATATCCCATCGCCGAGAAAAAGTTCACTGCAAAATACTTGTTACTGGTTTTCAGCCGGTAAAACCCATCATCTTGTATTCTCCCACTCAGATCAGAGGCTGCCCAGTAGTTTTGAAGGCTTTGATCTACACTTCCAATGTACACCGCACTGTTGAAAAATCCCTCACACAGCACCAATATGGTAAGAGTTACTGCCGCCAGCTTGCGGGATACCTTCCGGCAGCAGTAAACTGCCAAGACAATTCCAAAAACGAGTACTGTTACCCCAAAGACAATGGCCAACGACCAGAAAGAGGTTTTATCTCCCCACAAGCTCCGTGTATATGTGGCAAAGTCTTTCTCCCATTTGCCGAAAGCCAGTATTACGCCTGCGCCATAGCCGACGGCTATCAGCGGAAGAAGGATCCTCGCCCACCAAGGGGAAGATGCCGGAGCCTCATCTCCGGGATCCCGATGAGCCAAAATTTCCGCCGCAAGCAGCAGAAAAAGGAAATTCAGCATATAGCCGTACCGGACAGGAAATCCCTGGTAGCTTCCGGTATGCCACATTTTGTTGATGGGATTGAGAACCACCGGAAGCAGCATCAACAATATCACAATGAGCAGCGCAGTGAAAAATCCGGACCGGACCTGCCGCTTCCTGACAAAAAACAGGCTTGCAAAAGGCAGCGCCGAACAGAACAGCACCGGAAGCGAGGTATAGATATCTGTTGTGATCTCCCCTGCAGACAGGCTTTGAATCAATCCCTGTTCTCTAGCGGAAGTCATGACCTCCAACAGAGACGGCAGCCATACGGGGGCTGTCAGCAAAACAGATAGGATCGCCCCACACCCCAGCAGCAAAGCATTTTCTCCTGCTCTCCTAAAGGAACTGCAGCAGAACTGAAACACTCCCATCCCTAAAATTAGGAAGATCACGACCATATAGCTGAGGTAATAATTTACCACCAGCATGGCAGAAAAGCACAGCACAAAAGGCAATACTGTTCTTCTGGTCATTAAGCTCATCAAAGACAGCATCAGCAACGGAAACAATGCCATCATATCCAGCCATACAATGTTCTGATAGTAATTCAGCGCAAAACCGGAAAAAGCATACATGACCCCCAGCAAACTGATGGCCAAGGTGCTTTTTTCCGGAAAAAATCTGCGGAAAAACAGCGCTGCTGTCAACGCACAGAGCATCATTTTCAGCAGCAGCAGAATATTCATCGCAAAGGGAAGGTACTCCAGAGGAACCAGTGCCGCAGGAATCGACAAAGGGCTTGCCAGAAAAAAGAAAAATACGCCCCAGAAATTCATGCCGCCGGCAGCTCCCATATCCAAAAGGAAGCTGCTGTCCCCTGAAAGGACCCTGCCAAATGTTCCCATCAGCGGAATGACCTGCTGTGTCATATCGCACCAGGTGATACTTTTCCCGCCAAATGGAAAAAATCCGAATACCGCAAAAACTGTCAGCAGCAAACCGGCCGTTATTGCCGGGCCCAGCCACAAACAGCGATAAGATTTATGCATAAATGCCTCCTCATCGGAAAAGCAGTCTGTTAATCAGGCAGAAGCGTTTCATCCACCGTATGAGACAACAAATAGTCCACCCAGGTTTCATAAGTAGAGACGCCGAAATGCATGCCGTCCGCGCTCACGTCAGCAGGCAAGCAGCCGTTCTCATCTTTGATTGCTTCTGCAACATCCAGATAATATACTTCCTGACTGGCAGCCATTTCCTGCAATGCCTCATTCAGAGCATCAATCTTAGAATTGGCATATCTGTCATCTTCCGTTTCCTTTTCATGGGTCACAGGAAGTACAGACTCTACATAAAAAATCGCATCCGGCAGCGCAGCCTGCAATTCGTCAATAAACTCGCCATAAAACTCGATGATATCCGACTGGTTCAAAAAGGCAACCCCATTGGACCCCAACATAATATAAACCTTTTTGGGAGCCGCAGCTTCCACAGCCTCCAGCACCGTGACAGAGGAACCATCCGGCTGTTCGATACATTCGCTGGTCAGGATCGTCTGCGGATTGATCCCTGTATGTGCAATCACCTTATCCGCATCCAGCACTTGATAGGCCCCAAGCCCATAGGTCAGAGAATCCCCAATAAAAACTGCGTCATTGAAATAGCTTTCGTCCACCGGATCGCTTTCCGGCACCGGCTCTCCCAGGTATGGGTCCTCTTCCGGCTCCTCTGATATTTCCGAAGAGAGCATACTTTCTTCAGACACCATACTGGATAACGAGGAAGTTTCAGAAGAACCCGATTCAGATGAGTCTAATGGTGTAAATAATGGCCCTTGACTGCAGGAAGCCAACATACAACCTGCAAGAATCGTTCCTAAAAATACATAAAATGCTTTCTTCATATTACGTTTCCTTTCTGTATCTAAAGCACCATACCGCCATTGGGGCACATTACCTGTCCTGTTATAAAATTTGCGCCTTCTGATGCCAAAAAGGCCACGGCTTCCGCCACATCAGAGGGCTTTCCCAAAACGCCCAACGGGATCTCCTCCTGCAGAGCCTCCATGGCTTCCGGCGGCAGGTTCCCATTCATTTCCGTATCGATAACCCCCGGAGCCACACAGTTGACCTGGATCCCGGAGGGCCCTACCTCCTGGGCCAATGCCTTTGTCAAGGCAATCACTGCTCCCTTGGCGGCTGAATACGGCACCTCACAGGAAGCCCCAACCTGTCCCCACATGGATGAGATATTAATAATTTTTCCCTGCTTGCGGCGGATCATTGCCGGCAAAGCCGCCTGGATACAATAAAAAATTCCCTTGACATCCACGTCAAAAAGCCTGTCCCATTCTGCATCGGTAACATCCGTAAGCAGCTTCTGCGGCAAAGCGATTCCCGCGTTGTTGACTAAGATTTCGGGATCACCCAAGACTTCCCGAACTTCCGTAAACATCCGCTCAACTTCGGAACGGACAGAAACATCTGCTCCTACTGCCATGGCGCTTCCGGGCCGAAGGCAGTTCAGATCGTCCGCTATCGCATTGGCGGCCCCTGCCGATTTAGAAAAATTCAGCGCTACCCGGCATCCTTGCCGCCAAAGCAGCAGCGCTGTTTCCCGGCCGATCCCCCGGGAAGCACCGGTTATCAATGCCACTCTTTCCACGGAAGCGCCTCCTTTCAACCTTTTCAGTATACCATACAAGGCCATCAAAAAACAATGTTACTTTTGTGAATAGTGTTTATAACCAAACATTATCTTAAAAAGCAAACGGCAGCAACGTGAAATCACGCCGCTGCCGTGTACCTTCGTTAAATTTTTGTAATGTCCACCAGCTCAATATCATCGACGGTTTTGTCCATAGCCAGACAATCCGCCACAGCGTTTGCCGTATCAAGCGAAGTGAGACAGACAATCGACCGTTCCACCGCTTTCCGACGGATCCGGACGCTGTCCCTGGCAGGGAGCCGTCCTTTTTCCGAGGTGGAAATGACATAGTCGATCTTGCCGGAATCCAGCAAGGTCAAAACGTTGTTATCGGGATCCTCATGGATCTTCTTGACCGCATTGGCTGCGATCATATTCCGGTTCAGGTTAGCGGCTGTCCCGCCGGTGGCATAAATCTCAAAGCCCATGGTGACGAACTTGTCCGCAACCTCCAGCACTTCCTGCTTATCGGCATCTCGAACGCTGATCAGGACACCGCCGGTCTTTTTCATCTGATTTCCGGAGGCGACAAGCCCTTTCAGCAAGGCCTCGTCAAAACGATGCGCAATCCCCAGCACCTCGCCGGTAGATTTCATTTCCGGTCCCAAATGGGTATCCACATCACTGAGCTTCGCAAAGCTAAATACGGGGACCTTCACCGCCACATAGTCTCTTGCGGGATAAAGGCCGGTGCCATAGCCCAAATCCTTTAATTTTTTACCCAGAATAATCTCAGTGGCCAGAGCTACCATAGGAACGCCGGTAACCTTGCTGATATAAGGCACTGTCCGGGACGAACGGGGGTTCACCTCGATGACGTACACCGAATGATTGTAGACCACATACTGGATGTTGATAAGGCCTTTGACCTTCAGCGCCAGAGCCAGCCGGGCGGTATAGGCGATCAGAGTCTCCCGGATATGGTGGCTGAGGGTCTGGCAGGGATAGACAGAAATAGAGTCTCCGGAATGGACGCCAGCTCGCTCAATATGCTCCATAATTCCCGGAATCAGGTAATCTTCTCCGTCACAGATGGCGTCCACTTCGACCTCGGTACCCATCATGTATTTGTCGATGAGGACAGGGTTTTCAATGTGGTGGGAAGTGATGATCTGCATATACTCCTCCACGTCCTTATCGGAGTGGGCGATAATCATATTCTGCCCGCCCAGAACGTAAGAGGGACGGAGCAGCACCGGATAGGTCAGCTCATTGGCGGCTTTGATGGCCTCTTCCGTGGTGAAAACAGTATGTCCCTTGGGACGCGGAATCTCGCAGCGCTCCAGCAGGGCATCAAACCGTTCCCGGTCCTCTGCCTCATCGATGGCGTCGGCAGAAGTTCCCAAAATCCGCACTCCCAGTTCATCCAGATATTTGGTCAGCTTGATAGCGGTCTGGCCGCCGAACTGCACCACCACGCCATAAGGCTTTTCGGTTTCAATCAGGCTTCTTACATCTTCCTTGGTCAGAGGGTCGAAATAAAGCCGGTCGCCGGTATCGAAGTCGGTGGAAACAGTTTCAGGGTTGTTGTTGGCGATGATTGCCTCATAGCCTGCTTCCTTCAGTGCCCACACGCAATGAACACAGCAGTAATCGAATTCGATACCCTGACCGATGCGGATGGGGCCGGAACCGAACACGATGACCTTTTTCTTCCCGGAATTCTGACGCTCGATAAACTCGGCCGCTTCGTTTTCATCGTCAAAGGTAGAGTAGAAATATGGGGTCCGGGCAGCAAACTCGGCAGCACAGGTATCAACCATCTTATAGGATGCATACCGGGGATGTTCCACCTTTTGCCCGGAAATCCGCTCGATGGTGGAGTCAAGATATCCCCACTTTTTGGCCCGCAGATAGAGTTCATCCGTCAGGGGGCTATGGGCCATCTCTTTTTCCAGCTCTGTCAGATTTTTGAGCTTTCCTAAGAACCATTCGTCAATCATGGTGATCTGGTGGATCGTTTCAAAGGAGATATCCCGTTTCAGCGCTTCAAAGACAACGAACAGCCGCTGGTCGTCAATGTTGTGGAGCATTGAAATGATCTCTTCATCGCTCTTGGAAGCCAGCGACGGCATGGTCAGGGAGTCCAGCCCCAACTCAATAGAACGGACCGCCTTCATGATCCCCTGTTCAAAGGAGGTCCCGATAGCCATAACCTCGCCGGTAGCCTTCATCTGGGTTCCCAACGTCCGTTTGGCGTAAACAAACTTGTCAAAAGGCCATTTGGGGAACTTGACCACCAGGTAATCCAATGCCGGCTCAAAGCAGGCATAGGTCGTCCCGGTGACCGCATTGACGATTTCATCCATGGAATACCCGATAGCAATCTTAGCCGCCACCTTGGCAATGGGATATCCGGTCGCTTTGGAAGCCAGGGCCGAAGAACGGGAAACACGGGGATTCACTTCAATGACTGCATACTCCATGCTCTCCGGATGAAGGGCAAACTGGCAGTTACAGCCACCTTCCACCTTCAGTTCGGAAATGATCTTCAAGGCCGCAGTACGCAGCATCTGGTATTCTTTGTCCGAAAGGGTCACCGCCGGCGCTACGACGATGGAATCACCGGTATGGACACCTACGGGGTCCAAGTTCTCCATGGAGCAGACCGTAATCACGTTGTCTTTGGCGTCCCGGATCACCTCAAATTCGATCTCCTTCCAGCCGGAAATACACTTTTCCACCAGAATCTGAGTGATCGGAGAAAGCCGCAGGCCATTGCGGGCAATATCCCGCAGTTCTGCTTCATCGGCTGCAATCCCGCCGCCAGTGCCGCCCAATGTAAACGCCGGGCGAACGATGACCGGATAATCAATCACCTGAGCAAAATCTACAGCGTCCTCCACCGTGGTAACCACCTTGGACGGGACACAAGGCTGGCCGATTTTCTCCATAGTGTCCTTAAATTCCTGACGGTCTTCGGCCTTGTCGATGGTTTCCGGATTGGCGCCCAGGAGCTTGACCCCATGTTCTGCAAGGAATCCTTCCTTTGCCAGCTGCATGGAAAGGGTCAATCCCGTCTGGCCGCCCAGGGTCGAAAGAACGCTGTCGGGCTTTTCCATCAGGATGATACGCTTCACCACATCCAACGTCAGCGGTTCTATATAAATCTTGTCGGCCATGGCTTTATCGGTCATGATCGTCGCGGGATTGGAGTTGACCAGGACAACCTCCAGTCCCTCTTCCTTCAGGGCGCGGCAGGCCTGCGTGCCTGCATAGTCAAATTCAGCGGCCTGTCCGATCACAATCGGTCCGGAACCGATAACCAGTACCTTCTTAATATCACTTCTCAGCGGCATATTTATCATCCTTCCACATGGGTAAAATCATTCATTGAGCAGATACAGATTCCAAGAGCCATCCTCTTTCAGCCAGGCACCGCCAGGATAAGGCGCTCCACCCTCGTAGGCGCAGGAAACTACTTCATTTCCGGTTTCATCCAGAATTCCCCACTTGCCGTCCCGCAGAACCGCAGCGGCGCCATTCCAGAAACCATACACATAACACGGGGCTATCTGGGCGTATTCCCCGGTATCCGAGCTGTAAAAGTAACTGCTGCCCCAGCAGCTGTCATATAAAAATTCGGTAACGGCATTGCCTTCACCATCTATATAAGCCCACTTTCCGTCCTTCTGAACCGGAGCCAGAGACTCTCCGCCAAACCACCCGACCTGTTCGAACTCCTCATCAGGGCAGAGAACCTCTCCCTCCCGATTTGAAAAGTTCCAAAAGCCGCCGGGCTCTAAGTCAACCATATCCTCTCCCTCAAAGATAAGGGAGGTATACAGGGTGGGAAAAAAAGCATCTCCCTGTGTGTGGGCATCCTCCAGGGCCTCAATTCCGCCTGCGCCTTCCATCCCCCAATACACTCTTGCAGGCTCCCCGGGTTCCGTGGCAAACAGCCGGCAGGAGCCGCCTCCATGCCCGGCACAAAGGGGCATCTCGGTCGCCTCCTCAACAGCAGCGGAAAACTGATCCCACTCCTCCGAAGTGCAGCTTGCCCACCACGTCCAATGGCCTTCCGGGCAAAGCCCGACAGCAGCATCCGCCAGGCAGGGAAGCAGTTCTGTTCCGTTTTCGTCAATCAGCCCCCATTTTCCATCCTTTTCCACGGCATAATAAGGCTGGCTGCCTTTAGGCAGAACATTCGGGGTTTCATAGATATCATAATTTGCCACAATCATGGAGTCGTAATCCATTTCCAGTGTGCGCACAGAGGAAAGTAGCTCCTCCTCCGGCTCAGAGGATTCCGGCTCAGAACTTTCCTCCCCGCTGCTCTCCACGGAGCTTTCCGGCTCAGAAATCTCAGAAGTCTCAGCCTCACTGGACGGGGTGCTTTCCGGCAAAGACCCCTCTGCCGGGAGATTCTTCTCACCACAGGAAGCAAGCAGCATCACCGCAAGCACTGCGGGAATCAACTGTTTCCAAAACTTTTTCAATCAGACCGCCTCCTTATCGGATGGTCACAAAGTTCCCGATATCGTCCCGCATCCGAATGGCCTCGGCCCGGGCAGCTTCCGCAAACTGTTCTTCCTTCCAGTCGCCTTTTTTATAAGCGCAGATAATTCCCCGAGAGGAATTGACAATAGCGCCTAAGCCGTTTTCATCAAAGGCGCCGGCGACATCCTTAGCGCCACCGCCCTGAGCGCCGTATCCGGGCACCAGGAAGAAGGTATGAGGCATTTTTGCCCGCAGCTCTGAGAGCTGTTCAGGATAAGTGGCCCCCACCACAGCGCCGACACCGGAATACCCTGTTTTGCCGGGAACTTCCTTGCCCCATTTTTCGCACATAGTGCCCATCACTTCATAAACCGTCTTGCGGCCGATCTTTTTGTCCTGCAGCTCCCCGGAAGAAGGATTGGAGGTCTTGACCAGGACAAAGATGCCCTTATCCTGCTCTTTGCAGATCTTGAGCAGCGGATTGATGCCATCAGAACCTAAGTAACCGTTGACCGTCAGAGCGTCGCCGCCAAAGGGAACCGCCAAATGACCGTCGATATCCACGGTTCCCAGATGGGCGGCTGCATAGGCCTCCATGGTGGAACCGATATCGTTGCGCTTGCCATCTGTAATGACGTACATGCCTTTTTTCTGGGCATAAGTGATGGTTTCCGCCAGAGTTTTGACCCCATACCAGCCGTAAAGCTCATAGTAGGCCGCCTGGGGTTTTACCGCAGGGACGATATCGTATACAGCGTCAATCAGGGCTTTGTTGTATTCCAGTACCGCACAAGCCGCACCTTCCAGTGGGTCGGCAAACTGCCCGGCATACTTTTCCTTCAGAAATTTCGGCACATAAGAATAAGCGGGATCCAACCCCACCACCGTAGGGTTTTTAGTTTCCTGGATTTTGGCGATCAAGCGATCAAACGACATACGTCTCCTCCTTTTCAGTCACAGGTATATACGATTTCTCCGCCGCAAAGGGTGCAGACAATTTTTCCAGTAAAAGTCATTCCTTTAAAGACGGTATTTTTTGATTTAGAGTGAAGCGCTTTCGGTTCCACAGTCCAGACCTGGTTCAAGTCGGCTATGGCCAGATCTGCCGGGCAACCCTTCCTGATGCAGCCTCCGGGAATTCCCAAGATCCGGGCCGGATTGACACTCATCAGCTCCACCAGGCGGTTCAGAGAGATCACACCGGTTTTCACCAGCCCGGTATAAGATGCCGCAAAGCTGGTTTCCAGGCCCACGACTCCGTTAGGAGCCTTTTCAAAATCCGCCTTTTCCGAGGCGGCATGGGGCGCATGGTCAGTCACGATACAGTCGATAGTGCCATCGGCCACAGCTTCCCGGATAGCGTTCACGTCGGATTCTTCCCGAAGAGGGGGATTCATGCGGTAGTCGGCATCCCGTTTCCGCAGAAGCTCATGGGTCAGCAGGAAGTAATGCGGAGCTGTCTCACAGGTCGCTCTCACTCCCCGGGCCTTGGCGGAACGGATAAATCCTACCGCACCTGCGGTACTGACATGGGCAATATGGATTCTGGTTCCGGCAGATTCGGCCAGCGCCAGTTCCCGGGCCGTCATAGCGTCCTCGCTGGCGCGGTCCATCCCGGGGACTCCCAGTTCCCGGGAAACGCTCCCCAGATGCATGATGCCGCCGTGAATCAAGTCTAAATCCTCGCAATGGGAGATGGTCAGCAGCCCGGCTGCCTCCGCCTTTTCCATTCCGGCCCGCATGAGCCGGGCAGTGGGAACCGGCCTTCCGTCATCGGAAACAGCCACTGCCCCTGCTGCCTTTAATGCCGCCATATCCGTCAAATCTTCTCCAGCCAGATCCTTTGTAATGGCTCCTACCGGATAAACTCGGGCTTTGGCAGATGCTGCCTTTTCAAGGATATACCGGACTGTCTCAACAGAATCCGTAACAGGCTTTGTATTCGGCATACAGGCCACAGCGGTCACGCCGCCGGCAGCAGCCGCCTCACAGCCAGTCAGGATATCCTCCTTATGGGTGAAACCGGGATCCCGCAGATGGACATGCATATCCACCAGTCCCGGCATCAAAATTTTCCCTTCTGCCTCAAGAATAGTTTCCCCGGTCTGAGGATCCAGTTTCTCCCCGATATCGGCAACGACGCCGTCCCTAACGCGGACGCATCCAACACGATCCAGCCCGTCTGCAGGGCTGATGATTCGCGCATTTCGAATCAAAATCGATGCCATTTTCTGCTCCTTTCCATCTATTCCAAAATCAAAACCCGATCTTGTCCATCTGTTTCCCGCATCAGCACCCGGACAGTCTCCTCCCGGGATGTCGGCAAATTCTTCCCCACATAATCCGCCCGTATCGGCAGTTCTCTGTGTCCACGGTCTACTAATGCCGCCAACTGGATACATTGAGGACGCCCTAGCGCAAATATGGCATCGATCGCAGCACGAACAGTTCTTCCAGTATATACCACATCGTCTACCAGAATAATGCGCCTGCCCGTAATATCGAAGGGCAACTCGGTGCGATCCGCCGCTGCCAGCACTTTTCCGTCATCCCGAAACCGGGTAATATCCAGCGCTCCGCAGGGGACTTCCTTTCCTTCCACAGCGGCAATTCTTTCCGCAATCCGCTCCGCCAGGCATTGTCCCCGGGTAATGATCCCTGCCAGGCACAATCGGTCTGCACCTTTATTTCTTTCCAAAATTTCATAAGAGATGCGGGCGATGGCCCGTGCCATGGCCTTTTCGTCCAAAATCAGGGCTTTTTCCTGCATAAATCCTCCGTAAAACAGAAAAACCAGACTCCGGGATGCCGGTAGTCTGGCTGCTCATTCTGCAGTTACGACCTGCCAAACCGGCAGCTTTTGCTGTCGGCAGAACAGATCGGGAATATCAAAATTAAAGCAGACCGCCTTGCCAGCCTCACGGGACCAACTTAAAGGTTGTCATAATGTTATTCTTATTTTACACACTTTTCTTCCATTTGTAAAGGGGGTTTGCAAACTTCCCTTACACTTTTACATCCCGGACAAATTTGCAAAATTCGCTTTTTTTCTTTTGGCGTTTATGATAAAATAGAAGTAGCGAATTATGCCTTCGGGCTGACTTTATATCACAGAGGAAGGATTACCGTTATGGCAGATACCATTATCGCAGGAATCAGCCCCGGCGGGCTGAAGGAAACCTATGAAGTCAAAATTTTGGTCTGCTACCTGCTAAGTGCCTTGGACGCGCCGCTTTCCAGGGAAAATATTGCTGAAATCTGTACAGGCAGCGGCATTACGGATTATTTTACGCTTTCCACTGCGCTGGGAGAGTTGTTGGCAAGCGGACAGCTTGGTGAAGAGGACGGCTGCTGTGTCCTGACCCCTCTGGGCCGGGAAACCGCGGAAAATTTGAAACAGGCTTTGCCGTCTTCCCTGCGGGACAACATCGTCCGTATGGGAATGGAGCTTCTTTCACGGCTTCGGAAGGAAAATGAGGTTTCCGCCAAAATTCTTCCGGACGGAAAAGGATTTCGGGTGGCATGCTCGGTTCATGAAGGAGATTTAGATTTCCTTACCATGACCTTTTATGCGCCGGATCGGGAACAGGCGGAAATCATCGCCCAGAATTTCCCGAAAAAGTCCACCGAAATCTATCGAGGTTTGATTCATCTTCTCACTGATTGATCCAATCCATAAAAAATCCCGGAACCGCATTACAACGGCTCCGGGATTTTTCTATTTTCAGATGGGGACAGCTATAATTTTATTGATGAAACCTCCCGGTAAACCAACACGCCGGCTTCCCTTCGGGATTCCATCAGGCAGATTTTCTCTACCGGTACTTTCAACCGTGGCATTGCTCCGGAAAAGGTATCCCGGTCAAAATCCGCTCTGGGTCTGACCTCTCGGCCAAGGGTCAGGTGGGGGGAAAAGGCCCGCTCTTCCAGGGAAAACCCTGCTCCTTGCAGAGCCTTAGCCAGTCTCTTTTGAAGGGCCGCCAGCGGTGGACAGGGAGAAATCCCCATCCAGTATATGTCGCCTCCGGTCCGACGAAATCTTCCTAAGTTTGCCAGCTCCATGGAAAAGGCCCCGGAGCCTTCCACCTGCTTCATGGCAGCCTGAATTGCCCGCAGCCGGGGCGTCTCCCCCAGAAACGCCAACGTCAGATGAAAATTTTCCCGCCGAGTAAAATTTCCCGCAGCCTGATCAGACAAATCCTTAACGATCCCGGCTAACTGGTCCTTCACATCCTCCGGAAAGCAAATCGCAACAAACAGACGCATACGATTCACCCCTTTAATTTACTTTACATTTACTATTTGGAACGATCTATTTCTGATGACTTAATAAGTTCCAAATAACAGTTATCAGTTATGTTGTCACTGGTTTGGAAACTGTTATTGCAGTAAGCGTTTACAAGGGTGAACCCACATTCCGACAACAAATTGAGCAAATCAACCCTGTCGTATAGCTGCAAATCAACATCATGCGTGAACTGCAGATGTTCATTATCCACATGTACAATTTGATGGATATGCTGTATTTTAGTTTCGGCGTTATATTCAGACTGGCTCTCTTTCCAGATTAAAACGCCATCCTTTCTTGGAACCCTTGGGTAAAACTGCCGCATTGGAGACGAAAAAGAGACTTCAGGGGCATACCAAGCCTCTATTCCAAGTCCACCGCCCATTTTTAAGTGCTTGTTAATATTCACAAGTGCCTTCTTCACCTCTGAAAGAGACGGCAGAAGATGGATATCGGCAGAAGATATGAAGCAAAAATCAAAGGTGCGATCCAGGCAAAAATCACAAACGTCAGCTTGGACAAAGGTAAGATTGGGAATATCCTGAAAACGCTTATTTCCTTCTTCTATCATTTCCCTTGTAAGGTCCAATGCAACTACCTTTGCACCATTATTGGCCATATACGCAGCCGCCTGTCCAATTGCACACATAACCGATAAAATATTTGTGCCATACTTTTTACCCATGGTATACCAGAAATTGTATGATGCAGAATCATCGAAACCATCCCAATCCCAGTATTTAGCATGCAATGAATAATCGGCTCCCATCTTTACCGCTCCAATCTAAATGATCCTTTCGAAATAAACGGCTGCATCACAGCACCTGTACAGTTTCTCCGGGCTGACCGGACACTGTCTGCCGGCCACCCTTCCAAGCCAGTTGAGCGGTCTTACCGAAGCCAATGACCACTTTCAGGCTGGTAAGCTGGCCGTTTTCCCACGCCAGAGAAAGGCTATGTCCGCCGGGAATCCTTACCCCTTCCAAAGAACCGGATTCCCACTGCGCTGGCAGGCCGGAAAGCAGGTGGGCTGTCCCGTCATAAAAGCTGACCAGCGCTTCGATGCCGGCAGCTACTGCTCCCAGGTTTCCGTCGATCTGGAAAATACGGGGCGGATGGAGATCCAAAAGGCTTACCGTAGCAAAATCCTTAATCAAAGCTGTAAAATGCTCATAAAAGTCCGCAGGATTTCCCAAGCGGGCTTCCAGACAGGCAACCCATGCACGGCTCCAGCCGGTGTGGCCGCCGCCGTGGGAGAGCCGGTACTCCAGGGAACGGATTCCAGCCTCATATTGTTCCCGGCGGGTGTTCGGCGTAAAGAGGTCGGACGGATAGATCCCGTACAGGTGAGAAAGGTGCCGGTGACCGGGCTCAGCTTCCGGAAGCTCCCGATCCCACTCCAGCAGCCGTCCGTCAGAGCCGATGGCAAAAGGCGGAAGATTTTGGCGAATCTCTTCCCACACCGGGATTTGCTCTGCGTCTTCCCCGAGAACTTTTGCGGCTTCAGCAGTATACCCTAAGGCATCAAAGCAAAGCTGCACATCCATCGCTGAGGATTTTCCAATATAGATCGGATATTTCTCCAGTCCTGCGATGCGGTTTTCCGGAGACTGGCTGGGCAGAATCTGGTATGTTCCCTGCTCGTCCCGAACAAGATAATCCTCATAAAAACGGGCTGTCTCCCGGAAAAATGGATAGACCCTCCGCAAATAGTCCACATCGCCGCTGTAAATCCAGTGCTCCCACAGAGAACGTGAAATCCATGCTGCCGCTCCGATCCACACTGCGGAGCCCTTTGCTTCCGGCGTAGAAATTCCCCAAGCGTCGGTCTGAAGCGGCAGGTAGACTCCCCGGCAGCCGTAAAGCCGCATTGCAGCATCCTGCCCACTTTCCAAAAAGCTCAGCACATACCGGGTCAAAGCCTCCATGCACTCCGGCAGTGCCGCAGGCTCCGCCATCCAATAGTTCATCTGCAGGTTGATATTAAAGTGATAATCGCTCTGCCAGGGCGGATCCATCAGATCATTCCATTTTCCCTGCAAGTTGGCAGGCAATTCTCCGCAGATAGAGGAAGAAAGCAGCAGGTACCGTCCATAATCGAAATAAAGCTGGCAAAGGCCATTATCCGTCTGGCCCTCCTTGACGCGGCGGACCCGTTCATCCGTAGTCATCGTTTCCAAATTCTGCGCGCTTTCCGACAGCTCCAAGCGAAGCCGGCCCATACAGCTGCGAAACTTCTTCTCATGAAGAGCCAGGGCAGCGGAAAATTCGGTTCTTCCTCTAAAGGTTTCCAGTTCCTTCTCCACACCTTTGATTGAGGTGGCGAGGCCACACCACGCCGTCAAAAAGGTGGCGTTTTCTATCCGCAGAACGCCCTCTCCCGCAGGGGTCACAACGCCATCCGTATCCGTAAAAACCTCTGTTGCAAAGGAGATTCCTCCTTTAATCGCGCCGTCCAGCCGCAGGAACCCCGGTTCTGTCCGGATTGTCAGCTCTGCATCCTTCTCCGGCTCCCGGTTTAAAGAAAGAGTTCCGGAAAATGTTCCGTCCCCTGTCCAGCGGCACAGAATCTGCCCTCCTGCACAATCAGCAAAGAATTCTCCTTTCACCTTCCGGCCATCCGCAGTCCGGCAGACTGTTACCAGTCCCGTTTCCAGCTCCAAAGAGCGGCTTTCAAATTGCACATCTCCATCCGGCCGGAACCAAAGCTCTCCCGCAGGCTGGTACGGGTCAACATCGTTGGGCTTTCCGGTGACGCCGCCGCCACCGCCAAAATACCGGTTGGCCAGTTCGGCTGCTTCCTGCCAATCTGCCCGCTCGATGCAGGCGCGCACCTCAGGGAGATGGGCAGCGTTATCCTCGCACCGACGGTCCCGATGCTGCCCTTTCCAAAGCCACTCGTGATTCAGGGTCAGGCGGTCGTACCCGCTTTCGCCCCATACCATGGCTGCTATCCGGCCGTTGCCGATTGGAAGCCCTTCCATCCATTCTGCGGGCGGTGTATGATATATCATCTCTGTCTGTCTCATATTGTACCTCCGAATTGTTCCATAGTCTGCGATGGCATTCCTATTCTTTTTTATTGTAACAGAAAAAAACAGCTTGTCAACGAAAAAACTATTCTTTTCTCCTTGACAGTTCCACAGAATCGATGCTATACTATTAAAGAAAGTTGCACACGCAACGATTTTGTGAGAGGAAGATTGTTTATGGATTCCTTTATGCGCTGCGTCAGCCGTACTGCCCGGTGCGCCGCCCTGTACCGCGGAGAAAAACTGGAAGGAATCGGCCTGAACGGCGGACAGCATACCTATATACTGAATATTTGCCGAAATCCCGGCATTTCTCAGGAACAGCTGTCCAGGCTTCTCTACATCAATAAGTCCAATGTCGCCCGCCAGCTGGCAAATTTAGAGCAAAATGGATTTGTCACCCGTATCCCCGACGCCGAAGACCGCCGAATTCTTCGGGTTCACCCCACTCAAAAAGCGTTGGATGCCTGTCCTGTTGTGCAAAGGGTCTTGGTCGACTGGCAAAATTATGCCATGGCGGATTTTAGCCCGGAAGAACGGGAACAGTTAACCACACTGATGCAGCGTGTCATGGAACGGGCTGCCGCTTATGCCGAAAATCGGCTCCAGCCGGAAAATGAAGGCGGTGAAAAGCCGTGAATCTTCTTAAAAAGTATCTCGGGCCTTATATTGGCCAGATGTGCGGCGGCATGACGGTAAAGTTTATCGGTACGATTATGGATCTGCTGCTGCCGTGGTGTCTTGCACACATTGTGGATGATGTAATGCCCCTGCGGAATATCGGGTTGATTGTATTTTGGGGTATCCTGATGGCAATTTTCTCCGTGATTGCCTTATTGGGAAACGTAATTGCCAACCGGATGGCTTCCAAAGTCGCACGGAATACCACCGAACGAATCCGCAAGGATCTGTTTGCAAAAATCATGTCCTTATCCTGCGCGCAGGCCGACAGCTTCACAATTCCTTCGCTGATTTCACGGCTCACTTCGGACACCTATAACGTCCACGGTATGGTCGGAATGATGCAGCGGCTGGGAATTCGCGCCCCGATCCTTCTGTTGGGTGGGATCGTGGTCACCTTGACGCTAGAACCAGTGCTGGCACTGATTCTCATCGCCTGTCTGCCGCTGATGGTACTGGTCATCGTCACCGTTTCCCGAAAAGGCATTCCCCTTTACACCAATCTGCAGAAGGGTGTGGATAAACTGGTCCAGACCGTCCGGGAAAATGTCACCGGCATTCGGGTTATCAAGGCCCTCTCCAAGACGGATTATGAAAAGAATCGCTTTGATCGGGTCAACAAGGATGTCGTTGCACGGGAGAAAAAGGCGGGTCTGACGATGGCGGTCACCAACCCCACCATGAACCTTTTCCTGAATTTGGGAATGACCTTGATTATTCTGGTGGGCGCTTTCCGGGTAAACGGCGGCATCAGCCAGCCGGGTAAAATTATTGCTTTCATGAACTATTTTACCATTATTCTGAATGCTGTGCTGTCCATCAACCGGATGTTTGTCATGGCTTCCAAAGGAATCGCCTCCGCGGGGAGGATCGATGAAGTCCTGCAGACACCTGAGGATCTGCAGCCTCAACTTTCCGACGCCAAAGAAGAGGAAGCCCATGTGGTATTTGACCATGTCTCCTTCTCCTATTTGAAAAAGGAAGATAATCTGACGGATATTTCCTTCTCGCTGAAAAGAGGTGAAACTCTCGGCATTATCGGTGAAACCGGTTCGGGAAAAAGTACCATCGTCAACCTGCTGATGCGGCTCTATCAAGCGGATGAAGGCAGTATCCGCATCGGTGGCCGGGATGTCAATTCCATCCCGCCGGAGGAGCTTCACATGAAATTCGGAGTGGTATTTCAGCATGATATTCTCTACGCCGATACCATTGCGGAAAATATCTCCTTCGGCCGCAACCTGCCGGAGGATGAACTGAAACTGGCCGCAGCGGATGCCCAGGCAGAAGAATTTATCTCCTCGCTCCCGGAAGGGCTGGAACATATGCTGACCATCAAAGGCTCCAATTTGAGCGGTGGCCAGAAGCAACGGCTGCTGATTGCCAGAGCGCTGGCAGGAAAGCCGGAGATCCTGATTTTGGACGATTCATCAAGCGCGTTGGACTACAAAACCGATGCGCGGCTACGGGCGGCCATCCGGGCGCATTTCCAGGGGACTACGTCCATTATCATCGCGCAGCGGGTCAGCTCGATCCTGCATGCGGACCACATTCTGGTGCTGGAGGACGGGAAAGAAATTGGCTATGGTACCCATGAGGAATTGATGAAAACCTGCCCTACATATCAGGAAATCAGCCAGTCGCAGATGGGAGGCGGAGAAATTGCATAACCGTCGTGACAATTTTCATTCTGAAAGCCGCAAGATTCCCCGGCCTAAAAAGCGCTATCTGATGCTCAGGCTCTGCAAATACTTTGTGCAGCACCCTTTCCTGGTTCTGGCTGCCATTGCCCTTACCGTGGGAAGCAATTTGCTGGCATTGGTAGGGCCTTCCCTGTCCGGAAAGGCCATCGACGCGATCCAGCCCGGCCCCGGAGCTGTCGTGTTTCAGCAGGTTTTCTACTACTGTGGGCTGATGATCCTTTTTTACGCAGGATCATCGCTGCTGTCCTACATTCTGTCCGCGCTGATGATCAATCTCAGCCAGAAAATCATCTACCAAATGCGGAAAGAGGTTTTCAATAACCTCCTGGATCTGCCGGTGAACTACTTCGACCAGCACCAGACCGGCGATATCCTCAGCCGGCTGTCTTATGATATCGATACCGTAAACGCTTCCCTCTCCAACGACCTGCTGCAGATCTGCACCAGTATCATTACGGTGGTAGGTTCCTTTATTATGATGGTCCGGATCTCTCCGCCGCTGGTAACGGTATTTATCTTTACAATTCCGGCTTCTATTCTGTTTACGCGGTATCGTTCCCGGAAAGTCCGGCCCCTGTTCCGGAAACGTTCCGAAAAACTGGGCGAACTGAACGGCTATGCGGAAGAGATTATCTCCGGCCACAAGACCATCAAGGCCTACCACAGGGAAGAGACCATGGAAGGCCGCTTTAACACCCGCAACACCGACGCGGTAGACGCTTACTACAATGCTGATTATTACGGCAGTGTCACCGGCCCCTGTGTCAACTTTATCAATAACCTGTCTTTTACCCTGATCAGTATTTTTGGAGCAATCCTGTTCCTGCAGGGAATGCTGACCCTGGGAACCATTTCCACATTTATCCTTTATTCAAGGAAATTCTCCGGTCCTATCAACGAAGCTGCCAACATTATCAGTGAGCTTCAGTCGGCTTTTTCAGCTGCGGAACGGGTTTTCCGGCTTATTGACGAAGAACCTGAAAAGGCGGATGCCCCTGGTGCAGCTGTGCTTACCGAAACCAATGGCTGTGTGACCATGGACCATATCCGGTTCGGATATCTGCCCGGCCAAACCATTATTCACGACCTGAGCCTGAAGGCTCCGGGGGGATGTACGGTAGCAATCGTAGGGCATACCGGCGCAGGTAAAACCACACTCATTAACCTGCTGATGCGGTTTTATGATCCTCAAAGCGGTGTGATTGCAGTGGATGGGAAAGATATCCAGGAGCTGACCCGGAAAAGCCTGCGGTTATCATACGCCATGGTTTTGCAGGACACCTGGCTGTTCAGCGGAACAATTTTCGAAAATATTGCCTACGGCCGTCCCGATGCAACCATGGAGGAAGTTATAGCTGCAGCAAAAGCAGCCCACATTCACAATTATATTACCCGCCTTCCGGATGGCTACAATACGTTAATTAATGAAGACGGTCTGAACATTTCTCAAGGCCAAAAGCAGCTGATGACCATCGCACGCGCTATGCTGCTGGATGCCAAAATGTTGATTTTGGACGAAGCAACCTCCAATGTGGACACCCAGACGGAAATGAAAATCCAGGCTGCCATGCAGGAGCTGATGAAAGGAAAAACCTGCTTTGTAATTGCTCACCGGCTGTCCACCATTCAAAACGCGGACACGATTCTGGTTGTGGATGGCGGCGACATTGTAGAGCAGGGAACCCATCGGGAACTAATGGCGAAAAATGGCTATTATGCTGCACTTTACAATGCACAGTTCCAATAAAAATTCACACACCAATGGGGAATTTATGATGCGGAATGATTTTATTTATTCACCAATGGCTGTCGGCCATGGTGATGAGCAAGCTGCCGGTTCAAGCGAAGAATCTTTAAAGGGCAAATACCCTTGTCCATGCTGTAAGTGTATCACGCTGCCCGTTCCGCCGGAAGAAGCAATTGCATATATTTGTCCTGTATGCTTTTGGGAAAATGATGTTTTTATTTCCGGCGACGACGAGGAGAGCGATGAAAACCATGGAATGACCTTGAATGAGGCACAGGCAAATTATCGGAAAATTGGTGCCTGTTCACCGGATTTGTTAAAGCATGTAAGAAAACCCAAACCGGAAGAGGTTCCAAAATGATAAAAGCCGCTGACTTCACACAACAATGTGAAATCAGCGGCTTTTTGCTTCCTCTAAACTCTTTTCTCCATGGGGTAGTGAGGAATACCCACTTCCTGAAACTCTCCGCCGGTCATTTTAAAGCCCAGCTTTTCATAAAATCCTAGAGCTGTTTTCCGGGCGTGAAGCTGAATCCGATCTGCTCCTAACTGGCAGGCTTTTTTCTCCGCAAACACGGCAAGATCTCTGCCAAGACCCTGTCCCCGAAAAGCCTCCCGCACTGCAACCTGCATCATGCGCACTGTTTTTCCATCGCTCTGGGGCTGCAATACCGCGCATCCCAACAGCCAGTTTCCGTCAAAAATTCCCAAATGGCAGCATTTTCCTTCCCCCGAAAGATCATCGTCAGCCAAGCTTCGGCCTATGGGACGACGCAAAATCTCATCCCGCAAGGACAGTTCATCCTGATATTCCGGACTCCCGAACGCGATTTCCCGGCAGTCCGGACAAAATGACAGCCCCACCTTCTCCCGGATGACACGCATCACCCCGTTTTCGTCATTGGATGGCGCTTCAAACCGAGCAGCTGCCTTCAGGAGCGGATGAGCATTGGCCATGGCGTAACTGTAATAGCAGCTTTTCATCATTTCCAGATCGTTTAAATAGTCCCCAAAGGCCATGGTTTCCTCCGGGGAAACACCAAACAGCTTTTCTAAAGCCTCCAGCGCGGTCCCCTTGGTTACGCCTTTTTCCATTACATCTACCCAATGGTCGCCGGATAGAGTTACCGCATACTGGTCTTCCAGCTTTTTCAGCTTCGGCCATACATTTTCCTCTGCTGAAATCAGATCATACACAGCTACCTTACAGATCCGATCCTTTACATTTAGTAAATCATCGACAATTTCATACTTTTTGTAATACATCCCGACATTTTGAATCAGTTCTGGATCCCGTCCTTCTATATATGCCGAATGGACGCCGCAAAGAACTGCACTGGCTCCCGGAACTTTCCGAACGGCTCCTACGATTTCCTTAAAATGAGCCGCTGGCATCTCCTCCAAAATGACCGGCTTCCCCTGGTCAAACACCATGGTTCCGTTTTCACTGAGAAAGGTTACCTGATCCGCGACCTCCTCAAATTGGGCTTCCAGATTATAATACTGCCGCCCGCTGGCTACCACAAACCGGACGTCCTTCTCCCGCAGCTGACGGAGCATCGAAAACAAACCTTCCGGAAGGCGTTTCCGACTGTCAAGCAAAGTTCCATCCATATCAGCGGCAATCAAATGGATCATTTTTGTCCTCCTTCTTTCACAATCTTTCAACAAAAAACCGGGCAGTCATCCCCTTGCCCGGTTCTCCAAAATCATTTTAAGTAAGTCCGATAATACCAATAGAATGCGACTGCTGCTGCCGAGACAATCGCCAATACAATCAGCGCAACCACGTGCCGTTTGGTAAACTGTAACTTCCCCGAAGTGCCATAAGTAAGCTTCATACGATTGGTAATGGGCAACATGACATTCAAAAACAGCACCAGCAAAAAGGATTCTGCCGGAAACAGGCAAAGATTTTTGATAATACGCGGCAACGTCAGAAACGCGTATTCTCCTCCCAAAATCAGCTTGTTATACAGAACCAGCAGCGCGGGATTCAAAATCAGGTTGCAAACAAACATCACCGAAAAACGGGACAGCAACACTCTCCATGTCGACAGCTTTGCCCGATACAGAAACAACGCAAAAATCAGGGAACTGGCCATCTCCACAAAAATAAACGGGAAGAAATACGGTCCCACCGGGAACAGCATACATCCCAGTGTATCAGAGATTGCAGCAGCCAGCAATGCCACTACCGGACCAAATACCATAGCGCCCAGCGCGTTTACAAAAAAGCCTGTGGTAATGTTCAAATACGGTCCCACCGGGATCTCGACCGCTTTCAGAGCGACCCGCAGTACAATCATCATCGCGGCGAACGCCAGAATCAAAGGCTTTTTCAGCTCCAGACAGGCCGTCCGCCAATATTCAGCGCTGAAGGGATTTGCATACAATGTTTTCAATATTCATACCTCCTTGCAGACATGTCACTCGTAGCCACATACCTGAAGGAGGGGATGCTCCCGGGGGTATATAGCAGCGGGATGCGGGCTTCGCACCGCAAGCCTTAAGGCTTTTCGTCCGCCTGACAACTCCCTGTTCAAGCGGCACTTAACGCGCGATACCCTACTCTGCTTTTTACCGGCCTATTATAGCACATTTTTCCTCTTCTGTCCAGAGGGAACAAGCAGCAAAATCCTGCAGCAACCGCTTTTTTAAAATTCGGCTGCTGCAGGAAGAGAATCAATACTGGATTACGAGCATCTGATGGATGTCCAATTTAGGAACCGTATAGGCGATAACGCCGTTTTCCCAGGTATACGCTAACTTTTCCCCGGAAGGTGCCAGATAAACCTCCGCAGGCGCCTTGTCGGACCGAATGGTGACATGAACGTCATAAAGAGGGATGGTATCCTGAATGATTTCCGTTTTCTGGCCCCGATTGGTAGTATAAGCGAACAATAGGTGGTTGACCAGTCGATTTTCTGCCTTTTGCTCCATGAGGGTGACAACACCCCGGTCGGGAAGGTCGGTGGTCAAAGTCTTTTCACTTCCCAGCAAGGCGTCGATGGCATGACGAAGTAATTCCTGCACATGGAAAGACCCCATTTCCGCGTATTCGCTAAAGAGCTTCCATCCCAGATAAGCCGTATTGGCGGTCAAGACGGCGCAGGGGGCCGAAACATCCGGGTTGTTGGGGGTGTGCTGGTGGGAAGAGAAATGCTCCGGTGTCCGGTTGAAATAGGGATCCTGCTCCAGGGCAAAACATGTCCCATTCGTCGGCCGAATACGGTATCCCTGCTGATACATTACATAGGCGGTTTCGCCGTTGACCGTCTCAAACTGCGGAATATAGTAACTGGGCCGGTATTCGTTTTTCCCGAGGAATTCCGCGCCGAAGGGTAGGGCAAACGCATCCGCATCGGCCTTCAGACCGGATTCACCAGTGGCCAGTACCTTGCCGCCCTTTGCCAAGAATTCGGCAAGCCGTCCTGCAAGAGCGTCATCCAGGCGGATATCATCCGGAAGAATCAGCAGCCTATATTTTGAAAAATCGCTTTCCAAATCAAGTATATCGTAAAGGTATTTCCCTTCCAGTAAAATCCGGTTTGCCCCGATATCGCCATGACAGTCACGGTTTGCAAAGCCGTTGACCGCCTCGGTGGACAGTACGCCGATATCCGCAACACTTTGGACCTTGTCACACCAGGGTTCCTTTTGTTCAACCTCGGCAAAAGCTTTCCCGATCAGGCCATAGGTCGCCAGGTTCATTTCTCCCAGAGGATGCAGCTGATCGCCGATGGAGCATTTTGCTCCGCAGGCAATGGAAAGAGCCGCCTCATACCGCAATGCGTTGGGATGCTTAAAGCCGCCGAACTCCCCCCATGTGGTATGGAACTTGCCGGTCATGCCGAGGAACTCCATACCCAAGCCTCTTACATAGGCTGCCGACATTGGAAAATGGTCATACCCCCAGCCGCCAGTAGGAAGGCTTTCCAGTTCCAGATGGGTATCCCGATGGGCCAGATCCCGCCGGCCCCGGACGACGTTTCCTGCGTTATGGAAAATAGCAGTATCCGGATTATGCCTATGGATGACTTCGGCTATCCGCTCACAGTACCTGGCATAAACCCGCTCGCCCTGTCTGCGAAGATCCTCCGGATTTTCCGGATCCTCTCCATGCTCCAGCATTTCCTTCCGGCAGTTGGGACAATGGCAGATGCGGACATCTGAAATATCAAGGAAAATTTCACAGGGGTTATAACGTTCCATAACCTCTTCCACCTGAGTGGCAAGAAAATCCAGATAGGATGTATTGTAGCACAGCAGATGATAGCACGCCGCCTCCAGATATTCCTTGGATGGGCCTTCCGGAGAGCCCCAATACAGCCATTCAGGATGTTCTGCGACCTCTTTTTCATCAAATCCGGCGGAAACATACACCGGCGCCCGAACGCCAATCTCAGCGCAGGCATCCAGTTGTGCCTTCAAAAGATCAAATGACAAACCGGGATGCATCCGATTAACACTGGTGGGGTGATAAGACCAGCCGTGATGGCACTTGGAAAAAACGGTAATGGAATTCACATGGCCCAGTTTCAATGCTTTCTGAAACTGCTCTTTGGAAAACCGGGAACCGATGCCGGCTATTGCGCCGGAAGTGTGAAAATCCAGATGAACCTGGCGAAATGGCAAACTATTCATGATGACTCCTCCTCACACATTCATGTGAAACGTTTTATTTTATTATAGAATTTCCTGCAAGGAATGTACATGGGCAAAATTCAGGTTCTTTGTAAAAAATTCGGAAACCTGAAATGGCTGAAAAGGATAAATTGTTCAGTTTTTTCTGTTTTTGTACAAGAAAATTCCACTAGAGTATGCTATAATAAAGCAAAATTCACCTGGCAAGGAGGATCTTTATGAAAAAAGTATGGATATTCCAGGGCGGCTGGGACGGCCATGAGCCCCAGCTTACCAGCAAACGGTTTGCCGGCCTTATGGAAAAGCATGGGTACAACTGTGAAATTTTCGATACTCTGGATCCCATGGGCGACTTGGATGCGCTGATGGAGCTGGATTTGATCGTAACCTGCTGGACTATGGGTGAAATTAAAAATGACTATGTAAAAAATGTTGCCAAAGCAGTCGGTGCCGGTGTAGGCCTTGCCGGATGCCATGGAGGTATGTGCGACTCTTTCCGCCAAAATACCGAATGGCAGTTTATTACCGGCGGCCAATGGGTTTCCCATCCCGGCGGTGACGGAATCAACTATACGGTCAACATCCGCCACGGTTCCAGCCCGATTGTTGAGGGGCTGGAAGATTTTCCAATTTGCAGCGAGCATTATTACCTTCACGTAGACCCAGCTATCGAAGTGCTGGCAACAACCCGCTTCCCCATTGTTCCTTACTACCATGTCTCCAATAAGCCGGTGGATATGCCGGTGGCCTGGACAAAATTCTGGGGGAACGGCCGGGTGTTTTACACCTCTCTGGGCCATCACGACGATGTATTTGACAAATCTCCCAGCGCCCAGATTCTGATGGAAAGAGGGATGCTATGGGCTGCCGAAGGCAAGGCTTATGCTGTGGAGCATGGACTGACTACAGAACGCTTTGAAAATACGGCTAAGATGTATTAAGCCAGTTAGAAGGAGAATTTTGCCATGCTGAAACCTGTAAAAGTTGCCATGATCGGTGTAGGGGCCATCAGCGGCATTTATCTGAAAAATTTGACTGAGACTTTTCAGGAAATCGAATTGGTCGGCGTCTGTGATTTGATCCGGGAACGAGCCGAAAAAGCGCAGGCGGAGTATCATATTCCGAAAATTTACGACACCATGTATGATGCTTTCGCTGATCCGGAAGTGGAAATCATCTTAAACCTGACCCGGCCTTATGAGCATTTTGAAGTGTCCAAAGCGGCTCTGGAAGCGGGAAAACACGTCTATTCCGAAAAGCCTTTGGGAGCAGATTTTGAGGAAGGACGGAAGCTGGTCGCTCTGGCCCAGGAAAAAGGACTGATGCTGGGCGGCGCGCCGGATACCTTCCTGGGCGCCGGGCTCCAGACCTGCCGGAAGCTCATTGACGACGGTTACATCGGACAGCCCATCGGCGCTGCGGCCTTTATGATTTGCCATGGACATGAAACCTGGCATCCTGACCCAGAATTCTACTACAAGCGGGGCGGCGGCCCTATGATGGATATGGGACCGTACTATGTGACGGCTTTGGTAAATCTCTTGGGCGGTGTGAAAAGTGTGACCGGTGTGACCAAGTCTTCTTTCGCAAGGCGGATCATTACCAGTGAACCTCATCGCGGTGAAATTATCGATGTGGACGTGCCTACATATGTAACCGGTACCCTCCAGTTTGACAACGGCGTAATCGGCACCCTGTTCACTACTTTTGATGTGTACTATAAAGGACAGGCACGCTTTGAAATCTATGGTACGGAAGGAACTTTGCTGGTTCCTGATCCCAATTATTTCGGCGGACCAATCCAACTGCTCCGCCCGGAAGACGGGGAATATAAAGAAATGCCTCTGACGTTCGACTACAAAGAAAACAGCCGCGGATTAGGCCTGGCTGATATGGCCTGTGCCCTCCGCACCGGAAGTCCCTTCCGGGCTTCCTACGAGCAGACCTATCACGTTCTGGAAATCCTGACTGCTTTTGAAAAAAGCTCCAATGCGGGAAAAACCTTAGAACTGGAAACCCATTACGACCGGAAGCCGCCCATTGCCCACGGAAAACTCCATGGTGTTCTGGATGAGACGTTCACCCTTTAACGTTTATACGCATTAGGAAGGCAGCCTACGATCTGGATATACAGGATTGGAGATGATTTTATGCCTTGGTATACATCAGAAGCTTTCTCGATCTTTATGTTTTTCGTACCACCGATCGCTGCGCTTATTGCACTATTTTGGATCAGAAGGAAACTAATTTGGGTATCAATCCCAATAACCGTGCTGATAGACGGGGTGATCTGGGGCACCGCCATTACAGGCGGTGGCAGCCATGGCAAAATTGCACTTGTATTCCTTATCCCGCAAGTTATTGTCGTTATACTGATTTCCCTGTTTATTATGTGGAGGGAAAAAAGACGGTCAAATAAAATTGCCCCGCCCTGTGAACCAAAATAATATGATGCGAAACCGCCCGTTTCCTCATTTCAGAGGAAGCGGGCGGTTTCCTTAATGGGATTCCTTAGCCGTTTTTCGCACGGAATGATTCGCAGTCAGTACATTGAACCATGGTGGGATTTGCTTCATGAGTGCCTACACTGATGCAGTCCAGAGAACAGTAGTTATCTGTATTGCAGTGATAGGAACACTGGGTAACAGTGCATTTGATGCTTTTGTTTGCTTTGCAGTCAGCCATTGTAAACTCCTCCTTCCATCGAAATCTGAATTTATTCTGCCCACTTTTCAGAAAAATAATCCGATTTTTAAAATATAGATTTTACGAAAATGTGGTAGACAATCATATCCGATGGAGTATAATAAAAATAGGAATTTTGTGCGCTTGTACAGAACAGGAGGCTTTGAATGCTGTACGGTATTATCGATATGGGATCAAACTCTGTCCGCCTTTCCATCTTTCGGGAGGAGAACGGAGTGATTACTCAGGTCATCAATAAAAAAGTGATGGCCGGCTTGGCTGGCTATGTAAAAAAAGGCCGTCTGACACAGGCCGGAATCGAAAAGGCTTGCTTTGCGCTGGAAACTCTGCGTGAGGTTATGGACAATTTTCAGGTGGATGGCGCAGGAATTTTTGCCACGGCTTCCTTACGAAATATCTGCAATCAGGACGAGGTCCTCAATCAGATGAAGCGGGTAACAGGTATCACACCGGAAATTATTTCCGGTAAAGAAGAGGCTAGGCTGGACTTTGTGGGGGCTACCCGATTTTACCCGATGGAACGGGGGTTGCTGGCGGATATCGGCGGCGGCAGTACAGAGTTAGTGTGGTTTGATGCCGAGGGCGCTAAAGAACTGATTAGCTTGCCGGTTGGTTCCCTTTCCCTGCACACACGGTTCGTTTCAGGACTGATCCCTACCGGCAAAGAGCAGGATAAAATGCGAAAAGAGGTCCGGGAACAGCTGCAGGAAGTGGATTGGCCGGTGGAAAGCGGTTGTACGGTGTGCGGAATCGGTGGATCTATGCGGATGGCGCTGCAGCTGTCTCAGGAATTGCTGGGACGCTCCAAAAGCGATACCAGCTTCACCCTGAATGACGTGGAGAAGCTGTTGGATATCGCGGGAAGCGATGACCCGGATATTTCAAAACCCGCCTACAAGATCGTGCCGGAGCGAATGTTCAGTATGGTGCCGGGGCTGATTATCATCCGGGAAATCGCAAAAAAATTTGACTGCACAGACTTCTTTGTCAGCCGCGCGGGCGTCCGGGAAGGATATCTCATCACCCGCTTTTTGGAGCCGGCGGCCGCAAAAAACAAAAACTGAGAAAAGGATGGAATATTAATAATGAATCGCGATATGCAGGAACCTGTCAATTACCGCAGCTGTATGCAGAACCGGGAACTCTCCTGGCTCAAGTTCAACCAGCGGGTGCTGGAGGAAGCGGACTGCCCAGACACGCCCTTGCTGGAACGGTTCCATTTCTTATCCATTTTCACCAGCAATCTGGATGAGTTTTTTATGGTCCGGGTGGGAAGCCTGATCGATTATATGCTCTTTTCTCCCGATTACTATGACAATAAAACTGGCATGACCGCCGCAGAACAGCTGTCGGAAATTTATCGTGCCTGTATCCCGCTCTATGTCTTGCGGGACGGCTCTTTTGCCAGAATCAGCGGGGAGCTTTCCGCCGCAGGGATTTCCTATGTGCGCATGGGCGAACTGAGAAAAATTGAAGAAAAATTGGTGGAAGACTTCTTTGCCCGGGAAGTGATGCCGGTTTTGTCTCCCCAGATTATCGATCAAAGCCATCCCTTCCCTCATATCGGCAACAAACAGCTGAATATCGCCGTGACCCTGCATCAGCAGAATAACACCGTTTTCGGAATCATTCCGGTGCCGTCGGCTGTCCGGCGGGTCTTTACGGTAGACCCTTCGGAACGACGATTCGTGTTGGTGGAGGATGTGATCCTGCATTTTGCGGGACGGGTCTTTGAAAAATACCGGGTAAGCGAGAAGGCTGTCATTTGCGTTACCAGAAACGCCGATATCGATACCGACGCAGGACTGCTGGATGAAGATACGGACTACCGGCAGCATATGAAAAAAATCCTGAAAAAACGGTTGCGGCTTTCCCCTGTCCGGCTGGAAATCCAGGGGGAAATGAGTGAAGAAGCCCAAAAATATCTGCGTTCCAAGCTGGGGCTTGAAAAAGCGCAGGTATTCCGTTCCTGCGCACCGCTGGATTTATCCTACTGCTTTGGACTGGATGCCCGGCTCCCCTACGATATGAAACGGACCCTCCTGCAGACGCCGTTTACACCTCAGCCTTCCTCAATGGTGAATCCGGACGTCTCTATAATCCAGCAGGTCTTGCGGCGGGATATCCTGCTTTCCTATCCTTATGAATCCATGAAGCCGCTGCTGAACCTCCTTCGTGAGGCTGCTACAGACCCGGAGGTCGTTTCAATTAAAATTACCCTTTACCGGATCGCACGACAATCTACACTGGCGGAAGCGCTGATCGAGGCTGCCGAAAACGGCAAAGACGTGACTGTTTTGATGGAACTGCGGGCGCGTTTCGATGAGGAAAATAACATCGAGTGGGCACAGCGTTTGGAAGAGGCAGGTTGTCAAGTCATTTACGGAATGGATGGGTTTAAAGTCCACTCCAAAATCTGCCTGATTACCCGTCGCTCCAAAGGGGAAATCCAGCATATCACCCAAATCGGCACCGGAAATTACAATGAGAAGACCGCCAAGCTTTATACCGATCTGGCAATCCTTACTTCTAACCGCAATATCGGCGCGGATGCCGCTGCTTTCTTTATGAATCTCTCTATTTCCAACCTGGACGGTTCCTATCACGATTTGTGGGTCGCACCGGCGAACTTCAAAGAGAGTATCCTCCGGCTGACCGATGGGGAAATCGCCAAGGCAAAAGAAGGCCGCCCTGCACGAATTATGGTAAAGTGCAACTCCTTTACGGATAAGGATATTATTGAACGGTTTGTCGACGCCTCACGGGCTGGTGTGGAAATCCGGCTGGTCATCCGGGGAATTTGCTGCCTGACTCCGCAGATTCCCGGCCTTACCGAAAATATCCAGATCATTAGTATCGTAGGGCGTTTCCTGGAACATTCAAGGATTTATGCCTTTGGTGTGGGCGATGAGACCCGGGTCTTCATCGCCTCGGGCGATATGATGACGCGAAATACGGAACGGCGTGTAGAAGTGGCATGTCCCATCTATGATCCCAATATCCGAAAACGTCTGCTGGAAATGATCGATGTTATGCTCCGCGACAACGTAAAGGCACGGGAGCAGTTCTCTGACGGGCGTTATATTCTGCGTACTCCCCTAGGAGCGCCCGCCCTCAATGCGCAGGAATATTTCATGCAGCAGGCAAAAGATGCTGCCGCGCATCCGGACTGGAAAAATGAACCGGCTCCCCGCAACGAGCGCAAGTTTTTGGGATGGTTCCGGCGGAATCCGAAAAAGTAAACTATTGTTTTACACAAGTAAGCCCCTGCCGACTTCCCATCGGCAGGGGCTTGTGATATTTCTATAGATACAATCACTTATAAAGAGGGCCATATGCCGTGCAGGCACGATAATCTGCCGCCTCTTTATCCTCGGTGCCGAAGCTGGCCCAGGCATGGGGACGATAGATCTTTTCGTCGGGAACGTTATGCATGGTCACAGGGATCCGCAGCATAGATGCTAATGTAATCAAATCGGCTCCTACATGCCCATAGACAGTAACGCCGTGATTGGCACCCCAGTTGGCCATGACGCTGTAAACGTCGGTAAAGGCATCCTTCCCGGTCAAGCGGGGAGCAAACCAGGTGGTCGGCCAGGTGGGATCGGTCCGGGGATCGATGGCATTGTGGATCTGATCGGGAAGATCGGCTGTCCAGCCTTCGGCAATCTGCAGCACAGGGCCAACTCCCTGAACAATATTGAACCGGAGCATGGTCACAGGCATCTCGGCACGGCAACGGAAGTGACTGGAGAATCCGCCTCCGCGGAAATAGCCGTAGTCCGCACGACACCAATCGGTGGCCTTAAGGCAGGCTTCCCGGTCAGCGTCGGTCATCTCCCAGAAGGGTTTCATGCAACCTTCGCCCTTGGCGTTTTTGCTGGCGCCGGAACCATCCAGAGCGGTGGCACCGGAGTTAATCAGATGGATAAAGCCATTTGCAGCAACACCTTCCGGCTTCATGCCGGTAACCCGCTCACAAGCCTCGGGGCTCCAGTAGGTGCGGACATCATGGAAACAGGGAGCAGAGCCGGAAATCAGGGTGCCAAGCAGCATGGAAATACCATTGCAGGTATCGTTCTCGGTAGCAAAAGCAGTAGGTGCCTTGGATCCGTTCCAGTCAAAGGTAGATGCCATAATCGCTTCCGTAAAGTCGGCATTGGGCAGCCAGTCGGTCCACTGGCGCTGTCCCTGGAAGCCGCCGGCCACTGCATTGCGGCCCAGAGCTTCCTCATGCCAGCCCAAATCATCCAGCTTCTTGTTGCCGTAAAGAATATCCCGCATAATCAAGGTCATTTTGACGACAAATTCCCAATCCTTATCAGGCGGAACCACTTTCGAACGAGTGATCACTTCCGGGAGATCCTTTCCGGCGTTCTTATCAAAGCCCTCAGGGCAGTTAGCTTTGACCCATGCCATAGCCTTCTGGTACTCTTCCTCGTCATAAATATGCAGAGTTATCCGACGAAGAATTTCCACTTCATCCACCCATTCGGCACGAATCCCAAGATATTTCTGCATCACATCGGCATCGCAGTAGCTGCCGGCAATGCCCATAGCGATGGCGCCGATATTGACATACGCTTTGTTTTTCATCCAGCCCACAGCAATGGCGCCCCGGGCAAACCGCAGGATTTTTTCCGCTACATCAGCAGGAATCGATGTATCCGAAGCATCCTGGACATCATGGCCGTAAATGGAAAATGCAGGCAGTCCGCGCTGTGCATGTGCTGCCATAACCGCCGCCAAATAAACGGCGCCGGGACGTTCGGTACCGTTAAAGCCCCAAACAGCCTTGATCGTATTGGGGTCCATATCGAAGGTTTCGGTTCCGTAGCACCAGCAAGGGGTAACGGACAGAGTGGCCACTACATTCTCAGTTGAAAACTGCTCTGCAACCCGGGCAGCTTCAGCGCCGCCGCCGATGGTGGTGCAGCCGATGACGCATTCCACAGGTGTGCCATCAGGATACCGCAAGGTATCGCTGATCAATTTTGCGGCAGCATTTGCCATATTCATGGTCTGGGCTTCCAGAGACTCCCGAACGCCGCCCCATCGGCCGTCAATAATCGGCCGGATACCGATTTTCGGTTTATTCATATGCTTTCCTCCCAACATTAAACGTTTAAGGTTTTAGGAAAATAAAATAAGCAGATCTGCGTCTGCCCATTTAAACAGCTTTATTTTAGCATGATTTTTCTCCGATGTCAACAACCGCAAGAACCTTCCTGGAAAAATTTACACCCCCTTTCCGGCCATTACGATACCGGAAAGGAGGGTAAAATTGCGTTTATTAATTTTGATCAGCCTAGAATCGTAATCGGAATCAGCCCCACCGTCGGATGTCCATCACAGGTCACCTCGGCGATGATACGGTTCATAGCGTCCACCTGCTCACCGGCAGTGATAGTGCCTTCCCAGATGGCCTCTCGGTCCATATGCTCCGGACCGGGGACCTGGGTCAAATCGCTTTGGAATCCCTCCGGCAGACGGTGATACCGGTCAAAAGCTGTTTTTTCGAACTGGTGGTTCAGATAGACGTCCCTGGGATAAGATGCGGTAAATCCCTCCGGCAGGTGAAGCCGGACGTGGAGATGTTTTACCTCATGCATATGATTTTGGAATACGATCCGAACCGGCAGGCTTCCGCCGGGCGCTATGACCGGTTCCTCATCAAACTCAACCCGGCCGGAAGCATGGATAAAGTCCACTGTATAAGAATATCCGGGGCGCTCCCACAGCTTTTTGACGGTACTGTTCTGTTTCAAAGCAGCTATGTCTTCAGACGGAAATTCATCAGGGCCATCAGTCAGTTCGACAGCAGCCCGGTTAGCCTTCAGCACCATTGGGGCCATAGCAAAAACATGGTCGGTCAGCTCAGTGCAATTTTTGACGAAGTTCCGATCGGCATTATTCAGGGAAATCGTAATGATCTCATCACCAATATGTTTTTTCCAGTCCTCAGGGATGCCGGCGGTACCGTTGAGAATTCCAAAAACAGAACCCAATGTAGCACCGGTGCAGTCAGTGTCATCGCCGCAGTTGATGGAGAGAATCATGGATTTCTTAAAGTCCCCTTCGCCGTAAAGAAGTCCCAAAATCACATAGGCCACGTTGGCCGGGGCCTGGAACCAGCCCAAATCTGCACTATCCTCCATAATGAGCTGACGGGTCTTTTTCCAATCGATGCCCTTATCATAGGAATCCACTGCCAGCCGGACGCTGCGGGCGACCCGGCAATCCGGCGGGATTTTAGACAGACCGATCTCAATGAGCTGCCGGATATCCTGAACCACAAAAGCGGCGCTTTCCAGAGCGGCTGTAAAGAATTCGGCATAGGTTCCCTCGCCCATGCCATGATCGACGCAGGCGTCCTCCACAGCGTAGCGAATAGCCGCGTCGGGGCAGCCGGGAGCCAGACAGGCCCACACCTCAGAACGGATCCAAGCGCCGTTGGAATCCTTCCACATATTGCGGTAATGCCCGGCCAAAGGCGGCAGGAGCCCTGCCTTCATGTTGCCCTTGCCGATGCCGTATTCATTCCAGTGGGGCACGACGTACGCAAGCCAGTATTCCCCCAGGATCTGAGCATTGAGCTGATAGGGGCCGTGCTCTTCCATCGCCAACAGCCAAGCCAGCTGCAAATCCAGGTCGTCGTTAGGCAGGACGACTCCCTCTGGGGTAGAAAAGCCCTGAATGTCCAAAAGTTCCCGAGTTCCTTCATAGGGAGTCCCCATAGTGCCGCCGATATTCTTTCCGATCCAGCAAGCGTAAATTTTATCGCGGAGCGTTTCCTTGTTGAGTTTTATCATCTGTCATCCTCCTCCGTCCCGATCAGGCGGGAATCTATCTTTATTATATCGTAGAAGGATGCGTTTTTCAGTGGCGGATTTTTACCTGATGGTAGGGGATTTTTGGCCGCTTTTCGGATCACCGCCCAAGGCGCAGATAACAATCAAAAATTCCGATCGATTCCTTTCACATCATAGTATTCATCACTAAACTGGATTTTGCTGCCGTCAAAGTTATGCTGGAGTTCTTTTACATACTCATAAGGATTCTCCATCGGTGTAAGTCCCAAAGTCTCAGAAAGCAAATTCAGCGTATCCTGTTGTTCCTGAGTTCGAATTTGTTTTTCATCGGCTATATGCTGCCGGAACTTATCTTTTGTCATCCATACAATTTGTTCCACCGGATTGGCAGAACCGCAGGCTAAAATCAGTCTGATAAAATCCGAAAAATTTTTTGCCAGCGGATAGACATTATCATCGACACAGGTTTCCGGATTCGATGCAAATACCATATCTCCGTATTCGGGAATAAAGCAGTATAAAATACATCCCTCAAAACCGATTGGAATCGCATTGACAGGATAGCAAAAATACATATATGCCATATCACCTTTTTCCAAAGATAGCAGGGAGCTATCGATTGGCAAGTCTACATATTTTTTATATGCAGCATCCATTTCTGTACCTCCAAATGCTACAAATTGAGTTCAGCATATCGATTTTCTACTAGTCGGCTCAAAATCACATCACTGCTCCGCCAGGAATTCCCGATACCGCTGGCTGTTATAACCCAGGGCCTCTTCCAGAGCATCGGTCAGATTCTGTCCCTTCTCCCGCAGCTCTTCCAGCAGAATATCTTCTGCGATACTGCCTCGGCGAAGGATTAGCGCACGATCCAGCAGGTTTTCCACATCCTCAATTTCGTGGGTGGAAATCAGGACGGTTTCCTTCCCCTTCAGCCCGGCAGCCAACAGTTTCAGAAAATCCTTCCGGGTAAAGAGATCGTTTCCGGCGAAGGGCTCATCCATGATCAGATACCTAGCACCTTTGGAAAAACCTGCCGCCACCTCCAGCTTGGAACGCTGCCCGTGGGAAAAGCTGCCGGCTCTTTTGTCTTTTTCCAGCTCGAAAAACTCCAGCAGCTGCCGGTATCGGGGCCAGTCAAACTTGGGGAAAAACGTTTCCAGGAAGCTGCCGTATTCCATCGGTGTCATCTCGGGGAAAAAGCTGCCCCGTTCGGTGATATAAGCCAGTTCCCCACGGCACTGTTCCGGGCTTTTCCCGTCAAATCGGACCGTTCCTTCCCCTTTCAAAACGTCTGCCAGCATCCGCAGGAGAGTGGTTTTCCCGACGCCGTTTTTACCCAAAACGCCTACGATCTGCCCATCTGGAACGGTAAAGCTGATTCCCCGCAGCACAGACCCGTAAAACGGGTAAACTTTACTCAGATTCTGCACCTCGATCAAGGCTGTTCCCTCCCTTTGATGACGATTTGATACATTTCCCGACAGGGGCTGGCGCCTTCCATAGAAATCCGGTCCTGATAGATGGGAGTTCGGATCTGGCACCGGGCACTGGCGTTCTCTCCCTGTATCTGAAGGACATAAGCAATCAGAGGAACATCTAAATCGCCGTAATTGTGTTCCGTAAAGGAAACGATTGCTCCGTCTACCATAGCCGCCGCTGTGGGCAGAATCATATTCGAAGGATTCAGGATGAGTGATTCCAGTTTCCCGTCTCTGGCTGTGAAGCCACCGCACCAGTAATTATTTCCGCCCCGCAGATACAGTACCACCCCATCCGACTGGACATAGCAGTTCTGCTTCATCTCAGCAAAATCCCAGTAGCCGCTGATCGAAGGCGGTGCCTGCACCTCCAGGCGATCCAGTTCTTCGCCGGTGGCAGCGGAAAAAAGCTGCACCCGAATGGAATCCTTGCCGGAGAGGACCAGCATCAGCTGCTCACCTTCCAACGCGTAAAGCCCCCGGACTTTCCAGCCTTCCTCCATCCGGAAGGAGGCCACTTCCCGGACCCTGCCCCGGGCCGAATTCGGTGTCTCCACTGACACAAACCATTCGTCAAACTCCTCCACCTGATAGATAGTTCCTTCTCCCTCCCAGTCCGGCGCAATATCAGGCACAAAATAAGTGTTTCCATCCAAAGAAGCGGCGCTCAGATATTCAGCCAGTCCTGTCAGCGATACGGAATGATTTTCTTCCGGATCCCACAGCTGGTATTCCATATTCTCCAAACCCTGTTGAGCAGACTGGGGTTTTTGATAGCTGCCGTCTTCTTCTATAAGTAGTGAATAGTAGCCGCTTTCCTGAACAAGAACCAGTTCTCGGCCGTACCAACGGGATAATTCTTCCATATCCAGGACAATTTCGGTTTTGGTCATGGCCTCTTTCCAAACTTCTCCGGAAGAACCGCCGGCTGTATAATCCCAATTTCGATGAACGCCTGCCCAGATACGGATGCTGTCACAGCGGGTAATCCTCTGGACACCGAACCAGACAGTTGCATCGCCTCCATCTTTTACCTGCTCTTCATAGGTGACTTCCGCTCCGGCTTCCGGCGTGACCGCCACACATGGCTGGTACCAATAATCTCCTTCTCTGGGTGTCGTAAAGGCCATACTGCTGGGAGCCCGATACATCTGTGCCAGATCCAGCCCTTTGGAAGAAAAACGCTGCTGCAACTCCCCGTTTTCCAGAGAAAACTCTACCGAACAGCTTTCATCTCCCATCACGCCGGTCAGGGAGATTTCTTTTAATAATTCTGGATCACCCTGAACCGGATCCAGTTTCAGGGAAGGCCGCCCGGCCATTTGAACCAAAACACCGCTCATGATCAACAGCGCCAGCCCGGCTGCCAAAGCCGTGAGCCAGCCGGCGTGTTTCCGAAATGCCCGCATATGATCCCTCCTCTCAGAAATCCGCCTTCCTGACGATCCAAAGACTGTGCACTACCAAAAACACTGTTGCCGCCAACAGTCCCAGCTGCCACCACGGCGCCGGAAAACTGTCAACAGCATTTCCCAATCTGGCGCGGAAAACCTGCACCCAGCAAAGCCCGGCTATGCCCAGCGGGATCAGTCCCCAGACCCTTTTGGCCGCAATGGAGAAGCTTGCATAACAGCTCCCCACAGCCAGTATTGTCAACATCAGGAGGTTTGAAAAGATTCCTGATACATCCGGCGGAAAAAGCAGCCGCAGTACCCCGCTCCGGCAAAAGGCCAGCAGCAATCCGTTTTCCATTGGCCACATTCCCGCCCTTGTCCCTATCTGCAGCAGGTACCAGCCGTAGCTCACAAACACCCCGCCCAGCAGCCCGGCCCAAAGCACCAGCAGCATCGAAGCAAACGCCGCCATTTTTGCCAGATAGATCCATCCACGCCGGGCCGGTAATGTTAAAAGGGTATCGATCCCACCCCGAAAATCTCGCAAGGTGGAATAAACCATCCATCCTACCGCCAGCCCCACCAATATCACAGCCGCCGCCGGGGCTCCGGACCCATCGTAAGCCTGTTCAAAGCGCCTGCCGGACCAAAGCTCAGAAAAGCTGAATAGCAGGGGCTGGGAACCCAGCGCTGCCAGTCCCAACAGCCATACCTGCCACACCCGGAAGGAAAATTCCCGGCAATAAAGCATTGAAAACCGTTTCATACACTCACCTCTTGATGTACTATTATGATAATACATTAACCATAAAAACTTTTCTTTAACTGCCGGATTCCCACAACTCACTGAGCAGGTCCACCGCCTGTTTAAAGCTCATTCCTAACTCCCTGGCCGATGCGGCAAAAGCCGCTGCCACCTCCCGGGTCAGTTCTGCCTCAATACGGCTGCGGGTTTCGGGTGAGCAGCGCACCACGCTTCCGGAATTGCCGTCTGTGGCAATGATCCCTTCTTCTTCCAGCTGCCGGTACGCCTTTTGAACAGTGTTGGGGTTGATTTCCAGTGCAGCGGCGGTTTCCCGCCGAGAAGGCAGCCGTTCCCCTTCCTCCAGACGCCCCAGGAGGAGCATCCGCTTGACTTGGTACACCAGTTGCGGACATACCGGTTCCCGATGATCCAGCTTCAATCCCTGCCACAAGTCCACAAGACCCCTCCTTTTTGATTCCTTTAAGTGTATTATATCAATAGTACACAGAATTGTCAACCGGTTGCTTTTTACAAATTTTATTGCCGATTCTCAGCGCTTTAACACACGTCTACAGACGTCTTTCCACAGAATCCCGCTCCACCAAAACCGTGGGGACCAGGTGGACTCTCTGGGGCTGGCTGGCGCCGCTAATGCCGGAAATGATACATTTGACAGCTTCTTCGGCAATCAAAGCGGTCTGTTGGTTAACCGTTGTCAGCCTGGGTTTTACGGCCTTGACCAGCTCGATTTCATCAAAGCTGATCACGGAAAGCTGCTGCGGGATCTGCACATTTGCCTCGTTCAAAGCCATGATCGCGCCGACTGTCATGAAATAATTGCAGACCAAAAGAGCCGTCGGCTGTACAGGCAGTTCCAGCAGCCGGCGGACACAGCGGTATCCCCCATCAATGTTATACTCATCCCGAAGGATCCATTCTTCCCGAATGGGCAGACCTGCCTGACGCAGCGCGTTCTGGTATCCGCGCAGCCGCTCATTGGCGGAAAAATGCGCTTCCGAGCCGGTGATTACTGCGATTCCCCGATGTCCCATCTTCTGCAGATATTCAACGGCGCTAAAGGCGCCCAAAGCGTTTTCCGTCACGACAAAATCACATACCGTGGAGGCTTCCGGAGTGATGGAATCCACCACGGTTACCGGAATGGACAAATCTGCACAACGGGAAATAACTTCCCTGCTGCACCGGCTGGAAAAATACAAAATCCCGTCGGCGGCCTTAGATGAGAGCAACTCCACGCCACGCAGCGCGCGTTCCGGCGAATCCTTGGTTTCGCAGAGGATCGTTGTATAGCCCTTTTGCTGCAAAAGCTCCTCAGCCTCTGAGATCACTGAGGTATAAAAGAGATTGGACAGGCTGTCCAGCAGAATGCCCACCGTCATGGAGCGTCGGGTTTTGAGGGTACGGGCCGCAATATTCACCTGATACCCCAGTTCAGCGATTGCGGCATCAATTCGGATGCGGTTTTGCTCTCGGACCGGGATCCCATTAATATGTTTGGAAACCGTTGCAATCGAAACGCCGCTGCGTGCGGCAATATCCTTGATGGTAGCCATAATGGCGGTACTCCTTTTCATAGGCGGAACAGATATATACATTAAGCATTATAGCAGATTCAGCCGAAATTTTCAAATTTTCTGGCACACGGGAACTGCCGCGAAAATCAGGCAGACCAAAACCAGTATCAGTGAAAAATTGCCCGTTTGGGAAAACAGCCGCCATCCTCCCCAAACAAGTGGAACAAGTATCAGCAGATTTACAATCCGGCAGGTCCAATCAGCTACTCCGGGGGTCATCGATTGCTCCGTCAGCAATCCTAACAGCTGTCCGCCGTCCAGTGCCCTCAGCGGCAGCAGATTAAAACAGCCCAACAAAAGATGAAACCCTGCTGCGTACCGTGTTCCCAATCCCATCAGCAGGCCTCCCACGATCAGGTTGACGCTGCTGCCGGCTGCTAAAACCACGGCCTCCCGGCCCGGGCTGAGCAGCTTTCCGGAAGGAACGATACGGATCCCTCCGCACTCAAAGGAAATCTCCCTGGGGACTGCCCCTACCGCAGCGTACGCAAGCAGATGTCCTACCTCGTGAAGCAGTCCCGCTCCCGCGCACCAAAGCCCCCAGTCACTTTTCAGCAGCTCCAGCATCAGCAGAAGTACGGCGAAAAAGGAAAACTTGATGACCACCCGCAGCTTGCCGCAATAAAATTCAATCATAAAGCCCCAGTGCCTCCGCCGGATTCAAAAAAATCCCGTTCATCCGCAGTTCCAGGTGAAGGTGGGGACCGGTGACGTCGCCGGTAGCGCCCACTTTCGCAATTACCTGTCCCCTTCGGACCCTGTCGCCTTCCTGGACCAGCAGCCGGCTGCAATGGGCATAAAGGGTCGTGAATCCATGAAAATGGTCAAGTACCACATAGTTCCCATAGCTGGGATCAAAGCCGGCAGTTTGCACCTCCCCCGCCATAACGGCCCGGATCTCAGTCCCTTCCGCCGCTTCCAGGTCTATGCCGGTATGGAAGTCCAATTCTCCGCTGATCGGGTGGAATCTCCAGCCGAACGGGCTGCTGACCTTCAAAACACTCATTGGCGCTTCCAAGGGGACCGTCATCCGGTAAGGAGAGAAATCGGCTTGGACCGGCGGCGGCAAAAGGTCAAAATCTGTGGCAGCCGCGGAACTGCCGCCAAAAATCAAGGCAGCTGCCAAAACCGGCAGCATCCGATATAACAGCTTCATCATCGATCCCTTTCCAAATGGTTTTACAATACCATATGGAAAATCCGCAAAAAATAGAAGGCCGCCGCTTATCATAAAGCGGCAGCCTATCGATATTCCCACAGGTTTATTGTGTCGGTGACTGAGGCAGGGTACCAAAAAAGTCACAAATTGCCAGATAATATTGCCATGCTGCCGTTTTGCAGCCCTCTTCCGTCCCCAAAAGTGCCACGTCATCGGCATTGGTCACAAAACACTGTTCTGCCAGGACTGCCGGGCACTCCGGATAATCCACCATAGCAAAGGACGGTGCATCGGGCAGCTCCGCAGAAGGATCCACAAGGTTTTTTACATTATCAATGTAATACGCGTATCGGATCCCGCCTTCTCCCCGCAGCCGGATACCGGTTTCACCCATACGGTCCGCCACCAGGGAAGCAAATCGAAAACTCTCCTCGTGGTACTGCCTTCCCGGCGGAGACGGGTAGACCTCAAAGCCGGCAGCGGCCGGATCTTCTGAAGAATTCCCGTGTACACTCAGCAAAAGCTCTGCGTGATGGGCGTTTGCTTTTCTCCAGCGGCTATTGACGTCCGCGCCTTCGTCCAGTTCCCGGCAGAGAAGCACTCGGTAAGAAGGATCATGTTCCAACAATTCCGCCAACGCTTCCACCGTCGTTTCCGTAAGGAACGTCTCATCCACAAAGCCGGTAGCACCGGGATCATTCCCGCCATGCCCGGCATCCAGTGCAATCAGAATTCTTGTATCGGTCAGCTTCTCCCAGGCCCAGCGCCCTCCTACCGGCAGCAAGGTCAGAAGCAGCAGGATAAAAACGATCCTGCCCCAGCGAATACGGCGGCGTTTCATGAAAAATCCTCCCTTTACCTTGTTACTTTCAGGATATCACAAAAATCCGCCGGAATCGGCACGTTTTCCCAAAAGATTTCCTTAATATTTTCAAAAGAAACTCCCCGCCGGACCGACGGGGAGCAAACCTGCACAAATCAGCCGTTAATAGCGTCCGGACATTTTTCCCGGATCACCTTCAAAGCTGCCTCATCTGCCACCACGACTGCGTCGGGATGCAACTGAAGCACAGATGCCGGCACATGGGGAGTAATGGGGCCGCAGCAAGCCTTGTAAAGGATTTCCGCTTTCCCCTCTCCGTTGGCAATCAGAAGGATCTTTTTAGCCTTCATGATGGTCTGGATTCCCATAGTATAAGCCTGTTTCGGTACATCGTCGATGGACTGGAAAAACCGGGCATTTGCCTCAATGGTTTTGGGGTCCAGGGTTACGCAATTTGTTCCTTTTTTAAATTCGTCCGCAGGCTCATTGAAGCCGATATGACCGGTATGACCGATGCCCAACAGCTGAATATCCACGCCGCCCATGCTGTCCACCACAGCATCATAACGGGCACATTCTTTGTCCGCATCCGGCTCCATGCCGTTGGGGACGTTGGTGTTTGCCATGTCGATATTGATATGTTTAAACAGGTTTTCCCTCATAAAATAAGCATAGCTCTGGTCGTTATCAGGAGTGAGGCCCCGATATTCATCCAGATTCACCGTATGTACCTTGGAAAAATCCAGGTCTCCTGCTTCATACCCCTTAATCAGCTCTGCGTAAAGGCCCAGAGGAGAAGAACCGGTTGCCAGTCCCAGAACGGCGTTGGGTTTCAAAATGACCTGAGCGGCGATAATATTGGCAGCTTTGCGGCTCATTTCCTGATAATCTTTTGCGGCAATAATTTTCATATCAAACACTCCTTTTCGCTATATCCTACGATTCAGTATAGCACATCCGTCCAAGGAAAGTCTATGGATTTCCCAAAGAAGGCAATACAAGCTAACGATTTCGACAAAAAATATTAAGAATCCCCTTATAGGCCCTTTGTATCCTCCATACTTTTTCCTCCGGAACAACTGCAGAAAAATCGCTGAGGATCATACTTTTCGCCCAAGGCTTCCAACACAGAACGCAGCACTTTGTCAGACAGCAGCCGGATCCCCTCCTCTGTATAGGGATGCGTCATATCTGTATAGAATGACTCCGGGACACTTTCCAATGCCCCATAAAGGTCGTTAATCATTCCGCCGTGCCGAAGTACGACTTCCGCTGCAGCGGCGTTGTAACGGCGGATATCAGAATTCTTTCGGAAGCAGGTATCCGGGTCCGGAAAACGATGCTCCAGCACTGGAGTAGAGGTGGCAAAAATCATTTTTGCCTGCGGAAACAGCAGCCTGATTCGGCAGCAAATCCGTTCGATAAATTCCGTATACACCTTAAGCGGAGTCAGCGGTTCCTCCTCATAAAGAATGAGGGTGTCCCATAAACCCGCATTCCAATGAACGACGTCTGTATCGTCAGGGACATTCGCACTGCCCTTCCATTCGTGGAGATTCCGGAGGACATACTGCGCAAAACGGCAGTTCTCCTGCGGTGCCAAAACGTCAGCCACACCTGCCAGTGCTTCTCTGACCGGCTGTTCATATCCCTGGCGGATCGAATCTCCTATCAACAGAACCGTTTTCATCCGCTTACTCAGCTGTGGCTCGACGCAGGATTTCCAGCATCAGTGGAGGAAGCAGTTCCATCTCCTCCAAAACCGCATACTCAAACCGTCCGTGGCCATTGTGGCCGCCTGTAAAGAGGTTCGGGCAGGGAAGCCCCATGTAGGAAAGCCGTGCCCCATCGGTACCACCCCGGATCGCATCGATCACCGGCGTAATTCCCAAGGTTTTCATGGCTTCTGTCGCATTGGTGATAATTTCCATCCGACCTTCAAACTGCTCTTTCATATTGTAATAGGAATCCGTTAAATCCAATTCCACGGAACCCTCTCCATACTTCCGGTTCATGTAGGCAACCGCATCCCGGAAATTTTCTTTCTTCTTTTCAAACAGCGTCCTATCGTGGTCCCGAATGATATACTCCATGGAAGCCAGCTCTACGCCTCCTTCCATAGAATCCAAATGGTGGAAGCCTTCGTAGCCTTCCGTGCAGGAAGGAACCTCTAAGGCAGGCAGCATCTGATTAAACTCCATGGCCATCAAAAGGGCATTCACCATCTGGCCCTTGGCAGAACCCGGATGGATGCTCCGGCCATGGAAACGGAGGACAGCAGTCGCCGCATTAAAGTTCTCGTATTCCAAGCCGCCTGCAGCACCGCCATCGATGGTATATGCATACTGCGCGCCGAAGCCTTCTACGTCAAAATGGTCAGCGCCGCGGCCGATTTCCTCATCAGGAGTAAATCCAATTTTTACAGGTCCATGGGGCAGTTCAGGATGCTCTGTCAGTTTCTGAGCCAAATCCATAATTGCCGCCACGCCGGCTTTGTCATCTGCTCCCAAAACCGTTGTTCCATCGGTGGTAATCAGGGTTTTCCCCACATAGTTCTTCATTTCGGGGAATTGCTCAGGAGATAGGACCAGCCCTGTTTCAGAATTCAAGAGGACGTCACCGCCATCGTAATGCTCCACCACCTGGGGATGGACATTCTTGCCCGAAACCGCATCAACGGTATCCATATGGGCGATAAAGCCGATGGCGGGCACCTTTTCAAACCCCGGAGCCGCGGGGATAGAAGCATAAACATATCCAAAAGAATCGAGTTTGGCCTGAATGCCCATTTCTGTCAATTCCCCGACCAACATTCTGGCCAAATCCAGCTGGGTAGCAGTACTGGGGGTCGTTTCGGAATCAGGGTCCGAAGTAGTTTCAACAGATACATAGCGTAAAAACCGCTGAAGAATGGATTCACTCATAATAAGGCGCCCTTTCTGAATTCAATTTCTGGGAACATTATACCACATTTCTCCCAAAAAGTCAGCAGCGCGCGAAAATCCACCAAAAAAGCGGCCGGGATTTTGGCAACGGAATCCCCGAAAACGACACATTTTTCCAGTCTGCACGGATATAATGGTAATATCGGACAGGAGGGACAGCGTGTGGTGACAGTATATGTGGACGTTTTGGTAGCGCTGAACCTCTATATTACCTGGTTTCTGCTGCTTGCCTCGGAGCGGTTAGCAGGCAGCCGCGGGTCAAAACTGCGGCGGGGGCTGGCCGCTCTGGTAGGTGGGCTTTCATCTCTGGCAATTTTTCTGCCGGAACTGCCCTTCCCGATATTGGTGCTGGGCAAGCTGGGGCTGGCCGGTATCATCACCTGGATTGCCGGGGGAACAGGGGGATGGAAGGGTTTCTGCAAGCGGATGGGATTCTTTTTCGGCGCCAATTTTCTGTTTGCCGGATGCATGATCGCCCTGTGGTTTCTGGCGGAACCGTCCCGTCTCACCATCCGGAACGGAATGGTTTATTACCATATCCCGGCGCTGACACTGGCGCTGTCCACCATCATTGCCTACGGCGCAGTCAGGATTTTTGCCTTTTTCAGAGATCGCAGCACACCGGAAAATCTGACTTACAGGGCGGAAATCACGTTGAGAAGCTGCACGGTTTCCTGTGACGTTTTTCTGGACACCGGCAACCGGCTGAAGGGGCCGGGAGGACTGCCAGTCGTTCTCTGCTGCAGGGAGCTGCTGGAAAAACTGGTTCCGAAAGAAACAGCGGAAGTGCTTTTGGCCCCAGAAAAGGCGGCCGCCCTTACCGGTACCGGCTGGGAAAGCCGGCTGCGATTTATACCCTGTCAGTCGGTAGGCGGCACACGGCTGCTTTGCGGTATAGAACCGGATCTTTTCTTCGTGCCGGGAAAAGGAAAAGCTGACTGTATTCTGGCACCTGCAGGAGATTTGTCCGGAGACGGCTGGCAGGCAATCACAGGTCCTATGGAATTCCGTGTCGCAGAGCAGGGACAGAAAAATCAAATCGCCGGAAGGGATGGACGCAACCATGTTTGAAC
>CALXBD010000125.1 GCA_944386445.1 uncultured Clostridia bacterium
GTAAAGCAAAAAAAGATATGTAAAAACGCCCCCAAAAAAACGATTCTAAATTACATATCTTTCAAGAGGCCGGGAAATCCCAGAAATCCTATCGTTCGACGTCATTTTACTCACCAAAAATCAGAACAAGAGAGCAGGCATCATGTCGGAAATGATTCCAACGCGGGTGGTTCGCCATGATGACACTGCGCCCCGGCAGTCATGCCTATTCCATTCTTTCCATCCTGTCCATAACCGGAGAAATTCCAATGGATTCTTTCAAATTGATTGGCAGTGAACGGGTGCTGAAGGCTCTGGTTCATAAAATGACAGAGGAACAGGAATATCGGTTTCGACCTGAATGGACAACAGAAAAGTTTCAGGGAAAGCTGCTTCGCATTACCGGGAAAGGAAGAAACAAAGCTGTTCGGCTCACAAAAAAAGCACTTCCCGTTCTGGATTGGATTCATCCGGGAGCATATGGCTATTACATGGATTCTTTCTGGAACCATCAATTTCCAGGCGATCAAACCCATATCGACCGGATTCATCGAGTGGCGGAAACGGTTCTGATGTGCCAGATGGCTGGGATTGAGTGCCGGGGATACTGCCTTCCCTCCTTGCAGAATCAGGAAATCCGACGGATTGTTCCAGCCGGCCCTTCCTGTTATCTGGCCAGAGATTTGAAAAAAGTGGGCAGCTCTGAGACAAACAAAACCAAGTTTACCCGACTGACCGGAGTGATTTATTCCGGCAGAGAGGCTTATGCCGTGTACAACACTCGAAACACGCTGATGAAATGGAACGGCATGGGAGAATTTAAGGCCTTGCAGAATCTGATTGAGATCACCAGACTGAATACCAGGATCTCCTCTGTTGATTCCGCCATTTTGTTCGGGAAGTCTGAAACCATTGCGTTACGGACACTTCTGGAGGCAGAAAAGAATCGCCGACTGGAACTTCGCTTTGACAGAATTTATCGGAACATCTACTTTGTGCCGATGAACTCCTTTGGAATCCATCTTTTGAAGATTCTTACCTTACCAGGTTGGAAACAAAAGCTGCTGGATCTTCTGTTTGATCCGGAAACCCAGTCTGACGGAACCGGAATGATGGAATATGATGCTTTTGTGGAAGGCAAATACGTCTATTCTTTTCTGGATCAGAATATTGCCCGTTTGATCCGACTGCGGGAAGCGCTTCAGATCCAGTCGGAACCAGTGGAGATTTTATGTTTCCAGGAACAGGGTTCTTTGCTTCAGCAATACCTGGGTTCCCATATCTCAATCAAATACATCGAACTGAAGACAATCGAAAACGCATTATGGGAGGAGGTATGAGTATTTGAAAGAAAGCTATCGAAAAATTGCCATGATTGCCGCTGTCTTACTGGGATTGGCGACGCTTCTTTATTTGGGAGGAGTGATTGGACAGATCCTGACAAATTATTCCCTTTGGATGAAACAAGGTGGGATGGGCGGACAAGTTACCATGCAGCCGGTCAATTTCCAGCCTGGATACTGTTTCCAGCAGGCTTTTTCTTCAAATGGCATCAAAGGAACGCTGTTTCTACTGGCCGCAGGCATAGGACTCTTTGCCTATATTCGATTGCATAACAAATTGGAAAACAACGATTATGATGAACGCGGATTTAAAGTGGTAAAAAACGGAACATACGGGACGGCATCCTGGATGAATGAAAAGGAAATGCAGAAGGTCCTCGAAATCTCCCCCATTGAAAAAGCGGAAGGCACCATACTGGGCGAGTATCAGGGAAAAGCAGTTTGTATGCCCAAGGATACCAGACTCAACCGGCATATCGCTGTATTTGGCGCATCCGGCACCATGAAATCCAGGGCAGTGATCCGAAATGCATTATTCCAGGCCATCCGGAGAGGTGAATCGGTGATTATCACGGACAGCAAAGCGGAACTCTATGCAGATACTGCAGAAATGTACCGGCAAAACGGATATGAAGTGAAGGTTTTGAATCTGGTCAACCCTGAACACGGAGATTCCTGGAACTGTATGTCCGATCTGAATGGTGATACATTGATGGCGCAGGTACTCACCAATGTGATCATTGGAAACACCAGTTCCGGAAAAAGCGACCATTTCTGGGACAACGGTGAAGGCAATTTACTCAAGGCTCTCATTTTGCTGGTGGATCAGGATCGCAGCCGCAATTCTGATCTGAAAAACCTTCCCGCAGTGTATCAGGCATTAACCCAGAATACAGAACGGCAGCTCACGGCTATTTTTGAAAAGCTTCCACTCAGCCATCCGGCACGTGCGCCATATAACCTGTTCTCACAATCCAGTGATACCGTTCGATCCGGTATCATACTGGGTTTGGGAACCCGGCTGCAGGTGCTGCAGAATGAAGCGGTTCAAAAAATTACTAAGCGGTCCGATATTGATCTGACTGCACCAGCAAAGCAGAAATGTGCCTACTACATTATTCTAAGCGATCAGGATGCTACCATGGCATTCTTATCCTCTTTGTTTTTTTCCTGTATGTTCATCAAACTGACCCGATATGCGGACTCCAGACCAAATGGACGCTGCGATGTGCCGGTAAACTTGATTTTAGATGAGTTCAATAACATCGGCAAGTTGGGGGCAGCGCCGGATGGTTCGGATTTTTGCCGTTCACTCAGCACCATTCGTTCCCGTGACATTCGGGTCATGATTGCGGTACAGAGTCTGGGACAGCTTCAGAACCGATACCCAAACAATCTCTGGTCCGAAATCGTTGGAAACTGTGACATCCAGCTTATGCTGGGCTGCACCGATGATCTGAGTGCAGAATATTTTTCTGCCCGCAGCGGTGATATGAGTATTGAGGTAAAATCCACCATGACGGTACGCAAAACCATTGCGGTCGCACAAATGATCCCACAATACCGTCAAACAGAAGGCCAGGGAAAACGCCGGCTGCTGACACCGGACGAGGTGCTTCGGCTTCCGAATGAGGAACTGCTGTGCATAATCCGCGGCTACAATATTGTAAAGCTGAAAAAACTGGACTACACCAGACATCCAATGGCAAGCCAGATCGCAAAAATTTCCATACAGGATTATCATCCGATGACCGTATCAACGGAAACAGAGGCATGTCAGACTGAAACAGATCTGGTTGAGCCTGATCCTCAGCCTGCAAAACGAAAAGCATCCCTGTACAGTTCTGCAAAACCACCGGAAGATTTTTAATGATAAGGAGGCAACACAATATGAGCGAAATGGATATTCTCCATACTGAAATGGAAACAACAGATTTTCCTCTTGGATCCGATGTACTTTCTGCTCGGAGCGACGAAATTCAGCCAAATTTTTCTGAGTCTGGTACAGACACCGAAACTCACGAAGACGGCGTCTCGACGGCTGCATGGAGCGGCGAAAATCAGACAATTTTTTCTCAGTCTGGTACAGACGCGGAAATTGAAAGGGATGACATCAAGAAGGCCGAGCGGAGCGGCGAAATCCAGTCAAAAATTTCCGAGTCTGATGAGAACGCAAATTTTGATAAAGAGAGGGCCCTGCAACCTGGATGGAGCGGCGAAAATGAGACAATTTTTTCTCAGTCTGGTACAGATGCCGAAATTGAAAGGGATGACATCAAGAAGGCCGAACGGAGCGACGAAATCCAGTCAAAAAATTCTGAGTCTGACACGACAGAAAAATCAGTGAAGCCTTCCAGAAAAAGAAGGACAAAATCCACTGCAGAAGATTCTTCAGAAGAAGCCATTCTCCTCCCGGAAGAAACAAAAACGGAAAAAAGACGTACGCGCAGAAAGTCCGGCACAACAGTTCTCTCTGTCGAAGGGGACCAGTCTGTTGGGGCTGAAACCATGAAATCCCGGAATGATTTACTGGACTTGGTTGAATCCATGAAAGGGAAAAAGATTCTGACTGGTATTCTGGAAGGAGTAGAACGTCCGGAAAGCAATCCATCTCTTACCCTTGCAGTCCTATATCACGGAGATTTCAAGATTCTGATTCCTGCCGAACTGATGCTGAATCCACCAGAAGAGAGTTCAGGACATTCCAGAGAAGAACTGATGCACTACAACATCAGTAAACGTCTGGGGGCAGAAATTGACTTTATTGTAAAAGGCATTGATGAAGAAGCGGGTATCGCGGCTGCAAGCAGGCTGGAAGCCATGGACTTAAAACGAAGGCATTATTATTTCGGAAAAGACCGAACCGGCAGCGACATTCTTTATGAAGGACTTTGTGCAGAAGCTAGAATTGTATCTGTGATCCGTGCAGGCATCTTTGTTGACCTGTTTGGATTAGAAATCTATATTCCGCTTCGAGAATGCAGTTACCAACGGTTGTTTGATGCCAGTACGCAATTTGCACCTGGTCAGCGGACCACTGTAAAAATTCTCAGCATTGACCGAAGTGATCGAGACCATATCAAAGTCCGAGCTTCTGTAAAACAGGCATCTCCAAATCCATATGAGAAAGCTTTGAAAAAATATGGAATTGGCAATCGATATGTAGGCACTGTTAGCATGGTAGATACCAATGGTGTATTTGTTGCCATGGATGGCGGTATCGACTGTTTATGCAGCTATCCGCGGAGAGGCAGACCACCGGTTGGTGCGCGTGTGACAGTACGGGTACTGGGAATCAATTATGAAAAAAATCGAATGTGGGGGGCAATTGTACATGTTACAATGCCGCGATAAAGGAGGATTTTGATTTTGAATTTTTTAAGCAATGCAGAACAGAAACGCCGGAAAGAGATTGTAACGCGTACCCGTCAGATGATCAAAGAACATATCCGGGTAGAGGATGAGGATGAGACATCTCTGACAGCATCTTATCAGGGATACTATATGCAGCTTTCCTTCTCTTCCCTGCATCCGCTGCTGGTGATTTGTCTTGCCAGAGCAGTATCTTACACGGAGAAAACCTCTCAGTACATCAATCAGCTCAATCTGAGCAGTGTCTTGGGCAGCCATGTACTGAATTCGGAGATCGGCTGCTATTCATACCGCGCAACATTATGGCTGGATATTATTCTGACACCAGAAAGGTTTTTTGAAATATTGAGCCGCTGCATTGAAGAAGCAAATCGGGGCTATTCTCTCTTACAAACTTGCTGAACGGAAAGGAAGAAGAAAAATGGATCGAGGGAAAAAATATTTAGCCGCTATTCTTTTGTCAACTGTCATGATCATATCCGCGCCAGTGACATATGCCGAAGACAGTCTGGAACCGGAAGTATCCATCCTTGACATTACAGAAGACACTTATCAAAGTTTTCATGATGAATACATTCCAACGAATGTATGGATGGAGAAAGAAGAAGATTTTCGATTACTCAAGAAAACCTTCTTAGTGGAACCGGATATTTCTCCATCGGAACTGATCGAGCAAAACGTCATGCGGCATGGTGTCACCTATCAATTTCTAGAGATGTATAAAACGGAACTGCCAGGTTCCACCGAAACCAAAACGGTATCCCAGAAAGAAACCATTGCCACTGGCAGCAAAGATCAAAATACCATTGCTGCCCAAGCAGAACAGACGGTTTCCTATGAACAGGATGGTTTTTCCGGCACATTAACACTGGATACTGCTGGAATTACCACTGAGGAAAGCGGCAGGCAAAGCTATTCCTACACAATCAATGATTCGCGGGAGTACACTGGCCTTGCCTCCAACGATCCGTATCTGGTGCCGAAGGAGGTGAATAAAAACGGCGCCACGTTGTCCCTGCAGGATATTCAGTGGACGCCCACCGGCGTCAAACCGGATGGCAGCGGGCTTCCAGCCAGCTATACGGCAACCGCCAGTTATTCCGGGAAAGGTTGGGGTTCCAAGGTCACTGGCTATACCGCCACGTTACCCTATTCCGGAGAGGTGACCAAGGAAATTCCCGGAAAAGTGCAGTACACTCTGGTGTATGAGGAAATTCCGCCGGAACCAGTGGAGGAAAAGAATACCGTTTCGCCTCTGTTGGTGTCCGGCGGAATTGCTTTGGTTGCTGCAGCAGGATTTACCGGTTGGAATCTTCATGGACTAAAAAAGGAGAAGGAACAAAAATGAAAAAATTACCATGGGTATTCATGATCGTCTTTCTTTTGTCCGGAACGGTAATGATTTTTCTGAGTTTTCAATCGCCTGATTTTGTTCCTGTAAAAAAACAGTCGAACACTGATTCAGAATCATGGGGTACCACTCCAAAGTCCCACACAGATTTTGACAAAACTCAAGAATCAAGCACAATTGAAGTTTCAGAGGATGGATTCACCGTGATTGAACCGGAAACAACAGAAGAATCTGGCGGAAAGGAGGAAAAACTTTCAGAAGCAGCAGTCTTTGTTCCCCAGACTGATCCGGATCAGGTGGAGAATACCGGAAACTACACCTTGCCGGAAAAAGCAGAGATGAAAGATGGCAGCATCGGAGTCCTGACGATTGAGGCCATCGGAGTTTCTGCCCCGGTATATGAAACAGATGATGAGATGGAAGCCATGCGCAAAGGCATCGCCCATTACAAAACTACCAGTGCCTGGTCCGGAAATATTGGGTTGTGTGCGCATAATGGAAATGCTTCGTACTGTTGGTTCCATGACCTGCACAAGCTGGAAAAAGGCGATGTGGTGACCTATCAGACCGCCCTGGGAACCCGGACATACGAGGTTTCGGAGATCAAGGAAATCGAGGAAACCGACTGGTCCATGCTGGGACGGACGGAGGACAACCGCATCACCATGACCACCTGCATTGATGATAAGCCCAGCAAACGGCTTTGTGTGCAGGCGGTGGAAATTGTGAAGGAGTGAAAATCAGATGAAACGACCAAGACTAAAAAAGATCGCAGCATCCATTTTAGCTGCGGTGATGATGCTGACATCCTCGCCAGCCGCCGTTTTTGCGGAGGATGTGCTGGATTTGTCGGATACCGGCATTATGACCGAGGTGGACAGTGTTACGGATCTGACAGAGGAAGATGTGGAGTTTCTTCCATCCGGTGAAGAAGATCTGCCGGAAATCGAGGAAACTCCCGGCCAGCCGGAGATTCCCGATCCTTCCCCGGAAGAAACGGAACCGGAATTTGATCCCAATCAGGAGATACCTGCCATGGTGATGGGAACCGGCACTCGAGAAATCCAGCAGATTACCACCCATTGGGAGTACACCTACTACCACGCCTTCCAGCAGAAGGAAGCGCCCTGGGCCACCGCCACCATCGGTGGCGAACTGGCCTACTGTGTGGACATGACCAACTTTCACACCAATTCCGGCGTGAACATGGGAAGTTCCACCACCTATCCCAGCCTGAGTTCTGACCAGAAGTACATCCTGGGCCATATCATGCAATACGGGGCCAAGGACGACAGCAACATTCCCTTCCACATGGCCACCCAGGTTCTCATTTGGGAGGTTGTGCATGGACGGATGAATCTGGACACCCTGGAACAGACAAACAGCGATATTTACGATGGCATCATCGGGCGCAATCCAAGCGCTGCCTCGTATTACACCCAGATTCTGGAGGATGTCAAAGACCACGAACAGGTTCCCAGCTTTATGAGCAATCGTCAGAATACCGCCCCGACTCACAAGATTCCCGGGAAAGACGGAACATACAAGCTGGACCTGACCAATGAAAACAGCGGGTGCTTCTTAGGCGATTTCCATTTCAACACCACCGGCAGTGTGTCGTTCAACCAGGTGAACAATGACCTGACGATTACCTCCTCCAGTGAACTCAAATCCCCGGTTTTGATTACGGCCTACAAAGGCGCCAGCGGACAAACCGACAGCCTGCTGT
>CALXBD010000126.1 GCA_944386445.1 uncultured Clostridia bacterium
TTTTTCCAATGCATCCAGCATCCTGGACACCGCCGCACAGTCCACCTCAAAATACTCTGCCAGCTGCCTTTGGGAGCAAGGCCCTTTCTGTTCCAAATAGTAGATCAGCTTTGGCTGTCCCACTTCCAGCCCCATGCTGTTCAAATACGGGCGCAGATAATTCCTTTCCGCATGAAACGCTCGATAAAGCAATATATGAAAATCCATTTCCTTAATCCTTTCAAATTTGACTTATCAACAATTGACAGGTCAAGTATATTCCTTTTTAAAAACCATGTCAAGAAATTGTTTAAAAATTGACAAGTTTATCTATTTTTATGGCTCTCTCTCGCAAATTTACGTGTTTTTAAACAAAACCTTATCTTCTCTATATCGAATCAGCCTATTACTATACTAAAGTTTGGTATATGATAAAACCAGCACATTTAGGCTGTCCTGACAGGAGGAAATATCATGACGAAAGATCTGTATTTCGAAGAACTCGAAACCGTCGAAGACCTGATCGATTGGAAAGACCTCGGCACCGGGGTTGGATTCGGGTTTGTTATTGGTCTGGTCATCTATGCAGGCCTTGCCACCTGATCGGCAAGTGCCAAAATTCCGGGAGGAATCACACATGGAACAAAAGCTGTTTTTTGAAGAGCTGGAGACCGTCGAGGAACTCGGATGGGTTGAAGGCGTCGTCGGTACTGTCATTGGCGTAAGCATCGGCATTATCGTGTATGTCGGTTTGGCCACCTGATAGGCTTATCTTTGGATTCCATTATAAAGAAGGTGAAAGATATGTTGGACAACAAAAACCTGAAGTTCGAAGAAATGGAACCTGTTGAAGAGCTGGGTGCATTTTATGACTTCATCGACGGCGTTGGCAAAGGCCTCGCTATCGGCACCGGCGTTGTAGCTATTATCGCCTTTGTGACCTGATAAGCCGGGCACAGCGTAAATCCATATCTATAATTTGCTTTATCCCGATGGTCTAAATGTGCCCCCAAAATTATACGTAAAGGAGAGTCTTCCATGAATCAATACTTTGGCTTCTTCGCAGACCTCATCAAAGAAGCGCCTGCCTCCATTGAGGAACAGGAGTTTTATTATGGAGACACGGTTGAGCTTTACGATCAGATCTGCAGAGGTGATAACGAGCTTCCGTTTTTCCTTCAGGCGATTGCGCTTCACGGAGGGCCTGTTCTGGACCTCTGCTGCGGCAGCGGCAGGCTGACGATCCCCCTTGCGCGTCATGGTACGGAAGTTACCGGTGTGGACCTCTCCCCGGATATGCTTGCAAAACTGGAATCCAATCTCCGGCAAAAAAGTCGGCGGTTAGCTGACCGAATCAAGCTCTACTGCCAGGATATGACAAAATTGGACCTTCCGGAGCAATATGGAGTTGTTCTGATCGGTGCAACCAGCATCCGCCTTTTGCAGGGAGATTTCTGCGACTTCTTCAACAGTCTCTACGATTATGTCCGACCGGGCGGATGCCTGTGCTTCGATATGGAAGACCTTCCAGATGGCAACACCGACATTCCGAAAACCGGCGAATTGATTGCCGCCAGCGCTGCGGATCAGGAAGGACGGCTCTCAATACTTCTGTTTCAACGGAAAATTGATGCATTGCAGCGTCAAGCCTGTGTTAATATGGCTAAAATCCTGCCCGGAACTACCAAAAAGGTCCTGCTGACCTCTACCCAATACCGCACCTTCGGTCTGGATGAAATCAAAGCTGCTGCTCTGTCCAGTCGCTTTGGCAACATTGAAACGACTGCCTACAATGGCAGCCAGGAATATTTCTGTAAACTGGTAAAACAAGAGGTGCCTGCATCATGCTGAATATCTGCATTCTGGAGCTCATCAAAAACGAACACGGTTTCTTCACTGCGTCCCAGTCTATTTTTACAGCCTGTCTTCGTGCTGCGCTGAAAGAACACAATGTCAATTCCATCATCTACACTGACGATACCCTCGCCTCTCTGAACGCGCTGGCAGAGGATGTGCTGTCTGTGGCTGACGATGCGCTGCTTCTCATCCGAAATGCCGATTCAGACTCCCTGGTCAATGCCCTAACCGCTCGGATTTCGGAACTGGAAGACGTGCCGATTATTCTGGCCGGTCCGGGAAACGCACTGCCCTGTATGGAGTTTTCCAATGTGTCGGATGCCGGATGCTATCCGGAAAAAACACTTCCCGGACTGCTGAAAATGACTGCGGGAGAGCTTTCTATCACCAAAAGCACGCCCTATGCATCCGGAATTCTGCTGCCCCAGGACGCGGAAAAGTATGGTTTATGGTTTATCCTTCCGAGAAGCGGAGAAGTACGCTGCCCAGAAGCATTAAAAGCAGATGTTTCCTCTATTATAAATGCCTACTCCGGTTTAAGTACAGAAAACAGAAAAATCATTCCCTGCTTCGGTAACCCGATTCGGGAAAAGAACCTTTTGGAAAAATTCCTGGAATGTTTTCCGGAATCCGAAACACCTTTGCTGTTCCAGATCCCTGTAGCCGCAAGTCTGGCCGGAGACTATCCGGGGAAACCGCTGACATGGCAGCTTTTCCTGGATTATGAGGATTCCGCCGGAGATGCAAAGGCTCTGTTGAATGCCGCATCGATCAGCAGCATCGTTGCTGATGCATCCCTGATGGCTGAAAACAGTGATTTGCGTCGAAGGGTACTGACCGCGGTCAAAAACGGAAAAATTGCTTTGACCTTGCAAGGCAGCTGTGACCCCACTGCTTTCACCCCGGAAGAGCTGGAGCTGCTGCTTCGCCCTACCGCTATGAGATATGTTCCCTTTTCCCGCGGATTTATCAAAAGCCGCACCGGCGTTTATACCGGTGTCGCTTTAGATGGCTGCGTCAAGCATGTCGAGCTGTTAAAGCCTCCGGAAAACGGTGCCCTGCCGGCGTGCCTTAACGAGCTGGCTAGCATTAACTCCTCAGTTTATCTGGCTTATCCTACCGATCATGAACTTCCGGAATCCATAAGCTTTGACAAGTACGGTACGGCATCCGTATCCTCTCCGCTCTACAAAAAGTGGCAGGAAACCGCCTTAAACGGATCTATTATGGAAAGCAATCTCCTGCGGATGCAGGATGATCATCTTCACATGAACGGCCTGGCCTATACGGCACATCAGGGACTGCGGGAAATTCCTTATCACAAAGCCAAAGAAACCCTCACCGGCTCAAAGGACGGAATTTTCTGGCTGTTTTCCATGGACACCGTAGAAGACTTATCCTGCTTTCTGGCAGACGCTGAACAATTCTTAAAGACACAAAGCTTTCAGAACCTTCCGCTGGCTCACGGTTATCTAAAAAACTACTGCCGGTTTTTAAACAGCAGCAGCTGTTCCGTGGATAAAATTCCGCGAATCCAGCTCAACGGCGATGGAAACGTTTATGCCTGTTCAAACTTTGAAGAACCGATCGGAACTACGGAACAAGCGCTTTTCGAACTGGCGCAAAGCTGTTACGTCCGGAAGGAAACTGCCGTAAAAGCCCGTGACTGCGCTCACTGCTCCGCCCGAAGCTGGTGTGCCAAATGTACCCAACTGCCATCCTTCCTCCGGGAAGACTACTGCAGCATCATGAAAGAACACACCTATGTGATCGATTATATCATGGCTTCCCTGGTATACATCGACATGGCTTCTTCCGTTCCGGAACTGAAAAATATTCCACCTGAAGGAATTCTGGTTTCCAGCGAATATATGCATCACTTGACCAGCGGTGATGAAACAGGTTCCGAACTGCCTTATTTTCCAAAATTCAGCTACCTGTTTACCTGCAGAAGCGATCTTCATGTCCTTTGGTCTGCCTCCAGCGGAAAGTTCTTCCGAGTCAGCACTCAGTTTGCCTTGTTTGCAGAGCTGCTGTTCCGAAAATTTCCGCTGGCCGAGATCCGCAAACGGATGGCCGCTTCCCTCTCTCTGGACGATGAAGAAGTTCGCACCCTCTGTGACACCATTACCCAGACTCTCAATCGCTCCGGTTCTCTCTACCGGATTATAAAGGAATAACTCTTATGATGCTCAATTCTGTTATACGCGGCGGCTTTCCTGTGGGCTGCAGCGATTCCCAGCGCCTTCTGGTATCCGGGGACGGTATTTACCTCCGTGACCAGGATGGCCGTCAATACCTGGATCTTTCCAGCGGTTTATGGAACATGCCGCTGGGTTACTCGGACAGCCTGCTGAAAAGCAGAATTTCTGCCCAACTGGAACGACTGCCTTTCTCCAATCTTCTGGCCTTTGTATCCGATATTCAGAACCAATACGCGGAAAGACTGACCAGCCTGCTGGGAGACTTTTCCTGTGTCCTTTACACCTGCAGCGGCTCTGAGGCGGTGGAGGCAGCTATAAAAACCTGTCGAAAATATCAGGTCCTGAAAGGCCGGCACCGCCGGAAAAAAATCGGTGCCTTTTCGCTGTCCTACCATGGAACCTCCTATGGGGCAATGAGCGTCAGCGGTATCGACCAGGAGCTTGCTCAGGACTATGCGCCGCTGTTGGCAGATATTCGGTGGCTTGCTGTGCCGGCATCCTTTGAGGAAGAAGCTCTGTGGATTTCGGGAATAGACCGTTTCTTCGACGAATTCGGAGAGGAACTTGCAGGATTTCTGGCGGAACCAGTTATCGCTTCCGGCGGCGTGATCCCGATTCCGACAACCGCACTGCAGCATCTGCAGAAAAAGTGCCGTGAACAGGATATCCTCCTTATAATGGACGAGGTTGCTACCGGCTTTGGCCGAACAGGAACTCTTTTTGCCTTTCAGAAGGCAGGCATTGCTCCAGATCTGGTCTGCCTCTCCAAAGCAATCAATAACGGATTCCTTCCGCTGGGCGTTTTGGCGTATGCAAGGACATGCGCAGAATTTCTGGCCCAATCGGGCGCCGCCATTGAACACTTTTCCACTCAGGGCGGCAACAATGCCGCTGTCGCCGCTGCAATGGGGATGCTGGATCGAATGGAAGACTACGATAGTTTCCGTGTCCGAGAAAAAGGAACCAAATTTCTCAAGCTGCTGCGGGAGAGCTTGGGTGAACGGGCATCAATTCGCGGCTGCGGACTAATGCTGGCCATTGAACTGCCGGAACGTTTCGATGGAGGCGATCTGATGGACCTAATGGAGCGTTTTCGAAAACGCGGGCTGATTGTCTACCTTTACAACAATGCTCCGTTCAATCGAGGCATCAGCCTGTTTCCTCCTTTTGTGATATCAGACGAAGAAATTGAAAGCTCCGTACAGCGGATTCTGTCAGTGCTGCATCGGGTATTGTAGGGGGAAATCGATTATGACGGTTAACCATTTGGAAATTCTTAAGGACCAGGGGGCAGGTTTCTTTCTTGTGAAGAATACCTGTTCGGGACGCTATGTCCGGTTGGGTCGGGCCGAAACCGGGTATCTGCTGGACTGCCTGCAGAAAGGTAATATGAAATCTCAATTGAATGCCGAAGGAGAACTTCCGGAGGACTCCCGACAGATTCTGGATGAAAAGTTTCATCAATGGGGATTTCTTGATGCCAATGCCGCTCCTGAGCACATCAGGAAACATTTGGATCTTACACGGATTAAGCTGATTGAATTCAATGTAGAAAAGTTTACAAAACGGATTTGTCCCATCTATTCCAAATTTTTCAGCAGGCAGAGTTTAGCTGTTTTCTTCTGTATTTGCCTTGGCTGCGCCGGCATCGCAATCTACAGTATCCTGAACGCAGCTTTCGGCGACCCTGCTGCAGTGGCGATGCCTTCTTTGACTTTATCTCTTACTGATATTGTGATAACGGTCCTGCTTCTCCTGGTCAGCATGGCAGCACATGAACTGGCACACGCTGCCGTCTGCGTCAAGTACGGCGGTCAGGTAAAATCCATGGGACTGCTGCTGTTCTTCCTGATTCCCTGTTTTTACTGCGATGTGACGGATATCTACCGCATCAAAGACCGCAAACACCGTCAGCGGGTGGCCCTTGCCGGCGTATATGTCAACGCCTTTTTAGGGGCTGCTTTCCTGCTGGCGGCGTTTTTGTTTACTCTTTTCGGGACTGTCATACTGCCTTTGTACTACTTTGCTGTATCCAGCCTAGCTGTCAGCGTTTACAACCTGATTCCTTTGGTCAAATTGGACGGATACTGGTACCTGAGTGCCTCACTGGATGTCACGAATCTCATGGACAAGGGAGTCCTGATGGCATATACCACCTTCTTTCATCGAAAGGAGCTTTCCACACTGTCTACTTCCGCCGGAAAAAGACGACTTCTGGCCTTGTACGGCATCGCAGCATTTTTGTTCAAGCCGCTTTTCTGGGGATATAACTTATATGAAATCTGTACCCGCCTTCCCTTAGGAGACAATCTGCGCTGGTTGGCTGGCTGCATTGGTCTGGCAATCGTGCTTGCTGATTTTTTCCAGACGCTTATGCATGATGCCCAGTTGATTCACCGTGATTACCGGCGGCTGATTCAGATGTTATGAGAAAGGATGTATCCATGAAGATCGAAATTCAAAACCTGACTAAAAACTACGGAGGCTTTCGGGCTGTAGATCACCTGAGCTTTTCCTTCCGCAGCGGCACCCTGACAGCAATTGTCGGTCGAAACGGTTCCGGAAAAACCACAACCATCCGCTCCCTTTTGGGGCTCATCCCCATGGATGAAGGAAAAATCCTTGTCAACGGTGTCCCAGGCCCCTTAAATCTCAAACGGGTCGGCTACCTGGCTGAAGAACGCGGAATGTTCCCAAAAGAAACTGTCGAAAGCCAGCTTATTTTTCTGGCGCAGCTGAAGGGTATGTCTTCCAGAGACGCTGCTCGTTCCCTAGACCGCTGGCTGGAACGCTTTGGAATTTTCCAATACAAAAAGAGCCCTTTGGAAAGTCTTTCCAAGGGCAATCAGCAGAAAATTCAGATGCTTGCCAGCCTGCTTCATGATCCGGACATCATTATCTTTGACGAACCCTTCAGCGGGCTGGATCCCGTCAACATGCAGCTGGTCATCGAGCTTCTGCGGGAACTCTGTGCAGAAGGACGATGCATTCTGGTATCCAGCCATCAGCTGCCTTTGATTGAACAGGTATGCGAGGATATCTGTATTATAGACCGCTCCAGATGTGCTTATTGGGGTTCGCTCAAAGAGTTGAAGGTCGAAAAGGGTGGCAGCCTAGTCCGGTTCACTGTCAGCGATCCTGTCCCTGCCGCTTTAAACGCGCAGGAGACAGCTCCGGGACGATATCAGGTTCAGCTGGGAACTGCGGAAACTCCGGATTTTTCAGCTTTTCTGCAAAAGCTTTTGGATACCGGCCTGTCCCCGGATACGCTGGAACGTTCAGGAAAGTCCCTGCAGGAAATTTTCCTGGAGTTGGTAGGTGAAGAGGAGGCAATTCAATGAAAAAGACTTTTTCATTTCGAGATTTTTCCACGGTTTTTATGCATTACCTAAAAAAGGAAACCCGCAGCCGTGTTTATCTGATTGTCACTGTGCTGCTTTGCAGTTTAAGTCTTGCATCCTGCTTTATCCTCAATGCCTTTTTCGGTGAGAAAGAAAAGAAACCGCTTTATATCATTGATCGGACTGCTCTTTTTTCAGATGCTTTTCAAAATGCTGAACTGTCAGGGGACTTCTTTGAAGGGGTCTCCCTGGATTTTACGGCGGATCAGTCTCTTCCCGATGAAAAACTGTCTCAGATGGTCCGTGATGAGGAAGGAGGCCCCTTTGCAGTATTTTCCCAAGAAGCAGATGGCATAAAACTCACAATTATTGACAGCGGCACCCTTAGTTCGGCAGATACGCAAGCGTTTCTGACACTATCGCAGTCTGTCTATCTGCAGTATAACATAGAAGCTGCAGGAATTTCGCCAGAAACATACCAAAATGCCAGCCGCCAACTGATTTTTGAAGAGGTTGATCCATCGCAGCAAAGCGGCAACTTCTGGACTGCCTACATTCTTTACATGTTGATGGTCATCGCAATCGTAATGTATTCTGTCTCTGCGGGAAATGAAGTGGCCTATCTGAAAACCAATAAGGTGATGGAAGTCGTAACAACTTCCATCCGGCCTCTGCCCTTTTATTTGGGAGTGACGCTGTCTATTGGTCTCAGCGGTCTGATTCAATTGGCGGCAATCGTCCTCTGTTCCGCTCTTTCCTTCCGGTTGGCCGGAACAGATCTTTCCGTCCTCGGTGACATGGGGATTACCTTATCCTCTATGACTGCGGGCCAGGTAACCGCCTATCTGCTGCTTTTCATCGGCGGCTTCCTGCTCTTCTCATTCGTAAACACCGCAGTAGCTTCCATCGTCAACCGCACCGACGACGTAGCCTCTACACTGGTCCCGCTGGAAATGCTGGCCATGGTTCAATTCTTTATCAGTCTGTTTGCACTGGATTCCGACAGCTTTTTTACGGCCTTCTGCTCATTCCTTCCCATCACCTCTCCATCCGTCATGTTTGTCCGATACATGATGGGCTTTGCAGGCACCAGCCAGCTGATAATATCGATCCTGCTTCTTTACGCCTCCGCATTGGCAATGGCTGTCATCGGTTCCAGATTCTTCAGCAGAGGGGTTGTCCATTACGGTACGATCCGGGAATTTTCTCTGAAAGGTCGGGAACATTCATGAACATCACCTTTCCAGGCCAAAACGTTCTGGTAACGGGGGCTGCCGGCCATTTGGGCCGGGAAATCTGCAGGGCATACCGCCAATCCGGCGCAGAATCGATCCTGCTTCTTGATCAGCCAGACCGCCGTGAAGAATTGGAATTGCTGGCGGCAGAGCTTGGAAATTCATACCTTTTTTTTGCTGATCTGACCTCGGTACAGGAAATTGAAGAAGCCGCAGGCGCAATCCGGCAATCGAAAATTCCCGTGGATATCCTGGTGAACAATGCAGGCGTTAACGTCCTTCAAAAACCGTCGGAGGTTACAGAGGAAATGTGGGATTATGTGGTGGACTTGAATTTGAAAGGTGCATTCTTTCTAACCCGCCGTATCACTAACGACTCCCTGATGGAACGAAAAGGAAATATCGTTTTCATCTCTTCCCAGCATGGTGTAGTGGGCAATACCCAACGGGCCGCCTACTGCTCCAGCAAATCCGGACTGCTAGGGCTGGTGCGGGCTTTAACAGCCGACTGGGCACCCTTTGGAATTCGGGTAAATGCCGTTTCCCCTACCTATATTCTCAACAATGCCAACCGGGATCAGCTTTTAAGCGCCGCTTATAAGCGTTCCTGCCTTCAGCATATTCCTCTGAAGCGGTACCCCGAACCAGCTGATATCGCCCAGGCAGTTTTATTCCTGACAAGCTCCTGCGC
>CALXBD010000127.1 GCA_944386445.1 uncultured Clostridia bacterium
TATAGTGATTGCTTATTTGCCGGTACTTGGACAGTTTGCACTGCTGCTGATGGCGAATTTGGCTTTTTCGGGTGAGCATAAGCATGGGACGCTGAAGAATACAGTATCCTTTGGTGTATCCCGGGAAATCATCTATTTTGGCAAGCTGTTGACGGCATGGTTGTATTCAGCAATTGTTCTGGCAGCAGTGATAGGGGCCTTTTTGGGATTTGGAATCCTGCTTCCGGGAATTGAGAGCGTATATGAATTTCAAAAAACCATGGAAACACTTGGATGGATGTTGCTGGAGGCGCTGCCTTTGTGGACTGCAGCCCTGAGCCTGGCGGTCATGCTAATGTTCCTGATCCCCAGCGAAGTGGGAGCCATTTTCTGCTACCTGGGGCTGATGACCTGTACGGGAATTGTGCTGAGCATCCTGAATACAGCGGGATATTCCATCTTCGGGGAGATCCGAGAATTCCTCATTTCTACCCAATTAGGCAATATTCCCGGTACCATCGGAGACTGGAACCAGATGATGCGCTGCTGGATCAGCGGTCTGGCATATACAGCCGTTTTCTGTTTGATTGGCTGTGGCTTTTTTCGCAAAATAGAAGTCCGATGAAGGAAAATTGTTTCAAATGTCAAAAGGGAAGCCGTAAGGCTTCCCTTTTATAAGTTCTGTTTTCGTGCAGGGACCAGTAAAAATATGGCAGCTGCCAAAATCAGCAATAAAGGCCATATTATCAGGATCCCCATACCTGCAAGGCCGGGATTCCGATATATTCCGTCGGGATAAAAATAGGCCAGCCACGTTCCGTCACACAAAATTTCACTGGAAAGAAACCCGCAGCCTATGATCCACAGCCGGCGTCCTCTGCGGAACAGGAGGCAAACCGTCAGATACAGAAAAAGCCATACCGCCCAAAAAACTGCTGTCCATTCGGCACCCACAACGTTTCCAAAAGAACGCAGTATGGTTATCACTTTGCTTCCTCCTCCCGATACTCCAGGATATCTCCCGGCTGGCAGTCCAAAGCTTTGCAGATGGCATCCAGCGTGGAAAAGCGGATGGCCCGAGCTTTTCCGGTCTTCAAAATGGAGAGATTCGCCAAGGTAATACCCACCTTACCGGCCAGCTCCGTGGAGGTCATCTTTCGTTTGGCCAGCATTACGTCCAGATTCACATAAATTGCCAAAAAAATCCCTCCTCACACCGTCAGTTCGGCATCCGTCTGCAGTTCCAGCGCCCGGCGCAGCAGCTGTGAAACAACTTCCGCTGCCAGTCCCACAGTAATTCCGAAGAGGATAACAGCTGCCATAGCAATCAGAAAAGGTGGACTGACCGCTTGCAGATTCCACAGGACAATCAGGCAGATCACATAAGCTGCCGTATCAATCCAAGCACAAATGCCAATCGCGGTAAAGGAGCGGGCGTTTCCTTCCGAAAAGGAACGGCCCTTTACCACCCGATAACAGATCCGCAGTACTTCGATCAGGGCCCAGTAAAACGGTAGGGCGCTCCCCCACACGAACCAGGTGCAGGGCCATTGCAGATAAGCAAATTCCGGAGCGTCGACCGCAATCTTTTCCGCAAATGCGGGTGTCCAGATTGCCAGCGGTACCAGCAACACCAATCCCAGCAAAACAAACAGTCCAGCTAGCAGAAGAGTCTTTAAATGGATCAATTTTTCTTTCATGGAATCATCTCCTTTGAGAAGAGAATACCATAAAATTTATTGTTTGTCAATAATAAATAATCAAAAAACAATAAAAATTCCCCCTGACCGAAATCAGAGGGAATCAAAAGAGTACCGATTAATAGTTTTCCGCCTTAATTTGGAAGAAGGACTGAGGATGACTGCATACCGGACATACAGCAGGGGCTTTTTTGCCGACAACGATGTGGCCGCAGTTGGAGCATTGCCACATGACGTCGCCATCCCGGGAGAAGACCAGACCGTCTTTGACATTTTTCAGCAATGCCAGATAGCGCTGTTCATGCTCCTTTTCGATCTGAGCGACCATTTCAAAAAGGGCAGCAATATGAGTAAATCCCTCTTCTCTGGCTTCCTTTGCGAAAGTGGGATACATTTCGGTCCATTCATAATTTTCGCCGCCGGCTGCGTCTTCCAGATTTGCAGCGGTATCGGGCATTTCGCCGCCGTGGAGAAGCTTAAACCAAATTTTTGCATGCTCTTTTTCATTGTTGGCGGTTTCAGTGAAAAGAGCAGCAATTTGTTCAAAGCCGTCCTTTTTTGCCTTGGAAGCGTAATAGGTGTACTTATTGCGGGCTTGGGATTCGCCGGCAAATGCTGCAGCGAGATTTGCTTCTGTTTTGGATCCTTTCAATTCCATGTTAACAACTCCTTTTAATTTATTTTCAGGCATTTTTAAGACTTCTGCATCTTATCATGCCCAACTAAACTGATATCTACACGGATTAAATCCACATCTTTCAGCGGATTTTCTTCCAGATAATGGGTGACCACTTCCAAAAGGCCATTATCCGGGTAATCCCGTACATGGCGAGTATCATTATCGCAGACATGGATATGGTCATAGGTATTAATATCATAAATTACAGGCTCACCGGCCGTACCGACACGCATAATCAGCCCTTTTTGCTCGAACAAATTCAAAATATTATATACAGTTGCCACAGTCATAGCGCAATTGCGTTCCTGCAGCACCTGCAGAATATCTTCAGCCGTAACATGTGTATTCAATTCTTTCAGAATCTGATAAACTTCCAAACGTTGCTTGGTAATCTGGACCCCATGTTCTTTTAAAACACTTCGCAGCCCTTCCATGTGACACCACCTTTTAACCGATTAATATTATAGAATTATTATAAACCTTTTTAAAGCTCTTGTCAAGAGTTTATAGTAATTTTAAAATCTGCGCCAAAATGTATGCGTCCCATGGCCACAAACGTAGAAAAATCTCGTGCAGAAATACAAAATTGTTGAAAAAAGTATGCACTTGTCGTATTTTGCTTGTTTTTTGAGGGTTATGTGTTATAATCAAAAGTAAAGACCCAAGTGGTTAGGAGTGTGAAGTTTATGAAACGGGCAACCCCTGTTACATCTGAAAAGCTGCAGGCTTTTCGGGCGAATTTTAGCGGCAGCCGTGCTCTTCGTGCCGCTGCCAATGCGGTTTCAAAAACAAGCTTGGCAGACGCGGCATTCTGCGGAATGGAAGCCGCAAAGCTGCATCATCATTTCTCAATCGAAATCCCTACCATGGATGCTACCAACCAGAAATCCAGCGGCCGCTGCTGGATGTTTGCGGCATTGAATGTCCTGCGTGAGCGGGTCGCTGCAAAAATCAACGTGGAACAGTTTGAGCTTTCCCAAAGCTACAGCGCTTTTTGGGATAAATTTGAACGCGCCAACTACTTCCTGGAGACAATTCTTGACACAGCCCAGCTGGACTCCGATGACCGGACAGTGGCAACTGTCCTGCAAAACGGTGTCCACGACGGCGGCCAGTGGGATATGTTCGTCAATATTGTCAAAAAATATGGAGTGGTGCCCAAGTACGTAATGCCTGAAACGTTCCAGAGCAGCAATACCAACATGATGAACAGCCTGCTGAACACCAGTCTGAAAGCAGCTGCTGTCAAACTTCGTAAATGGTATCGCGAAGGGAAGGATACCGCATTCCTGCAGGTGGAAAAGGAAAAAGTTCTGGACCAAATTTTCAGTTACCTTTGCATTTGCTACGGAAATCCTCCGGAGAACTTTGATTTTGAGTATGTCGATAAAGACAAGGCCTATCATATTGAGCGCGGACTGACGCCGCATACCTTCTATGAAAAGTATGTGGATATGAATCTGGACGATTACATCAGTGTCATTCATGCTCCTACCGCTGACAAGCCTTTTGACCGGATGTATACGGTCAAATATCTCGGAAACGTGGTAGAAGGGCAGAAGGTGTCCTACTTGAATTTGAAGATGGAAGAGTTGAAAGCGCTGGTAATTAAACAGCTGGAAGATGGGGAAGTCGTCTGGTTCGGAAGCGATGTAGGCAAGTTCGGCGACCGGACAGGCGGAAGTTGGGATGACCATTCGTTTGAATATGAGAACCTGACCGGCCTGGATTTGGCTTTGACCAAGGAAGAACGGCTGGATTATCGGGACAGCTGCATGTGCCACGCCATGGTCATTACAGGTGTGAATCTGGTGGATGGAAAGCCTAATCGCTGGAAAATTGAGAACAGCTGGGGCGATGATAGAGGTGAGAAAGGATACTATATTGCCAGCGACAGTTGGTTTGATGAATTTGTGTATCAGGCAGTTGTACAGAAAAAGTATCTCGGCGAAAAAGTGGCGCTGCTGACGCAGGAGCCTATTGAATTGAATCCGTGGGATCCCATGGGTTCTCTTGCCGAATAAATCTAATATAGGGCTAAAATCAAAAGGGAAGAGCATCCTTCAGAAATGTGTTTCTGGAGGATGCTCTTATGCTGTAAACGGAATTTTTTAGCTGTTTTGTGCGGGCAGAACGACGAATTAGCAGGAATAAAGCGCTTTGAAAATGGAGATTGGAGATACTAGGGCTGTCTCCATTTTATGGATAAAACGAGGTGCTGTAATTGTGGAAAAGATGTCCAAACAAGAATACGGAAACCTGACAAAAAAGGCATCCCCTAATACCGAAAGCTGGATCAGTATTCCGTGGGCCTTTATGGTAGGAGGATTGATCGGCACACTGGGGCAGGGGCTTATCAATTTATGGGAATACATGGGCCTTTCAGAAGAAATGGCTCCCACAGCGGCTTCAGTGACGTTGGTGCTGTTAAGCGCGCTGACAACAGGGTTGAATGTATATGA
>CALXBD010000128.1 GCA_944386445.1 uncultured Clostridia bacterium
CTGTTCTTGACAGCCTATCTATTATATCATATCGCTTCGAACTTGTCAAGTGCTTTTTTAAAAGTTTTTCCAAGCCCTCCGCGTCCTCTCGGCTCCCTCGAGACAGCTTACTTATATTACCACTTATTCGGCCCTTTGTCAAGGACTTTTTAAAAATTATTTTTCAAAAACTGTCATTTTCCTTGTGAAATCGATTGTTCAGCACTATAATAGACTTAAAACACCGTTTTATAGATTGGAGGTACCGATATGCAGATCTCAATTACAAAAGATTACCCTGGTGGAAACATCCACATGATTTCGCAGGAAGATTCCCATGTACAGCTTCAGCAGGAAATGCGGGACTCAGATGGATGGTGGTTTTACTGGAATTTTTGCGCGGAAGCATCTGAGCCGGGCGAAGTAATTTTTGAATTTACGAACGGCGAAGTGATAGGCCCATATGGTCCCGCCATCAGCGAGGATGGCATCCACTGGTATTATGATCGGGAGGAAACCTTTCTGAGTCATACTGCTTTCCGATACCACTTCGGAAATAAGCCCATTTGGTTTGCTTATTCCATTCCCTACCAGCTGTCACAGCTGCATTCTTTTTTAAAAGAAAACGCATGGAAAGGCATCACCTGCCATACTTTATGTGTCACCGAACAAGGCCGGGAAATTCCCCTTCTACGCATCGGCGCGCCGGAAACCGGTCGTAATATTCTTCTGACCTGCCGCCATCACGCATGTGAATCCTGCGCTTCTTATGTGTTAGAGGGGGTTATGGATTGGCTGCTGGCGAAGGACAATCTGCTGGTCCGCGAATGCTGCATTCATATTGTTCCAATGATTGATCTGGACGGTGTAGAAAATGGAGATCAGGGAAAAAATAGACTTCCCCACGATCATAACCGGGACTATACTGACCAACCGATTTATGCCGTGACCAAAGCGATATATCAATATACGGAAAATGTGCCTTTGCTTATGGGATTTGATTTTCATTGCCCATGGAAATGGGGCGATGTCAATAGTCTCTGGTCTATCGTGCAGGGAGAAGAACCTTTTGCGAAAGCCCAGCAGGCGTTTTCCCAAATACTAGAAAAGGTTACGGCAGACCCCAAAATTTACACAGTAAAAAACAATACGGTTTTTGGCAGCGGATGGAACATTCATCGTACGCCCAGTGCATGGAGATTCTTTTTTCGGCGCGGAGCCCAGGTAGCCTTTTCGCTGGAAACACCCTACTTCGGGGAAATGAAAGAGCCGTTTTCCCAAGATTTTCTGCGGAAGCTGGGGCACTATTTTGCAGCAGCTATGGAACAGTATTATCTGCGCTTTTTACGAAATGAATAAAGATTACTATAAAACAGGCCGGTCGCAAAAGTGACCGGCCTGTTTTAATCAGTTATTAAAAATCAGTCGCAGATTTTATCCAAGCAGTAGTGCCCTTCCACTACAGGTTCCCGATTGATCCAACGTCCGTTTGTGAAGTCGGGAATGCTGACTGGTGCGCCGCCCATTGCAATGGACTGCTCAGACAGAGGGGTAATGCTCATCCATGCAGCCATATCGTACACGTCGATAGGAGTCTGGGTTCCTCTCTTTACTGCATCGAAGAACGCACTAAATACCAGCCAGTCGATGCCGTCATGACCGCCGACAACGCCTTCTGCCAGATACTGTTTCCAAATGGGATGATCGTATTTCTCACGGAATTCCTCCACATTGTTCCACTGATCCTTCCAGCAGAAGTCATACTTGTTATGGACACCGTCAATAAATACAGAACGGTTGTCCTCCATAAACATGCCCTTGGTGCCCTGGACATGGAAGCCGCGGGAATAGGGACGAGGCAGAGTGGTATCCAAAGTCAGCACAATGGTTTCGCCATGAGCACATTTGATTACAGTTGTAACGACGTCGCCCTGGGTCCACTCAGCGCTGGTGAGGTCATATTCCGGGCCTTTTTCACGCATGAGGAATTCATGAAGTCCTGCGGATTTGGAAGCAATGGAATTCAGCGTCACCATCCGGTTGCCGCGGTTAATATTCAGCACTTTCGCGATCGGGCCGAGTTCATGAGTCGGATAGTTCTCGCAGTTGCGGTTGATGTAGTTGACCAGGCGGTAATGGCGATTTTCCCGGCCATAGGAAACTTCGTCGCGAAGGTCATGGCGATAGCCGCCCTGGCAATGGACAATATCGCCGAACAGACCCTGCTTTACCATATTGAGGACCATCAGCTCATCACGGCCGTAGCAGCAGTTTTCCAGCATCATGCAGGGCATACCGGTTTCCTCATGGGTACGCACCAGTTCCCAGCATTCGTCCAGGGAGTAGGCGCCGCCCACTTCGGTGGCAACATATTTACCGGCTTTCATAGCCTCGATAGCAATAGGCAGGTGATCGGCCCAGGAAGTTGTCACAACAATTGCATCCAGTTCCTTCATGGCCAAAACTTCGCGATAATCAGCGGTGCAGAGCGGTTCGATTCCCTTCTCTTTGCGCACAGCCTCAGCGGCTTTCTGGCGGCGGTCCTCATAAAGGTCGCAAACAGCCAGAACATTGATTTCCTCTCTGGGGAGCATGATAGCCGTCAGCAGGCCATAACCACGTCCGCCCATACCGATTGCGCCGATGTTCAGTTTTTCCTTCATCTCAATTGTCCTCCTTATTCAAGCCTTTCACCGGTATCAGACCGGATTTTCACCAATTAAAATCTTTTAAACACACACACAGGCTCTAAAACCATTATAACATACTGAAAGATTGCCGCAACTCTTTTTGACCGGATGCTAAAATTTTTGATATACTTCCTTTTAAAACCTAAAGTTTACAATTACTGACCAAAGGAATCCTTTCCGGCATGATAAAGGTCTTCCCGGGTAATATTGCGCTGACGGAGACGTTTGCGGACTGCATCCCGGAAAAGTGTATAAGCGACGGAGGCTAGTGGGATTCCGACCAGCATCCCCATAATACCGAAGATATTTCCGCCGACCATAACCGCAAACAGCACCCAAATTCCCGGCAGGCCCACGGAAGTCCCGACGATCTTGGGATAAATGAAGTTGCTTTCAATCTGCTGAAGGACGATAATATAAACGACAAACCAAACCGCAGTCATAGGGTGGACCATAAACAGCAGGAAGGCACCGATAGCGGTACCGATAAAGGCACCGAAAATGGGAATCAACGCAGTGACACCCACTACCGTAGAGATCAGGGAAGCATAAGGCATCCGAAAGATACTCATACCGATAAAGCAGAGCATACCGATGATAACGGCTTCGGTCAGCTGGCCGGAGACGAATCTTGCGAAAGTACGGTTGGTCAGCTTTCCGGCGGAGACGAGATAATCCGCTTTATCTCTGGGGAGGAATGCAAATAGAACGCGCTTGCAGCTCAGGCAAAGATCTTCCTTTTTGGCCAGCAGATAAGCCGAAAAGACCAAACCGACGCCCAAGCTGATCAGCACGTTGACGATACTGGTTGCCACATTGGCAGCTGAGCCCATCATATCGGGGGCGATTTTCTGAACCAGATCCAGTGCCTTTTGGAAAAGATTCTCCCAATCGCTGGTCAGGGCTATAATTTTTTCCGAAGAGAGTCCGAAGCGCTCCATCCATTTACTTGCCCATTGTTCCAGGGTTTCCAGATAGCCGGGCATGTTTTCGACCAGCATAGCACCACTGTTTTGAAGCTGGGGGACCACCAGGAAGATCAGCACAAACAGAAGTCCTGCTATCAGCAGATAGGTCAGCAGCAAACAGATTGCCCGCCGATGCTTCAGCCACCATTTGGTTCCCCGTCGATTTGCAAAGTCGAAGCACTGTTCCTCCAAAAACTTCAGCGGGACATTGAAGATAAAAGCAAAGCAGAGTCCGGCTACAAATGGGCTGAGGAGTCCGGCAACCCATTTTGCGGCTGTAAGGACCAGTTCAAAGTGCTGCACACAGACAAATACCAGGATGGAAACAATTACAATCAACAAAATCCGTTTCATATTCCGGCCGTTCAAATCCATAGCTGTTCCTCTCTTTCCCGAGAAAGTCCCGATACTTTCAGTATAGGCAAAAACAGCTCTCAAAGCAAGTACCTGCGATAAAAGTTTATGTATAAATTAAGCTTATCGCAATTTTTCCATAAAGAAACCGCGCAGCTCACCATAAGCTGCACGGGTTGCATGGTCATATAAAATTTCAGCTGCTAAAATGGCATTCCAGATCCAGGTTAGGGATAGAGAGGGTCAGCATGGATTGATTTTTCTGATCCAGCCGGAGGGTAAAGTCTCCCGAATCGGTGGTACCGCTGACCAGGATCGCGCTGCCATCGACCGCTACAGAAACGCCGTTTGGCTGGGCTGCCGCGTTGATAGAGGCCACGATAGCCTTTGTGACGTTGCTGCTCAAGACCTTTTCGCTGTCCGCCTCGACGCTAAGTCCCAAATAAGACAGGCCGATGGTATCCGCATCCAGGGTAATGGTCATTCCTTCCAACGCGGATGGCTTCTGGAACACAAAGGTACAAACCCCATCCTCTGTGCGATTGAGATCCGCCTGTGCTTCGATGCCGCCCATTTTAATGTCTGCGACAACATCGAAAGGCCGGCTGACGGCTTCTGCAACCGATTCCGCACTGGGTGCATCCCCGGACGCGCTTTTCCCGCAGCCCGCACAGCACAGCGCCAGCAAAATGCTTGCCGCCAGTATTCTCCATGATTTTGCCATCCGCATCCGCTCCTTTTAAGGGTTCTGGACCAGTATATGCGGATGATTCCCGGAATATACCCTCAAAGCAGGTCACGGAACGCATAGGGAAGTTCGTCAATAAGGTCGCTGGGAAGCATAGCATATTGGGTAAGGGTACGGGCTGCCAGATCGCCGGCGGCAGCGTGGAGATAAACGCCCGCCACAGCCGCAGAGACGGTAGGCGCCCCCTGGGCCAGCAGAGACGAGATAATTCCCGCTAAGACATCACCGCTTCCGCCCTTTGCAAGGCCCGCATTGCCGTTGTCGCTCAGATACAGCTCGCCCTTTGGAGTCGCGATGACAGTATTGGAATCCTTTAATACGACGGTCACCTGATACCGGGAAGCAAACTGAGCCGCCACATCAAAACGCCGGGCCTTAATGACCTCTATTGACAGGCCAGTCAGCCGGGACATCTCCTTCATGTGAGGGGTAAGGACAATGGGCACCTGGGCTTTCAGCAGCATTTCGGGTGCCGATGCCACACAGTTGAGTCCATCCGCATCGATCACCATCGGTCTTAGGCATCCGGCGATGAGATCTTCCACCAGCAGTTTGGTATCTTCTGTGACGGAAAGGCCGCATCCCAATAAAACAGCGGTTGCCCAGCGGCATTGCTCCCGGAGAGTGTCTGCAGCTTCCACGGAGATTTCTCCGCCGGCGGCAGCCGGAAGGGTGCAGTGGACACATTCGGGAGCCGCCGCCGCAATCAAGCGGATAACCTCTTCCACAGAAGAAACCTTGACCAGACCGACTCCGCACCGAAGCGCCGCCCGGGTAGACAGTAAAACAGCGCCGGTCATATCGCGGCAGCCCGTGACAGAAAGGAGCTTCCCATAATCTCCTTTGTTGGAGTCTTCCCGCCTAGGCGGGATGCAGTGTGCTGCCAATTCCGGCCGGATCATGGTGATACCCTCTGCAATGGAATCCAGCTGAGCGGCAGGAATTCCGATGTCCACCAGTTCCAGCCGGCCGCAAAGGCTCCGGGAACTTTTCAAAACATGCGCAGGTTTATACGCTGCAAAAACATACGTAACATCCGCAGGAAAACTGTGGGAGTCTGCCAAACCAGTATCGCAGTCAATACCGGAAGGAACATCCAGCGCGACTTTAATAGCACTGGAACGGCCCGCCCTGTCGAAGGCTTCCTGGCAGAGCGGCGGCAGTTCTCCGGAAAAGCCTGTTCCGAAGACGGCGTCCACAACGATTCCGGTTTTGCGGAACAGTTCTCGCCAGGCTTCCTCATCCAAATTTGAAACATCCGGAAAATCGACTTTAAGGCCGTCCAAAGCCTGAAGATTGGCTCTGGACAAAGGGCTCAGCTCATTGCCCATCAGGAACAGTACGGAAACCTTGCCGCCCGCCTGCGCCAAATGGCGTGCCACGACCAGACCGTCACCGCCGTTGTTCCCCTTGCCGCAAAGGATCAGCACCGGACGCTCCGAAACATCCGCAAGAGAAAGGATTCCTTCCGCAGCGCCTGTACCGGCCCGCTCCATCAGTTCCAGATAGGAGCCACCCTGTTCTACCGCTGCCCGTTCGGCGATTTTCATTGCAGCAGTTGTCAAAATTTTCATCGTGATACTCCTTTCTCTTGCTCCCATGCCACGACAAAGGCTGCCGCCAGCTCATCCGTATGGGTTAGGGAGACGGAAAACTGCAAGCCGCGTTCCCGGACGATTCTTTCGGCTTCACCTGAAAACACAAAATACGGCGCACCCAGTTCATTTCTCAGCACCGAAACTTCAACCAGTGAAAACCCTCTGATCCCGGTTCCCAAAGCCTTTGAAAAGGCCTCCTTAGCGGCGAAATTGGCCGCGATCGTTGCCGGAGACATTCCCCGCTCACAGAAAAGCGCATTTTCTTCAACCGAAAAAACCCTCGCTAAAAAACGAGGGTTCCGGATACTTTTTTCAATTCGGTCAATCCTGACGAGGTCGATTCCCGTAAACAGCTGAACCACCTGCCTGTCTTGGAACAAAAGAACGCAAACCATCCAATACCCGATCATTGGGAGTAAAGACCAGCAAGGTTTTCCCCAAGGTTGCATGGTTAAACACCGCATAATAGTTACCGGGAGCGCTAGGAGAAGTACAGGCGTAAACCCGATTATTATAATCCTTTCCGGCATGTTCCTGCTCATTAAAGGTACCGAAAGCCTCAAATTTTCTGGCATTAGCGGTAATCAGGCGTTTTCTGCGGCGGCGAGCGATAATTTTATCCACATCCATCTCGCCGTTGGTCAGGATATACTCATATTCCACATTCATGGAAGTAATCAGGTACCAGGCTCCGAATACAGCTCCAAAGCCGACCAAAGGGGCAATCATAGAGAAAACACCCAAAAAGGGGCTGAGTATAAACGCGGCCACCATAATAAAAACGCCCAAAACCGCATAAAGGATTTTCAATAAGATATCCTTTCCAGTGTTCTGCTTCTTCACCATATATTCAATAAAAACGTCCATACAAACCTCCGTGACACATCAATTTTTCCCATAAGGGGTCTATTTTTAGGATAGCATATTCGAAGAAAAATAGCAAGGCAATGAATATGTTTTCATAGTAAATTCACAGCTTTTTGAAAATTTTTCCGCGAACTGTATAAGGCAGCGGGAGTTGTCCAGACTAGGGGCAAGGAGGAATGCATCATGAATATCACAGATATCAAAGTCAGAAGATTGCTTCAGGAAGGCCGCCTGCGCGCGGTCGTTTCGGTGACGGTGGACAATGAGCTGGCCATTCATGACATCAAGGTCATTGAAGGTCCGGAACGGCTTTTTGTTGCCATGCCCAGCCGCAAGGAACTAAACGGAGTTTTTCGGGATATTGCGCATCCCATTTCTCCGGCAGCGCGGAATCAATTTGAACAGGCAGTGTTATCAGCGTATCAGCGAGAACTGGCTCTGCATCAGGCAGAAGAGGCTGCTCACTCGCAGTCCATGCCGGGGCTGACTGCCTCCACAGCTCAAGGGCCGGCTGTTTCAGCAGCAAAATTTTCGTAAAAACAGGCGCATAAAATTTTCTCCAGCGCTCATACTAATGGTGCTGGAAGGGATTGCAGCAATAGCTGCCAGAAAAGGCGTTTGTATCCCGTCCGGCGAAAGGCACCGACGGCTTTGCCGGACGGGCCATAGGGCTCCCATATGATGGGGTCCTTTCTTTTTGTTTGGGCCGGATCCGGATACAAGCCGGATTTTTATTTACAGTTAATCCCCATTCACCTCTATTCATCGTCACTATCCGATTTAGACATCCGACGCGGTGTGGTTCCATATACCTTAGAAAACGCTCGCCGGAAGGTACGTACTGTTGCATAACCGACCTTTTCGGAAAGTTCATCAATTCCTATATCCCGAAACGAGTTGTCAAGGACTTT
>CALXBD010000129.1 GCA_944386445.1 uncultured Clostridia bacterium
CCAGGTAAATGTGCTGAATATCATCGACATGCTCTTCCCAGGGAAATGATAGATAGGACAAGGCCCCTTTGGGGAGATCGCCTTCTCCTTTGAGCGTCAGTGTTTTGCTTTCGGTGTCAAATGACCAGCTGAAACCTTCACAGATCTCACCGCCTTTCGTTTCCGCGAAAACCGCTGTCCCGACGAATAGACAGATTGCAATGCTCATGACCGCTACTGCCAAAAACATTTTCCATAGCTTTTTCATGATTTTCTCCTTTCCAGCCCGAAGGCCCCGCCCAGAAATATTTTTCTATCGCCCAATTTGTGCTTATTTCTATACACAAATAAAAGCCTTTATATTTAAAAAACGACATATTTTAAAATTGCAACAAACAAAGCCAAAATTTGACAAATTTTTAGCTATCATAGCTTTAATTTATCATATAATTCAAATTATTTCAATCAATTTCGTTATATAAAAGCATAAGGCAAAGATACCTGTTGGATTTCTAAGATCATTGGTATCCTTGCCTTATATTATTTCTGCTGAATTTTATTCTAATCGATTCGCCAGAAGCGCTTTTACAGAATTCTGGCTCCGGTTTTACTATCAAATGCCGCTGTTGTAAAAGGAGCAAACTTCTCAAAAATCTGTTTCCCGCTTTTTAAAGTAATGACCCGTTCCCCGCCGGATGGCGCATTGATGACAACTAATCCGGCGCCAGCCAGCACTGGATCCCCAGCCTCGCAGTAAATATGGACCCCGGCCTGACGGAAAACTTGCTTCAAAACAGTTGCTGACAGCTTTGGCAAAGCGAAATACCATTGACTCCCTTTCCTGGCCGCGGCACAATCTCCGCTGCGATCATAATAGGCCACAGATTCCGCTTCCGGATCGACTACTGCAAAAAGCGGATCATACCTTCCTGGCTCTGTTTCTACGCAGCAGTACGGAAAGCCCTCCGCTGTATGGTAGCTATTCTCCCCACTGATTCGCTTGACCTTGATTCCGGTGACGGCTGTGATGTGGGTTTCGTCCAAAGTCCGCCCGTCAGAAAATCCAGGCGCATAGAGCCACACCACCTGCTTTCCCTCGGTCAGACGGTTGATTTTCTCTCTTTGCTCCGATGTAAGCTGGAATGCATTTGCAAAGATGATACACCTGTATCGCTGTAATTGAGCAATTTCCAATTCCTTTAAATAAATGCAGTCATAAGCTGCGCCGGTTCGGCTCACTGCTTCATGCAGAGCGTACTCCTCATCAGAAATCCGACTCCTTGCAAAATAGGATTCCGTATCGTAAACCACCAACACATCCGCCGCTGGTTCATACGGCTCCAAAGCATAACGCTCCGCTGTTCGTTGAAGTTTCCCGATTTCTTTCAGCAAATCCGGCTGATCCCACCAGCCCTTTTTCCGGAAGATACTTCCCGCAGAAGAATTTTGACTTCCAGGCTTGATCAGGCTTGGAATAATCCGATGGTCATAGTACCAACAGCCCATCCCTGCCAACACCGGCAACAGGATATTCCGACGCAGCTGGGCAATTGTCTCATCTCTATGTGCAGGATCGCCGCCTGCGAATTCCTCAGTTCCCACCGGGTGCTGATCCATTTCGGTCAGCCAAAGGATTCCCCTCAGCCGTGTGGATTCCAGCAACCCCCTGGACATTGGCACTCCTTGTGCCTGCCGGTTTTCCATATATGGGAACGGCCCACAGAGGAAATCCACCAGTTCCCGATGCTGATACAAAAGGTCTACCATCAGGTGCCCACCGATCACCATATTATCTCCGCCGGTACCCAAAAAATAGCCGAAAAATGACCCTGCCAATACCGGGCGTCCCCAATTTTCCTTGACGATCTTGCAGAAGTAAAGGATATCCTCCGCCGGCACCAATTGGATACAGCGTTGCGCGTCCATGGTATCCCGTGCCTTTATGGGATCCCGGAAACATCCGTCGTCCCCGGGACGTTTTGTAGAGGGGCGGAACGGCGCGGTTTCAATGGTGACATCAGGTTGTCCCCAGGCCTTCTGCAAGGCCTGATCGCTTCCGTACTCCTTCTGGAGCAACTGGCGAAAGCGTTTTTCCATGGGTTTAGAGCAGTCGGTTCCCCACTGATGCCATTCCCCATAAATGCCGCAGGCTACCTGGATCCCGATCACATGCTCCCCTTCCGGAGTACTCCAGACCTGGCGGCAAAATTCAGCCAAAAGGGTGCCCGCCTCCTCCCGCCACTTTTGAGACGCCAGACTCACCCGAAGCTGTTTATCCCCATCGCCGCGGATTAGTCTGACATTTTCTCCATCATCAACGCCAGGAGTCGTCTCATATAAAACGGTTTCTTCCGGATTATCCCGGAGCCACCAATAAGGGGGATTCATGTGCAGCCGCAGCAGAACGCCCGCATCCGGATTGGCATCCAGGACACCTGCTATTTCCTCGCGAAGAGGTTCTATTTCAAAAGCCGACCGTTTATGCCATCCCAAATATAATCCGGTATCTGCCGTAACCAAATTGATTCCCTGTTCCGCAAACAATTTGATATTGCGCTGCGCCTGGGCAGTATTGCTGTTGGAAGCCGGAATATCACTCAGGCCATAAAGAATCGGAACCGTCTTTTTCCCATCCAGATAAAGTCCCGGACTTCCGTCCGTACTGCATACTGCTACAGATTTCATATGGTTTTTCCTCCCTTTTGAAAACAAATCGACTGGCTAGCAATTGCATTATAAATAAAAACAAAAGTAATGTCAATCAATTTTCATTCACTTTTATACCCATTTTTAAATTGGTGAATTTCGCCTTTTAATCCTCAGCTCCCGAATATAGGCATTTAGATCCGCTATAGCGGATTTGACCACATTTACAAGCGACTAAACAGCCTTTAGAATGGAATCACAGCAATACCGCATCAACCACATCAGGAGGAATCTGTATGATCGAAGTGCGTTCTTCCGGAAAAGTCCGTCAGAAATCTGCTGTTCATGGACTCTGGTGGCAGATCATCCGCCATTGGCAGCTGCTCTTTATGACTTTTCCAGCATTGATTTATCTATTTCTATTTCAATATAAGCCTATGTATGGCATCATAATTGCCTTCAAAGACTACAGCTTCAAAAAAGGAATTTGGGGTAGTCCTTGGTGTGGGTTTGAAAACTTCAATCAATTATTTAATTCCTATTGGTTCCCTATCATTCTGAAAAATACCCTGTCGATCAGTCTACTAACGCTGGTTATCAGTTTTCCAATGCCCATCATTTTGGCATTGATGGTGAATGAAATGTCTAATCAGCGGCTGAAAAAAATCTTTCAGACTGTCTCCTATGCTCCTCATTTCATATCAACGATTGTGGTTTGCGGAATGGTGATTCTCTTTTTAAGCCCTACTTCCGGTATTATCAATCGGTTGATTGAACTGTTTGGGCTGGAGCCTATCAGCTTTATGCAGCAGCCCGGAATGTTCAAGTGGATCTATGTAATCAGCGGCATCTGGCAGGGTACCGGTTGGGGCGCGATCATCTATTTTGCTGCGCTTTCCGGAGTAGACCAGTCCCTGCTGGAAGCAGCAGATATGGACGGAGCCTCTCGAATGCAGAAAATCATCCATATCAATCTTCCCGTGCTGGTTCCGACAATTCTGGTTTTGTTCATTCTTCAGTGCGGGAGCATTTTGGGACTGGGCTATGAAAAGGTTTATGCACTTCAAAACCCCACTAATCTTTCCGGGTCGGAAGTGATTTCCACATATGTCTACAAAATCGGATTGGTAGACAAAAACTTCGGGTTTTCTACCGCCGCCGGTTTATTTAACTCTGTGATCAATTGTACGGTTCTCGCCGCCGCCAACGCGATTTCCAAACGTGTTGCCCACACGAGCCTTTGGTAAGGAGGAGCTATGAAACAAAAGCTGAAGCATTTGCAGGGAAAGGACCTGATATTTGTATGTATCAATTCCTTTCTGCTGATTTTAATTTTTTGCGTAACAGTTTATCCGCTTATTTTTGTGATCAGCGCCTCTGTCAGTGATCCTGCTGCAGTTTCCACAGGGGAAATGGTCCTCCTGCCGGTATCTCCGTCACTGGAAGCGTATCAGTTCGTTCTGAGCTATCAGGCCATCTGGACCGGATATCTTAACACTATTTTTTACACATTTCTGGGGACGCTCATCAACCTGGCCGCAACAATTCCCTGCGCCTACGCGCTCTCCCGCAAAGATTGCCCTTTGAAAGGTCTAATTATGACGCTTTTCATGATCACAATGTACTTCAGCGGCGGCCTGATCCCCGGCTATTTGAACATTGTATCCATGGGACTGCTAAATACCCGACTGGTCATGCTGATCTCGGGAGCAGTTTCCGCCTACAATCTCATTGTGGCTCGGACCTTCTTTGCAAACACCATCCCTTGGGAACTCCATGAAGCAGCTTTTCTGGATGGCTGTTCCGATTTCCGGCTTCTGACCCGAATTGTCCTGCCTCTTTCGTCACCGATTATTGTTGTGCTGATCCTTTACTACGGTGTAGGCCACTGGAACAGTTATTTTAATGCCATGATCTACCTTCAGGATCGAGCAAAATATCCCCTTCAGGTATTCTTGCGGGAAATTCTCACATTGGGACAGTTTGCTGACACTGCCTTGGCTACCGGCGATTATTCTCCTGAAGATATGGCATCATTGCTTCGACAGGTCGAAAAAGCTGACATGATAAAATACGCTGTTATTGTTGTCTCTACATTGCCAATGATGGTTATCTACCCCTGGCTGCAAAAATATTTTGCAAAAGGCGTTATGATCGGATCAGTCAAGGGCTAAATTTGGTAATTTATTCCGTCTCTTGACGGATAAAGAAGATTCTTTTAAAATTGAACAGGAGGAACCAATATGAAAATGCACAAAGCTACCCGTATGTTTTCCCTTTTACTTGCGGGCCTGATGGCCGTTTCCCTGACATCCTGCGGCGATGACGCCGGAGGAAACTCTTCTCCCGGCGGTTCCGACAGCAATTCGGCAGGCTCCTCTCAACAGGAGGAATCCCTTTACTACAACAAGGAAGGCTATCCGATCTGTGACGATCCGATTACGGTTACGGCTTCAGGCGCAGAAGGACGCGGCGTAGACTGGAACGAACTGCTGGTATTTCAAACGATCGAAGACAAATTGGGTATCCATATTGAATGTAATCCATATCCGGCGGATGCGTGGGAAACGCAACTGACCCTTATGATGACAACAAATGATTTGCCGGATATTATTTGCCAAGGAAATATATCTAATGCCGATGCAAATCAGTATGGTCAGGAAGGGTACTTGCTGGACATGAGTCAATATCTGGATTTGATGCCCAACTTTACTGCACGCATGGATCAGGACCCCGCCCTTGCAGCATATTTGAGAGATGAAAATGGAGCAATCTACGGCATTTCCAAAACCCGCGATTCTCTCTGCAGCCGTGCAGTGGCTATGACCTATTTGAACAACAATTGGCTGGAAGCCGTAGGTATGGAATACCCTCAAACCACCGAAGAGCTCTATAATGTTCTGAAAGCCTTCAAAGAGCAGGACGCGAATGAAAACGGTGACCCAAACGACGAAATTCCTTTATCTCTGACCTTTGATCAATATTCCGGCATGCGGGGCGAATACGTCCTCCGTTCTGCTTTTGGTATTTATGGCTATCAATCAAACTATCAGTTACAGACGGATGATGCCGGAAAAGTCTATTTGGCTGAAGCTACCGATAACTGGAAAGAATATGTGAAATATATGAACCGCCTTTATGAAGACGGACTCCTGGATCAGGACTCCTTTATTCAAACAAATGAGGAGTATCAAGCTAAAATTCTCAACAACACCACTGGTATGTTTAGCAGTTGGAGTACCCTAACCTTAATTTTCAATACTCAAAGCGCCGAATGCTATAAGGATTTTGATTTCTTCACCGGAGTTTCTTCAGATTTGACTGATGAAACTGTCTATCCCTTGTGGAACACCGTAACCGCCGGAACAATACTAAATATCTCCGCTGACACACAATATCCGGAAGCGCTTTGCCGCATGGTAGACTATTTTTACACAGAGGAAGGAATGATTCTTTCTACGAATGGACTGGAAGGAGTTACCTTCAATTATAAAGAAGATGCCTACGGTGTGAAAATATTTGATAAAACCGGATTTTGGGAGGACTCTGGTTGTGAAAGTACCATAGACTGGCTCTATAAATCTGTTATTCTATCAAGTGGAGGCTGGGAATTTGTACAATATAATCCTTCGCAGCGAGTTGTCGATGAATCTACAGATGAGCAATTAGAAGAATACATTGCCGATGCGGATCCGGTAGAATCAGCAAATTTGGTGATCAACGCTTATAAGGAAGCTGCCCGCCGAAAAGTAAAATCCTGTGATGATTATCCTAACGTCGTATACACTTCCGAAGAAAACGACCAGCGCAACAAATACTTTACCGCGATTCAAAACTATATCCAATCCACCAAGGCAGAATTTATTATTGGCACTCAGGATATTGATGCCAACTGGGATACTTTCCTTCAGACTCTGGACAGCATGGGGCTTCAGGAGCTGCTTGCCATTGAGCAGGCCGCCTACGATCGTTATGCAGTCAATCTTAAATAAAAAAACATAAAACTAAAACGGGCGGATCTCCGCCCGTTTGGCCCTTATATGGAAAAATAAAAAGGCTGTGATCCCTATATGAATTCAAAATCCCACACAATTTCGCGTTTCCTGCTGCCTTATTTGCTGACACTGATTCCGGTGTTGGCGGTCAGCTTTTTCGTATCTGGCTCTACGCTGTATTCTCTCAAACAGACTACTGCCGATAACATTACGACTCAGGTATCCAAGGTGTGTACAGAACTAAACGAATTGTGTATTTCTTATACCGGCAGCGCTTATGCGCTGACCGCTGAAACCTATCTGGAAGGCATGTTCTGGACAAATAATGGTCAACGTTACCAGGCAATCTCTGCAATCAAAACAGCCCGCAGCTATGACATGACCGCAGAAGAAATCTTTCTTTACTGCGGAGATGGATATATGTATTCTTCATCGGGTTTGGTACGACAGGATATTTATCTTTCAGAAAAGCTAAAGTTAACAGAAAACAGTATTACACAGGTTTCCTCCTTGCTGAAAGAAAAGATATCTGATGTAACGGTTATTCCGCTGCTTACCGACGGAATCCGCAATGGCGGATACCTCCTTCTGCATTATCGTGTCCCTGCTAATATTGCAGGAGATAACTTCTCCGTAAATTTTCTTATCAACTTTGATGAGTTGGCCGGAATTCTGGCACCCGTCGCTGCTGTCTGCCCTGTATCCATTCAAATCTCTTTTGCCAACGGCACGGAGATTTATTTTTCTGGTGACCAGGATAATATCCGCTTAGAAGACGCCCCTATCTTTAAAGAAGCATCTTATACGTCCCTTCAAGCGGATGCCGCCGCAATTGGTGCTGTGATGGAAATCAGATATCTTTCTGACTTACTTTATAAGGATGTCTACGGAAACCAGCTGCTCAGCTATGTTGTCATTGCTTTGGGACTGCTGGCATCTACAATTCTTTCACTTTGGTTTAGCAAACGGCGCGTTAACAGTTTCCGCAAGCTGGAGGCTGCTGTTAGCGGTTCCCCTGTGGAATTTAAGCGAGGGGAAGAATTTGCCTTTATAGGAAATATGCTTCGCCGATGGGTGGGAGAAGCAAACTCCCTGTCAGCCAGTATCGAAAGCTATCGCAGCTTACTGCGCCAACAGACAATGCAAATGCTTTCCAACGGGCTCATCCGGGAACGCAAAGCCGTCAATCAACTATTAGAATCCTGCGGAATTGAACTGGTAGAAGATTTCTTTTTTATTGGGGGAATCACCATGGATGCCCCGGAAGAAACTTTTACTAAGATATTAAATTTGCTGAGTGGTGACCTTGTCTGTGAAAATGTCCTCTGCGGAAGCCGCGGATTGATTTTTTTGCTCGAGCTTCCCAATTCTGATGTGGACCGTTCCATGCGAACAGAAACGGCATTACGCCTGAAAGAGGTGCTCTCCGGTTCCGGCGCCCGCAATATCCGAATCGGTATGAGCCAGGTATATCAGGAACTTTTCATGGCAGAAATTGCCTGCCAAGAAGTCATTGAACTGTTAGAAAAATCTTCCATTTCAAATAGTCCTGCTTGTTTTGAACAAATTATGAGTTCCCGCAATCAGGTATCCCGTCTGAATCAGGAAGCACTTCGGGAATTCGCCGAAAGTATCGAAAAAAGTGAACCAGCTGCTGCCGACCACTGGCTTTGTCAATTAAACCAGAGTATTAATTCTGCGCATTGTACAGAAAGTAATCGTGCTTATCTGCGCTATTGCGTCCTACAGACAATGCTCTCTGCTCTGGGGGAAACCAATGACCGATTGTTGCAGGATGCTGTTCGCTTGGACATGAATGATGGTATTTCTTTTGTTACAGAGCTTCGACGGCTGCTGCACAAGTACTGTTCCGAACCCTCTGTACGCGTCAATTTTTCGGATATATTGAATTATATTCACAGTCACTATAATGATTACAATCTTTCCGCCGCGGAAGTCGCCGAATATGCAGGTATTGACAAATCTCATCTTAGCCGGTATTTTAAGTCAAACATCCATATGTCATATATCGACTATCTGACACATCTGCGCCTGGAAAAAGCCCGTGAACTGCTGGAAAATACCGACTTGCCGATTACCGAAATTGTCTCCCGGGTGGGATATTCTGATCACTCCAGCTTCCGACGAAAGTTTAAAGCTGTATACGGCTACAGTGTTTCAGATTGCCGTGGCGGAAAGTTCTCTGATTTGCCGGATTAATCCTGCGTAGACATTCGTTAGTTATCAAACGCAATCATGATTACAAATGGATTCTGCTTTTAGTTCCTTTATATAATACACCTCCCGTGCTGACCGTCCAGCCAGCACGGGAGGTTTTCGTCATTTATTGATGGCGAGCTCTACCGGATTTCCGGCAGAAAGAGAAATTTGTTGGCCCTTCCATAGGAGAACACCTCCGGCGGCATCAGTTTCCACCTTGAGGAATTCGCCATCCAGACGAATTCGCACGGTTCCCCCCTGTACCGGCACGGTACCCTCCATCCATTCCAGCCCGCCCAGCTCCGGGCGAACGGTGAACCCGTCGGCGCTGGCATCTACACCCAAAAAGTATTTGCCTAACAGATAAATAGGACTGGCGCCCCATGCATGGCAAAGACTTTTTCCGAAGGGCTGCCCATACATAGCATAATGTGCCGCACCCTCTTCTCTGGGGTCGAAAGCCTCCCAAATGCTGGTGGCCCCCAGCCGGAGCATACCGCCCCAATAAGCGTCTATCTGCTCCCGGACAAAGTTCAATTTTCCCATTTCACACCATGCTTCCATTTCATAGAATTTAAAATACGGAGTGGTAATAGGTGCTACCTCATCATTGAGCAAAACATTCTGAATGATGCTTTCCCGGCGTCCGTCTCTGTCAAAGCCATACCGCAAAGCGAACAGGTTGGTATTCCGGGACACAAACCGCCTGCCAGACCGGAAGGAATCCAGATAGGCACCCTTCTCTTCATCCCAGTAAAGCTGCTCTACCTTTTCTCGTAAAGCATCAGCCAACTGCGTATAGCGGCTGCCGTCTTCTGCCAGAAGAACCGCCATCTCTGCCATTGTTTCCAGGCTTCTGACCAGAAGCATCTGCTCGATACAATGGCCACCCTTTTTGTCCAAATCAGCCCAATCGATAAAAACCCAATCACCCGGACGTTCTACGACAAATCCTTCCTCGTCGGTGCGGGACAGACAAAATTCCATAAGGCTCTTCATAGCAGGCCACAAGCCGCGGACAAACGAAAGGTCTCCGGTACGGCGATACCGTTCGCCTACGCTCATCAACCAGTAAAAGGAATAATCCTGAATGGTATTGATGTGGGTTTTCACCGGATCCTTTCCGCGAAGCGCCAGAATGGTCCGGCGAGTGATGGCCTCATCCCGGAAAAGATAATCGTTGACCAGATAGCTCTGATAGGCATCTCCGGACCAGACCCACCGGTCCCGCTTGATGCCGTCCAGGAAAAACTCCCGGCTATTCAGATGGAATGTGTATGCACACACTTCCCATATTTGGTTAAGCGTCTCATCCGAGCAGCGGAATGTGCCTCTCCGCTCCAGGGGAAGATATTCATACATGGCCTGGAAGCCGGTCTCGCCAGTCTCATCATCTACCCTCAGGTAACGGAACGCCCTAGCCTGCAGGGTTGTTTCCGTAAAAGCAGGAACCTCTTCTCGAATCACCGCATTGACCGAGTCCATTGCTTCTTCCCGAGATTCTCCATAGCAGAAAAATACAGGCTTCGATCCGGTTTTTACCTGCAACTGTGCAAAAGTTTCTTTTCCGAAATCATATAATGTGCTTTTCCCGTCCTTTTGGCAAGAGACTGGCCTCAGCTGTTCATACGCAAAGGGAAATTTCTCCGGATCGCTGTCCGGAGCAGCGTACCATTCCGACCACCCTGCCGGAAGGAATTCTCCGTCATGGCAACCTGCCAGCCAGCCTTCCCCGCTGTCCAGTCCTCTCCCGGAAACCCATGCGCAAGGCAGTCCGCCGGGCTTATAAACCCATATGCGCAGCCAGTGTGTTCCAGCTGGAATTGTAAATTTGCCGCAGGGTGCCGGGATATCATCCATTGTCAAATGTCCTGTACCGTTGATTTTTACCTCTATCTCCACAGGGCTTTCCAATGAAAATTCCCGGTAAAAGCTGACATTATGCCAGCAATCATCCAACCTCCAAAAGGCGGGATGTCTCCAATCCCGCTCATCCCTTCTCCCATGGAGCAATAAAGAATGATAGATCTCATAATCTCCCGGGTACCAAATCCATTTTGCCTGATTCTGCTGCATAAAAATTCCCCCCGCAAAATTTGTGCTCAGTATAACACAATTCAATTTCAAAAACAAGGAAAATCACATGAAAACCCACATTTTTAACGCAAATGGAAGAAATTGAAGATAATTTGGCAAATCAGGTCCTGTTTGCGGCAAAATCCGTTTGTTCGTCCCTCCGATAAACGGATGGAGACACTCCTTCCCGCTTTTTGAAAATCCGGCAAAAATAACCTGCGCTGTCAAAGCCGCAGTCCAAGGCAATCTCTGTAATGCTTTTGGAGGTTTCCCGTAACAGACGTTGTGCATGCTCCATTCGAATATCGTTTAAAAACTCATGAAATGTCCGACCAGTCTGATTTTTAAAAAGCCGTCCCACATATTTTTCATTCAAATAATAAACAGACGCCAAATCTCTGAGCGTGACCGGATAGGCATAATGCTTTCTCAAATACTCCATCAGCATTTCCACCACCCAATGATAAGTGGTTCCTGATGACGCCGGGAGCCGTTCCCGACAAAGAAGCTCAATATAGCTTGCCACCAGTTTTGCTACTTGCATGGCTTCTTCCTTAGAAATCCCGTATTCCGAAGACTGCAGACATCTTCGCATTACATTCTCCGAAGCACCGGTAGATTGGCACGTCCGATGGAGACGCCGTAAAGTCCTCTCCTTATCCACCACAAGATTTCCGACATATACAATACACCGGACACCATCATCCACTACTACAGGGTACACCGCCTCGTACAATCCACAAGAGCAGTATCCGAAAAAAGGCTGCCGCTCCTTGATCGCCTTATGATTTGCCAAGCCCTTGCATCGCAAGCAGAGATTATATCCCTTTCTGGTAGCTTTGGCGGCATCACAAAAAGGTAACCCATGCATCTGATCAGAAAAATCCAGCTTTAAAGACCCCTGCCGGAGAATTCCGGACAGGTCCCATACACAAATGTGCAGGCAATTACCCCTGCAGAGGATGTGAAGCAGTTCCGAAAGGGATACAAAGTCCATAATTTTCACCTTTCCAAAAAAAAGATATCCTTTGTTCAAAATAGATATGCCTTTTGTGCAGGAAAAAATATCTGGGATATGCTATACTTATTGACGAAATTAAGGCTCTTGTAAGCCTGACGCTTTGACGGGGGGATTAAAATGACAAAAACTTACGATTTGATCGTTGTGGGCGGCGGATTTGCCGGCGCAGCTGCCGCATTGGCCGCAGCGCGGCAAGGATTGGATGTCTTGATCGTGGAAAAAAGCAACTGCTTCGGCGGCGCGGCTGCAAATAATTTGGTCAGCCCTTTCATGGGCTACTGGACCACCGATCCTGAAACGAAAGAACGTATTTACTTAAGTAACGGCATTTTCCGGGAAATCCTGGATGGGCTGGATGAGATGGGTGCTCTGACACAGGGCGGCACCCTGTTCCATGAGGAATATCTGAAAATCCTGCTGCAGCGGATGCTGTTGAAAGAAAAGGTGGAGGTCCTCTTTCTGTCCTATTTGACCGGTGCGATCGTCCGGGATGATCGGATTGTCGCGATTACCGTTGCCAATAAAGAGGGAACACAGGAATACGCTGCCAGATATTTTATCGATGCCACAGGTGATGCTGATTTGGCTGTTCGTGCCGGATTTCCTACCACACTGGGACGTGAAAAAGACCATCTCTGCCAACCGATGACTCTTTGCTTCCGGGTAGCTGGAGTAGATTTGGAAAAGTTTGAAAAAAGCCGTAGCACCATCAACCCTCTTTACCAGCAGTTCCAGCGAGAAGGAAAAATTAAAAATATCCGGGAAGATGTGCTGATTTTCCACAACATGGTCAATGGAGTCCTTCATTTTAACTCGACACGAATTGTAAAAAGAAATCCTGTCAACGCTATGGATAAAACTCTGGCCGAATTGGAAGCGCGGGAACAGGTTTTGGAATTGTTCCAGTTCCTTAAGGAAAATATTGACGGATTCCAGAACAGCCAGCTGTTGATGACTGCCATGGAAATCGGTGTCCGGGAAAGCCGAATGATTATCGGAGATTATGTATTAAATCAGGATGACCTGATTGCCTGCACCAAGTTTGATGACGCAGTGATTTGCGGAAACTATGACATTGATATTCACAATCCGGAAGGCTCCGGAACCAGTCACTATTATTTTAAGCCCGGCCAATATTATACAGTTCCCTATCGGTGCCTGTACCCCATCGGCAGCCGAAATCTGTTAGTCGCCGGCCGGTGCATTTCTTCCACCCACGAAGCACAGGCTTCCTACCGAATCATGCCCTTCTGCTGCTGTTTGGGCGAAGCAGCCGGCGCTGCCGCTGCTATTTGCGCAAAAAACAACAGCGATGTGGCAGCAGTTGATCTCGCCGCCCTACAGAGTTATTTAAAAGCTCAGAAATTGATTTTCTAAAGTGTGTCAGAATACCTCCGTCTTTAGACGGAGGTATTCTTATTTTGACCATTTTCTACTATGTCTGGCTTCTGAATCAAATCTGAACAGCTATATTTTCACATATTAAGCAATCCGATGATCTCGGTTCACGATTACTCTACTATTATGCAACATTTATACGATATTGTAAAGCGCTTTTCAAAATTGATCTGATTTTTATGTTAAAAGGAGCAGTCATATCCGTGACTGCTCCTCAAAATCCTTTTATTTGGCAATGGCGACATGGTGCCCGGGTGTCAGACAAACGGGGCCTTTGGCCGGACTACCGTCCACTGTTACATCTTCCCAGGACGCCAGTTCCAGCCGGGCTTCACAGTTGAACGGAACTGTAAAATCGTACCGTACCGAACCATCCTCCTGCCTCTGCCAGCCACTTTCATACCAACCGGAAGCGGTATTCAGCTTGGCTTTTGCGAAGCTCAGCCCCTTGCCGGGTCTGGGTGAAAAGACAGCCTTGGAAAATCCCGGAGCCTCTTCCACCGGGTTGACGCCGCACATCCAACGATACATCCATTCAGCAATGGCACCGTAGGCGTAATGGTTGAGACTGTTCATGGAGATATCACTGACATGACCATCCGGAAGAACGGAATTCCAGCGTTCCCAAACCGTAGTCGCGCCCATTTTCACTTCATAGAGCCATCCGGGCATTTCGTCATTGAGAAGCAGCGCATAAGCGTCCTCCGAGACACCGTACTCAGAGAGTACCCGGCAGAGATAGGCTGTTCCTACAAAGCCGGTGGTCAACTTCATATTATTCTCCTCCAGCTTCCGATGCAGCTCCGCAATGAGCCTTGGCCGCATGGAAGCAGGTGTCAGTTCCATATAAAGTGCCACCACATATGCTGTCTGAGTGTCAATCGCACACCGGCCGGAGGGAGTGAAGTACTCCTTTAGGATAGCTTCACGGACTTCTGCCGCCCGCTGGGCATAACGTATGGCATCCTCCTCTTTTCCCAAAACTTTGGCTGCTTTCGCTGTCAGGCCGGTGGAATAAGCGTAGTATGCTGACGCGACATAATGAGGATCCGTCCCACCAAAGCAAGATTTTGGATCTTTATAGTTATCCAGCGCCAACCAGTCTGCAAAATGGAAGCCTGTCAGCCATAAACGTTTTCCGCCATCCGCCTCATCGTAGGACATCATTTTCTCTGTCCACATCTTCATGGAGGGATATTGCTGCTCCAACAAATCCTTGTCGCCGCACATCACATAGACCGTCCAGGGGATAATGACTGCCGCATCGGCCCAGGCACAAGAATCCTTGCCGACAGAGTTTTCCCCATTTTTCTTGATAACGGGGACAACATGTGGAACGCTGCCGCCATCAGCAGTCTGTTCCAAAAGCATGTCGTGCAGATATTTTGTGTAAAAGGCTGCGGAATCCATATTGAGACAAGCGGTGCCGCAAAAAGCCTGTGCATCACCGGTCCAGCCCATACGCTCATCACGCTGAGGGCAGTCGGTTGGAACATCAAGGAAATTCCCCTTCTGACCCCAAAGGGCATTCAAAAACAGTCGATTGACCCTTGGATCAGAAGTTTCAATAAATCCAGTCCGTTCCAGATCAGACTGGATAACATGGGCTGTAAAGTCCGTTGGATCAGGGTTTTCAAAGCCCTCCAGCTTCATATAGCGGAACCCGAAAAATGTGAACCGTGGCCGAACTTTTTCACCTTTTCCGGCAGAAATATACGTAAACGTTGCTTTGGCGGTTCGAAGATTACCCTGATAAAAGTTTTCATCCTGAAGCAGTTCACCAAATTTCAAGGTGAGTTTTGTCCCCTTAGGGGCATGGCAGACAAATTCCACCCATCCGGTCAACTCCTGCCCGAAATCGAAAACAGTTTCCCCTGCAGGAGTATGAATGACCTCAGCCACTGGAATCGCTTCCTGATACGTAATCGCCGGGCTGAGCCTGGGAGACAGCTTTTCCATTCCCAAACCGGAGCACTTCACTGCTGTCCAGCCGCCGTCCTTCTCACCGCCGAACACATCAAGACCGGCAAGCTCCATAGAACCATCTGTAAATTCTCCATCGTAGATGCTGCTTTCCAGGCAATTGCCGGGACGGCAGGCCCAATCTTCGCCGGTACAAATGATCTGACGGGTTCCGTCTGAGAGTGTTACCTCCAGCTGGCACAAAAACTGGAAAGTATCTCCATACCAGTCGCATACTTCTGATTGGAAGCCGAAACGTCCTTTATACCAGCCGTTTCCCAGTGCTGCGGAAACGGTGTTTTCTCCCGATTGCAGCAAATCCGTCACGTCAAAGGTTTGATACTGGAGCCAATAATCATAGGCGTGGAATCCCGGCAGGAGGTATTCCTCTCCTGCTTTTCTGCCATTGACGGAAAGCTCATAAATTCCCAACCCGCAGGCGTAAGCCCGAGCGGAGATAATACCGTCCGGCAGAGTAAAACTCTTCTGAAAAACGGGATGAATCTTGCTGTCAAAATCCGGGCTGATCCATTTTGCCTGCCATCCATCGGCCGGCAGCGCAGTTTCGAACCATGCGGGATCGCTCACACCGGTATCGCCGTTATCGGCGGCAGCGCTGACACGCCAGAAATACCTTGTGCGAGGCGCAGGGACAAAATCAGGCTGAAAATCCAAGCCAAGAAGCCCTTTTACTTGACCGCTGTCATATAAAATCTCAGAAAAATCCTCATCCGCGGAGATCTCAACCCTACTCCAACAAAGAACACTTCCATTGCTCTCCATCTTCCAACTGAAGGTAGGCCGCTCCATACGGTATCCTAGAGGATTCGTCAAATGATTGGTTTTGAGACTGAAAATTTTCACACAAACACCCTCTTTTCTGCCAATAGCATTGTTTCCTTCATTATAACCCCCTCTTTTCCAAAAAAGAAGGTCTGTTTTTGGAAAAAACAACGTCCTCAGTTGCCAGATTCAGGTCTGCTTTCCCGCACACGACACAGGCGGCATATCGCCTCGCTCCAAAACTTCCTCATGGGAGTTGCCTTTGACGATTTCATCAATTGGACATCTGCTAATAAAGCACTTGGCTTATCACTTTTACAGTTGCTTAACCATATAGCCGCAGGTAAATGGGAAAAATGTAAATTTTTTAGTTTCCGTGTGTACAAATCCGCAGCTTTCATACCACTTTCGCAAAATTTGATTCTCTTCAACGATCCCAATATTTATTTTTTGAAAATTCATACTTTTCGCAGTCTGAAATGCATGATTAAGCAGCGCCTTTCCCAGGCCCTTATGCCTGCATTCCGGAAGAACACATAAATTATTCAACTCACATTCCTGATTGTCCTGTGGCAGCAAGGAATAGTATCCCAATATTTTTTCGCCATCATACCAAGCATACATTGGACGATTTTCTACATGCAGCTGGTAATCCAAACGCTCTACTGTAACTGCAAAAGCGGTAAACCGGGGGGCATTTCCTTCTGTGAATCCAAACTCGTCAGCCACGGTGCGAAAACTTTTCCGGATAACGTTTGCACAATCCGGAATATCGCGGCTGTCAATTGCCTTTATCATTTTATTACACCTTTCCAGAGTTTTACTCCAACAAAAATTACGATATACTTTTTATTTTAGATTGCTTTTCCTCCGGCTTAAATCCATTTGCCGCGATCTGCCGGCGGAGCCATCCTCCCTGCAGGTAGTAAATCACAAACAGCAGCGAAGTAGTCGCCCAAGTAATCGGATAACTGACGATCACCATACGGATATCGTGCCAAGCGGGGACAGCCAGCGCAATCCAGGCAATTCGCAGCACACACACACCAAAACAGGTCATCATGGTAGGAAGGATGGAATCCCCCGTGCCGCGAACAGCACTGCAAAAAATTTCAATACACACATAAGTAATATAGGTCGGCACCAGGAACTGCAAGATCTTGATACCCTCTTCAATAACAGCCGCATCCTTGGTAAACAGACGGAAAATGATTCCGCCGCAGGGATAAAGGACTGCAGAAAGTATGATAGTGGCGCCTACCGACAGCATCATACAAGTCCGCACGCTCTTTCGAAGTCTGGGGTAATTCTGAGCGCCGAAGTTCTGGCTGACAAAAGTAGAAACCGTCAATCCAAACGCATTCATAATCATCCAGAAAAAGCTGTCTATTTTGCTGTAGGCGGTCCACGCCGCGATCACATCAGTACTGAATGTATTGATGCTGGACTGAATAATCACATTGGAAATATTGTACATCATTGCCTGGAAGCCCGCCGGCAAACCAATCCATACAATCTTCTTAAGCGCGGTCATATGGAACCGAATTTTCCGGAAATCCAAATGATACGGCATGGTTGTCCGCACCAAGGTAATGATTACCAGCACCGCGCTGAACACCTGAGAGAGGACTGTCGCAATTGCAACACCGACAACCTCCAGCCGGAACACTACCACAAACAACAGGTCCAACACAATATTGACCCCGCAGGAAGCAATCAGGAAGTAAAGGGGCCGTTTGGAGTCCCCAACTGCACGAAGCATACCGGCCCCCATATTGTAAATCATAGAAAAGAGGGTGCCGCCAAAATAAATGCGGATATACTGTACTGCATAAGTCATCAGTCCATCCGGTGTGCCCATAGCTCTCAGAGCTGCCGGAGCCGCAAGGATTCCCACAATGGTCAGGATGATACTGCCTGCGATAGACAATGCCATACCGGTATGGACTGCCTCACTGACCTCCCGATAGAGCTGAGCGCCAAAATATTGGGAAATAATAACTGTGGCGCCGGAAGAAAGGCCGGTAAAAAATCCGACCAGCAAATTGATAAGAGTACTGGTTGTCCCTCCTACAGCCGCGAGAGCTTCTTTTCCAACAAAATTTCCTACTATAATCGCGTCTGTAGTATTATATAGCTGCTGAAAAAAAGTGCCGAACAAAATCGGAAAGAAAAACAGGAGCATCTGTTTCCAGATAACCCCCTCTGTAATGCCATTGACCTTTTGAACGGCCTTTGCCATATGATCTTACCCCTTTGCTGTTTTAAAAATCTCAGTCACACTCAGTATAGCACAAACGGGGATAAAATGTCCACACTTTCTATTTCTATGGCAAAGCCGGTCCACCGGAACCGCAAAAGCAGACGCTTAAAAGCGGCAGATACAGGTAGACACCCTATTCTGCCGCAGAAGCAAACTAATCTTCGTTATCTTTTTCGGAGCCGACCACCAATTTTTTATGCAGTACGGTTTCCTCCTGATAGCAGGAAAAGATTTCCTGCAAACGTTCCTTTTTCATTTTGGGAGTCACCAAGCTGACAATCGGAACAATCACCAGTCCTACCACCATAGCGATTGCGCCTGCATTGATCGGCGAGGCGATGAATTTCAAAAACATATTGGAAACGGTGATTCCCACGCCGCAGATGAAACTGGCCCAGACAGCGGATTTGGTAACACCTTTCCAGTAGATCCCATACAGAAATGGAGCCAGAAAAGCTCCGGCCAAAGCGCCCCAGGAAATTCCCATCAGCTGTGCGATAAAGGTAGGCGGGTTCAGGGCAAGTACCACAGAGATCACGATAAAGAAAACAATCAGGATCTGCATCGTGACTATCTGCTTTTTCTCACTCATCTTCTTGAAAACATTTCCCTTCAGCAGATCAAGAGTCATCGTGGAGCTGGACGTAAGTACCAGTGAGGAAAGGGTCGACATGGAGGCGGACAGCACTAAAATGATGACAATTCCAATCAGGATATCCGGCAGCTTGGAGAGCATAAACGGAACAATTGCGTCATAGACCACCGCACCGTCAGCAGACCGGACAGAGGGATCATCAAATAGTCTTCCGAAGCCGCCCAAAAAGTAGCAGCCTCCAGAAACGACGACCGCGAAAACAGTGGATATGATCGTACCGGTTCGGATGGCTTTCTCATTTTTGATGGCATAGAATTTTTGCACCATCTGCGGAAGTCCCCAGGTTCCCAGTGAAGTCAGCACAACGACGCCCAGCAATCCCAAAGGATCCGGACCGAAAAAGGAGGCGAAGGCTCCCTGCTGGCCTGCCGTGGCGGTAACATCATTGGGAATTTGCGACAGCTGAATTACCGCCTGAGTAAATCCGCCCTGACCGCTCAAAACTGCACCTATGACTGCAACGATTCCAACCAGCATAATAATGCCCTGGATAAAATCATTGATAGCCGTCGCCATGTATCCGCCTAAAATCACATAAACCGCAGTGAATACCGCCATCACAATCACGCAGACCGTATAAGGAATATGAAACGCCATTTCAAAAAGCCTGGACAAGCCATTATAAATGGATGCCGTGTAAGGAATTAAAAAAACGAAAATGATCAGGGATGCTGTTATTTTTAACGGCTTGCTGTCAAAGCGGCGCCCAAAAAATTCAGGCATTGTAGAGGAGGAAAGATGCTGGGTCATAATTCTGGTTCTCCGCCCCAAAACGACCCACGCAAGCAAACTGCCGATGATCGCGTTTCCCAAACCGATCCAGGTGGAAGCTAACCCATACTTCCAGCCGAATTGCCCAGCATATCCGACAAACACCACAGCAGAAAAGTATGAGGTTCCATAAGCAAACGCTGTCAGCCAGGGACCTACCGAGCGTCCCCCCAGCACAAATCCTGCCACACTTCTGGCATGCTTTCTGGAATAGAATCCCACACCAATCATCACAGCAAAAAAGATGATAAGCAGGATAATCTTGATTGTCATAACAGTTCCTCCTGAAGCGTATTTGCTTTAAAGTAAATTGACTTTAAAGCGTTAAAATTTGTAATAATGATATCAGAAAATTCTTCGTTTGTCAAGATAATTTTAAAATAATCTTGATTTATTTTGAGTTTCGTTACATAATAAGTCTAGTGTTTATCCGGCTTTGTGATTGTACACTTTCTTAGGCTTGTATCAATCAGTATAAAGCCATCCGTCCTTTCTATTAAATAAAATGCCAGTGCAAATTCCATTTTCATTCATATTTTTTTTACATTTTTTGCCGCATCAAATAATTTGCCTAAAAACACTAATACTACAGCTGAGCCGTAATTTTGATGGCAGGCGATAATCCAAAAAGGATTTTTAAATATTTTCCAACAGAAAGGAACCTTGATCAATGAAAAAATTTTTTGCAATTCTGATGTCCATTATAGTCGCTTCAGCAGCACTCGTCTCCTGCGGCAATGATAAAGGATCTTCCTCTGATAGCTCTTCCAGCAGCTCCGTCAGCGACACCAATACGGAATCTTCCGGGGAAGAGTCCTCTAGCACAACTTCCGAAGAAAGCAGCGAAGAGGCTTCCGGCGAAGTAACAGCCGCAGCGATTTATGACGCGATCAACGCAGCCTTTGCCGAAAAGTATCCTGATGCGGGTATGGTAATCCCCAATATGCCCATGGAAGTGGACGAAACAACTTTGAAGGATAAATTCGGTATTTCTTCTGATATGGTCACTGACTATAAAGGCGAAATCGCCGGCATGATGACCAACTGCGATATGCTGCTGATCGTCAAGGCCGCCGAAGGAAAGCTGGAGGACGTCAAGGCTGCTCTGGAACAGGCAAAAGCCGACCAGACCGCTCAGTTTGAAATGTATGGCGTTATGGGCAACATTGAGCGGACCCAGGCTGCCAAAGTGGTAACCAATGGCGACTACGCCGCTTTGATTATGGTAGGCATTATGCCTGAAGATGAAACCGCCACAGTTGATTTTACCGAAGATGTTCAGCTTGCAGAGGATACCTTTAACGCGACAATTGACGCGGGTAAATAATTTTCAGTATCTGCCGCGACAGGTTATAACCGCACGGCGCTTTGCGGACTATTTCTGGGCAGCGAAAGGCGTAAGGAACCACTTACGCCTTTTTTATATCGTTAAATACGCTTTTTGAAAGCGAGGGATTTGTTTGGTCTTCAGCAGCTTGCTGTTCCTGTTCCGGTTTATGCCGGCAGCCTTTCTTATCTGCTATATAACTCCCAAAAAGCTAAAAAATCTGGCTTTGCTGATCCTGAGCCTCTTTTTCTATGCTTGGGGAGAACCAAAATATATTTGGATCATGATCGTATCCATCCTGGTAGACTATACCTGCGGCCAAGGCATAAAGCATTTGGGCGGTCGGAAAAGCTGGAGACGCGTCTTTCTGCTGGCATCAGTATTTATTAATCTGGGGATGCTGCTTTTCTTTAAATACGCGGATTTCTTTGCGGACAACCTGAACGCGCTGTTCGGATGGTCCCTGCCGCATACGGGGCTGACCCTCCCGCTGGGGATCAGTTTTTACACCTTCCAGACCATGAGCTATACCATTGATGTCTATCGGGGCAAGGTCGAGGCGGAGGACAATATCATTACCTTCGGAGCTTTTGTGGTGCTGTTCCCCCAGTTGATTGCGGGACCCATCGTCAAGTATTCGGACATCTCACGGGAGCTGAAGGAGCGACGGATCAACCTTCCCCAGATTCAGGACGGAATCCGGCTGTTCATCATGGGGCTGGGCAGCAAGGTGCTGCTGGCCAACAATATCGGCGCCCTCTGGACCGAGGCGGAGTCGTTGGGGGCCGGAAATCTTTCAACGGCAGCGGCTTGGCTGGGAGCCATCGCCTTCTCCTTCCAGATTTACTTTGATTTCTCCGGGTATTCGCTGATGGCCATCGGCCTGGGCAAAATGCTGGGCTTCGACTTCCCTCAAAACTTCAACTACCCCTACATTTCCCGGAGCATTACCGATTTCTGGCGCCGGTGGCACATGACCCTCAGTTCCTGGTTTAGGGAATATGTCTACTTTCCCCTAGGCGGCAGCCGGGTATCTACCGGGAGAATGTACTTTAACCTGTTTGTGGTATGGGCCTGCACCGGCTTCTGGCACGGGGCCAGCTGGAACTTCCTGCTGTGGGGATTATTCTTCTTTGTGGTGCTGGTGATTGAGAAACGGTACCTGCTGTCAACGCTGGAGCGGCATCGGATTTTCTCCCATGTTTATGTGATTTTTCTTCTGATCCTGAGCTGGACCCTTTTTGCCATTACCGATTTTTCGGCACTGGGAGCGTATTTTGGCCGGCTGTTCTCCTTTACAGGCGGATCAGACTGGCTTTACTATCTGCGGAACTACGGAGTGACCCTGCTGCTGTGCGGCTTCTTCTCTACGCCGGTGCTGAAAAACTTCTACCAGAAATACCTGGCGGAAAAGAAGTGGCTGACCACCATCTTGCTGGGCGTTATCCTGGTGTTGTCGGTAGCCTATCTGGTAGATGCTACCTATAACCCGTTCCTGTATTTCCGGTTCTGATCCGGGGAAGGGAGTGTTTCCATGTCCAAATTTAAAAAACTGCTGCAATATCCCCTGGTATGGTTTTTTGGACTGTTCGTGGCGGGATTTACCATTGCAGACCTTGCCAAACCCGCTGCAGCATTTTCTGATTTCGAAAACCGTTATCTGAAACAGCTGCCCACCCCTACCGTCCGCACGATTTTCGATGGCAGCTTTGCCCAGAACTATGAAAGCTATCTGAATGACCAATTTGTTCTGCGCAATAACTGGATCAGCTTAAAATCCCGCGCGGAATCCGTTCTGCTGAAAGTGGAGAACAACGGCATCGTTTACGGCAGCGGCGGTCAGATGTTCGAGAAATATACCACCTGCCCCACTGAGCAGCTGGAAAAAAATTTGGGATATCTTTCGGATTTTTTAATGCAGCACCCGAATTCCACTTTGGCGATTATCCCAAGCGCTTACGAAATTTATCCAGAAAAGCTGCCGACTGGCCTGAAAATGGTTGACCAACTGTCGATTATCAGCGAAATATACAATGAGTATTCGGATTTTGCCGAAACCTTGGATCTTTATCCCACTTTAGAGGCAGCAAAAGATCAATATATTTACTATCGCACCGACCACCACTGGACGACAAATGGCGCGTATCTGGCCTACAAGGCCTATTGTGAAGCGAAGGGACTTCCCTATACAGATCTCTCGGAGCTGACTGCCCATGAGGTGCCTGACTTTTACGGCACGTATTTCAACAAGTGCAAAAACACTACGATTTCACCGGATACGCTGACTTGGTATGAGATTCCGATGTCCTCGGTAACAGTGGACGGCACGGAAAAAGGTGAGTATCTGAACGTAGAAGGGCTGGAAAGCCGGGATAAATACGGCGCCTTCTTGTGGGGAAACAACGGCTTGACTATCTTGAAAAGCGACCGTGAGGTATCCGGAGAGCCTTCCCGGATCCTGATTATCAAGGATTCCTACGCAAACTGTTTTGCACCATTTTTGACCCTCCAATATGATGAGGTGTGGGTGGCAGACCTTCGATCGCTGGCCAAAGGGTTACCGGATAGTGTAAAGGAAACTGACTTTACAGATATTCTGATCCTCTATAACTTTATGAATTTGGCTTCCGACAATAACTTCTACCGGCTTAGCTATTAAGGACTTATTTTCATATCATGAATCGTTTTGGCGCTCTGCAGAGCGCCTTTTTCTTTTGCAAATAATAGAATTTTTTTATGTGTCACATGAATTGCGAGTATTCGTTTTACTATTTGCATAATTATATTTGAAACAAAAGTATTAAGTTTGTTAAATTTTAGATATTGACAACAAAAAACGAATGCTATACAATAATATTAGCACTCGAGAGCATAGAGTGCTAACTTGCTTAGTTATCCACCCGAAACGGAGGGATTTATTATGGATATGCAAAAATGTACACAAAAATCGTTGGAAGCCATCAAGGCTGCACAAAATCTGGCAATTGAATACAGCAATCAGCAGATTGAAACTGTCCATCTGGCCTGCGTATTGGTCGCACAGCCTGATGGATTAATTCCGCAACTCCTTTCAAAAATGAATATCGACGCTGACGCGTTGCTTCAGTCCATGAAAACAGTGGTTGAGAAGCTGCCTAAGGTAACTGGCTCCGGTCGTGAACCGGACAAGGTCTATGTATCCCGGGAAGTCGATCAAATCTTGACCGCTGCCGAAAAGCTGGCAGGCCAGATGCAGGACGAATATATTTCGGTGGAGCATCTGTTCCTCTCGATTCTTGATCATGCTTCTGGCGAATTAAAGAGTGTTTTCCAGGCATTCGGCCTGAAGAAAGACGCATTTCTCACAGCATTGCAAAGCGTCCGCGGCAATACCCGAGTTACATCGGATACGCCGGAATCTACCTATGATGTTTTGAAAAAGTACGGTCATGATCTGGTCGAAGAGGCTCGTCAGAACAAGCTGGATCCGGTTATCGGCCGTGATGCCGAGATTCGAAACGTAATCCGTATTCTGTCCCGAAAAACAAAAAACAATCCCTGCTTGATCGGTGAACCTGGTGTCGGTAAAACGGCTATCGCAGAAGGATTGGCACAGCGTATCGTACGCGGCGACGTGCCGGATTCCCTGAAGGACCGGATCATCTTCTCCCTGGATATGGGAGCCCTGATTGCAGGTGCCAAATTCCGGGGTGAATTTGAGGAACGGCTGAAAGCTGTCCTCGGCGAAGTCAAAAAGAGTGAAGGAAAGATCATCCTCTTCATTGATGAGCTGCATACCATTGTAGGCGCCGGCAAAACGGAAGGCTCCATGGACGCCGGCAACCTCTTGAAGCCGCTGCTGGCCCGTGGCGAACTGCACTGCATCGGCGCTACTACCTTAAACGAGTACCGGCAGTATATCGAAAAAGACGCCGCTTTGGAACGTCGGTTCCAGCCGGTGATGGTACCTGAACCGACGGTAGAGGATACGATCACCATTCTGCGTGGGCTGAAAGAGCGGTATGAGGTCTTCCATGGTGTCAAAATCATGGACAGCGCTCTGATTGCGGCGGCTACTCTGTCAAATCGGTATATTACGGACCGTTTCCTGCCCGACAAGACCATCGACCTGGTGGACGAAGCCTGTGCCATGATCCGTACGGAAATTGACTCTATGCCTTCGGAGCTGGACGATATTTCCAGAAAGATCATCCAGCTGGAAATTGAGGAAGCTGCTCTGAAAAAAGAAACCGATCAGCTTTCCAAAGAGCATCT
>CALXBD010000130.1 GCA_944386445.1 uncultured Clostridia bacterium
CTGTTCTTGACAGCCTATCTATTATATCATATCGCTTCGAACTTGTCAAGTGCTTTTTTAAAAGTTTTTCCAAGCCCTCCGCGTCCTCTCGGCTCCCTCGAGACAGCTTACTTATATTACCACTTATCTTGAATTTTGTCAACAGTTTCAGACAAAAAAGTCTATGTCCTTCCCTTTGCACACATCTGCAGCAGTAGTTTAGTCAAAAAATAGGCTTAATATACAAATCCCTTATTTCAAATTAAGATAAGGACTGAGATTACAGTGCGAATTCCGATCTGAAATCTTCTTTGCAGGCACTCCTGCCCAAGTTGTCCCAGGTTCTGTAATGGATTTGACTACCACTGCGCCTGCGCCTATAGCCACGTCATCCGCGATGGTAATATCTCCAATTACCTTGGCGCCAGTTGCAAGGAAGACATTATCTCCGATTTTAGCTGCCTGATCGCTTCCATTGGTAGCTCCAATGCATACACATTCATGAATTCTGCAATTCTTTCCTACCCTTGCTGTGCAGTTCACAGTCACGCTTCCAGGATGAGCGATTGATAAACCCGGTCCAAAGACGCCTATCGGGATGGAAAAGCCCCCACATTTCAAGCCTAAATTATGAGTGCGAAACCGGTAAAACAGGCAAAAAAATTTATTAAACCCGCCTTTTCCGGAATAATACTCCCATTTTCGCAGAGCGATTGTGTATTTCCATATTTCATCTCCAAAAAAACGCGGGCGCTTTCTTTGGACTTGGCGAAGCGCAAGACGATCCTGTTCCATATAATGCAGCAGTTCCTTCTTTGTCCGAATCACACCGGTTTACCTCCTTTAAAGTTTTGAATTATTATATCACAGATAGAACAAAAAATCAATTTCAGCTTTTATTGATAGCGCCCCCTGGTTCTATAAAACAAGACAGCCTCTCGCACTTGACAAAAGTGCAAGAAGCTGTCTTAAACAGGAGATGAGATTATCTTCCGAAAGGAAGCTGCTGGATATCATCGTCGCTGGATGAACTCTGTTGCTGTTGATTGGAGGTGTCCAGCGAGCCTTTATCTTCTGCCAGTTCCACGGTGATCGTGTAGGTAGTTACCTTACCGGACAGGCTCTGCTGCACCACAGTAAGCTCTACCGTATCACCAGGTTTTTTGTCTGCCATAATGGACTTGACGGTTTCAGAATCCCGAACGTCTTGCCCATCGATCTGAGTAATGATATCCCCTGCCCGGAGGCCCTTTGCGTAAACATCCATATCCTCACGGACGGACTGTACCCAAAGTCCGGGGGTGTAGCCGGTCATCGCACCAACGGCGTCGCTGACTGCATAGTAGGTAATACCCAACAAGACCCGTCCGCGGACATAACCATAAGCAATCAAATCATCAATAATCGGTTTGGCAGTAGAAATCGGGATTGCGAAACCAATTCCTTCAATCTGGGTTGAAGAAAGCTTAGAGGAATTGATTCCCACAACCTGGCCGTATTTATTGATAAGGGCTCCGCCGGAGTTACCGGGATTGATAGCCGCATCCACCTGGATTGCCTCCATCTCGATTGCCTCGCCGGTTTCCTCATTGGTAACGGTAATCAAGCGCTTCAGTCCGGAAACAATGCCCTGAGTTACAGAGCCTGCCAAGTTCATGCCAGTGGGATTGCCGATAGCGACAATACGTTCACCCACAACCAACTCGTCAGAATTACCGAACTCTGCGGCAGTCAGATTAGTAGCATCGATCTTGATAACGGCCACGTCGGTCTTTTCATCGATACCGACGACCTCTGCTTCATACTCTTCATCGTTATCCAGGATAACCAGAATTCCGCCTGTAGCGCCGGACACTACATGGGCGTTTGTGACGATATAGCCATCACTGCTCATGATGATTCCGGAACCGGTCCCATAAACCTGCATGGGATATTCTGTCCGATAGGTCTGGATTCCGACCACGGAGGGCCGAACTTTGGCAGCAATTTCTTCTGTTGAAAGGACACCATCCGTATATTCTTCCTCATCGGGAGCCGGACGGTTATTCAAAGAGAGCTGCGGGCCGTCTCTGGCCTCATCGGATGAAGTAGAAGAACCGCCATCTGCCAAATAGCCGTTATTGTTATTCTGCTGTCTGCTTAAGATGATAAATCCGGTAAACGCAGCAGCGGTCAGCAGAAAAACAATGGTCATAACGACTGCAAAGACCTTCAGGCCGGTGTTATTTTTGGGTTTATACCCGACATTTCCCCGAGAGATCTTGTCATAGTCCTCGTAACTCCATCGATACTCCTGCTGAGGGGGCATCTGAGGGGGCACCTGGCCATTATAATTCTGATAGTCATTTTGAGGCTGCCCTGTGGGATTTTGTCCCGGCTGATAGCTTTGCCAATTTTGAAAGGGTTGGCTTCCCTGGGAAGGCGCGCCGTTATCGGAAGTATTCTGAGAAGAAGTATTCTGAGAAGCGGAGTAATTTTCCGAAGTTCCGCTCTCTGTGGAAGCAGAATCCGTATTGGGATTGCTGTCCATATTTTCACGGCCTTCATCGAAGCCGTAGGAATCGTTTCGATCATCCATAGTAATGGACCTCCTTGTGTTGATAGGAATAGCTTACTGGAAATTTATGAATTTTTTTCAAAACCAGAGCAAAACGAATTCTGAATTTTTTTGCAAAGCTCCTTAACAATTTTCACCTACCCATCACATTGTCCGAAAACGGGTGTGGGCCCTTCCCCGCGGGGGGTCAGGGCCCAGAATTCAGATCAGGATGGACGGTCAGAATGCTCTTCTTTCGGCTGCTGATTAGGGTATTCCTTTTCACGTCCCTTGACCAATGCCGGATTCTTTGCTTTAGCGGTAGGCACGGAAAAAACGAATTCCGTATATTCGCCCTTGACGCTTTTCACGATAATATCGCCGCCGTGGAGATTGATAATGGAGCGCACCAGATAAAGGCCCAGTCCCACACCGTTTTTATCGATTCCGCGGGAGCGGTCGGTTTTATAGAAACGGTCAAAGACTCTGGGGATTTCCTCTTTAGACAGTCCTTCGCCGCTGTTGCGGATCCCTACAAAAGTGCGATTTCCATCTACATTAAAAGAGAACTCCAAATAGCCGCCATTATTAACGAACTTGACCGCGTTATCCACCAGATTATATACCACCTGATGGATCAGATCCGGGTCCGCATCCACCATGACCTTGTCAGTATCAAGGCCCCGGATATCCAGATTCTTCTGTTCAATACTCTGTTCAAAGGAGAATACTGTTTCGCAGATGATCTCCAGAATATTGAATGGTGTTGTCTGAACCTTCAGCTCACCAGCCTCAATACGGGACAGGTTCAGCATACTCCGCACCAGCCGTGAAAGCCGTTTCACTTCGTCGGACACGATCCGCAGATAATGCCGCTCCTGATCCTTTCCGATGGTTCCGTCGAGGATTCCATCTATGAAGCCGGCGATAGAAGTCATGGGGGTTTTCAGTTCATGGGATACATTGGCGATAAAGCTGCGGCGCATAGACTCCAATTCCGAAAGGGAGTGAGCCATATTATTAAACGACATAGCCAGCTGGCCGATTTCATCATCACTATCAATACGAATTCGGGTAGAAAAATCTCCCTGTCCGAACTTTTTGGCGGCAGCCGACATCTCCCGCAACGGCCTTACCATCTTCAAGGTAACGAAGTAGGTCACCACAAAAGCGATCAGCAATACCATCAAAGCGCAAATCAGAAAAATCTTAATCATTTCCGTCAGGAAAGCTCTCAGCTCTTCGTTGGTGGCGGAAACAAAAAGATAGCCTACTGTTCCCTCGGTGGTTCGAACCGGTTGACAGACCGTATACTCGGGATTCTTATATAGTCTCTCCAACCTTCCCATCTCTGTATACAATCCGGAATCTGCTGCACGAAGGATTTTAGACGAAACCCGATACGTACTATGGACGACACAGCTGCTTCCTTCGGTACAAAGGAGTGTTTTCCCATCGGTATCCGTCAGGAAAATCACAGTATCAGTTGATTCCGAAAGGGCCGTCAAGGTCGGAGCCAATGCATCCCGATCCAGAAGCAGACGAGAATCGACCCGCTCCAGCACATAAGCGCGGGCTACCGTCGCGCAATTTGTCAGCAGAGAAATTTTCTCCTTACTGAAATATTGGCCCGCGAAAATCATAAAAAAGGTTCCCAGTACAATAATCGCGGACAAGACGGAAATCGCACAGACCCGGAAATACTTGCTGAAAATGCTTTTTTGCATAATGGGCGCCCCTTACAGCAGATCCACCACTTCGAATTTATAGCCGACGCCCCAAACGGTTTTCAGCGACCATTTATCGGAAACACCCTCCAATTTTTCACGAAGGCGTTTGACATGGACGTCGATGGTTCTGGAGTCGCCATAATATTCAAAGCCCCAAACCTCGTCCAGGAGCTGATCGCGGGTATACACCCGGTTGGGATTGGAGGCAAGATGGTAAAGAAGCTCCAATTCCTTGGGGGGAGTGTCAATAATTTTCCCATCGACCTTCAACTCGTACCGGGTCATGTTGACTACCAGTTTATCGTAGCAAACCTCTTTCAAATCTGTCTGCTGATTGTTCTGGCCGATCCGGCGGAGAACCGCTTTGATCCGGGCAATAATTTCCTTTGTATCAAAGGGTTTGACCACATAGTCGTCTGCGCCCAGTTCAAGTCCCAGGACCTTATCAAAGGTTTCGCCTTTTGCGGTGAGCATGATGATCGGAACCTGGCTCTTTTTACGGATTTCCCGGCAGACCTGCCAGCCATCCAGGCCCGGAAGCATGATATCCAGCAGGATCAATTCAGGGCGGAGGGTATCAAATTTTAAAAGTGCCTCTTCGCCGTCATGAGCAAGAATCACGCTGTATCCTTCCTTTTCAAGATACAAGCGCAGAAGCTCACAGATATTCTTATCGTCATCGACTACCAAAATTTTCCCCAAAGCCATATAAATTCCTCCTTAAAAGATCAGGCAAAAGTTCGTTTTTTAATTGGTAAGATTATTATAGCATAGTTACAATTAGAAAAGTGATATTTTTATGAACATTTTCAGCATTTTCTTAAAACTTCTCTCCATTTTTTTGGTCAAAAAAATATCTCATGATCTATTCATATTCTTCGAAAGATTAAATCCATTTTTTGGTGTTTCAGCGCAACATTTTTAAAAATCAGGATTTTTCAAAATAAAATTTTGGAATTCTCTTGACAAGGTGTTGCTTATCCGGTATAATAGACACAAAATAAAAGGCTGTGATGGGGATATGGTTCCGGATGCGGGTACAGAGAACTGCCGGAAGGTGCGAGGCAGTACCGGTATGGAAAACCAGCTGGCCCCTGAGCTGTTCGCTGAAAAGGGACATCCCGCAGTAGGCCGAACCGGATACTCCGCCGTTATCAGGGGCTCCATTCGTGCAGACGCACCGATGGGCAGAGAGGGGTGTGTTATCAATACACGCCAAAAGGAATGGTACCGCGGAAGATAAAGCTTTCGTTTCCTGTAAAACAGGAAATGGAAGCTTTTTTCATATTTATAGTGTATAATGGAAAAGAAGGGGATCTGAAATGAAAAATTACGAAAAATATACCCGGAATTACTTTTTACCGCCGCAAAGCCCGGAAAAACCTTTAGGGAAATGGATGCAAAAGGACCATATTGAAAAGGCACCGATCTGGTGCAGCGTGGATCTGCGGGATGGAAACCAGTCATTGATGGTGCCGATGGATCTGGAAGAAAAAGTGGAGTTTTTCAAGCTGCTGTGCAAAATCGGATTCAAGGAAATCGAAGTCGGATTCCCTGCTGCTTCGGAAACGGAGTACAATTTTCTTCGGACGCTGATTGAACAGGACCTGATTCCGGACGATGTGACGATACAGGTTCTGACCCAGTCCCGGGAACATATCATTAAAAAGACCTTTGATTCGCTGAAGGGCTGCAAAAACGCAATTGTCCATCTGTACAATTCGACTTCGGTTGTTCAACGGGAACAGGTTTTTCGCAAATCCCGGGAAGAAATCATTGAAATCGCGGTATCCGGCGCAAAGATGTTTAACCAATATGCTAAGGATTTCGAGGGGAAACTGCGTTTCGAGTATTCACCGGAGAGCTTTACCGGGACAGAGATGGATTTCGCGCTGGAAATCTGCAATGCTGTTTTGGACGTATGGCAGCCATCGCCAGAAAACAAGGTAATTATCAATCTTCCGGTAACAGTGGAGCTGTCTATGCCCCATGTGTATGCCAACCAGGTGGAGTACATGTCGGAAAATCTGAAATACCGGGAAAATGTGATACTTTCCTTGCATCCCCATAATGACCGGGGCTGCGCGGCAGCGGATACCGAACTGGCGCTGCTGGCCGGAGCAGACCGAGTGGAAGGCACCCTGTTCGGGAACGGAGAACGCACAGGAAATGTGGATATTGTAACATTGGGAATGAATTTGTTCTCTCAGGGGGTTGACCCAAAGCTGGACTTTTCCAATATGCCGGAAATTACCGAGCTTTACGAGCAAGTAACCGGAATGCATGTTTATGAACGGCAGCCTTATGCGGGGAAACTGGTATTTGCTGCATTTTCCGGTTCTCATCAGGATGCCAT
>CALXBD010000131.1 GCA_944386445.1 uncultured Clostridia bacterium
GAAAACCGGCTTTTTAAAGATTTTTTCAGTCAGGAACCGTTCATGTTCTGTCTGGAGGTCGACACCCCAGTACACTGGATAATCGAATTCATCCTTATGCGGTTCCAGCAATTCGATAGCTTCCGTATAAGTGACATGGGCAAAATCGGCATTGACAAGGGCAGTCAGTCTTTCGACCAGTCCTTTGTCATAGAAGTTATTAAAAAATGCCATTTCATCAGGACAATTTTCCAAAACATACCGGATGACGAATTTCATCATATCCTGGACGACCCGCATATCGTCATTCAGGTCTGCAAAAGCCATTTCCGGTTCTACCATCCAGAATTCGGCCGCATGCCGTGCCGTATAAGATTTTTCTGCCCGGAATGTGGGACCGAACGTATAAACATTTCCCAACGCCATAGCCATACATTCGGCTTCCAGCTGACCAGAGACTGTCAGATTCGTTGCCTTTCCGAAGAAATCCTGGGAAAAATCAACCTCACCATCTTCTGTCAAAGGCGGATTTTTCGGATCCAGCGTTGTCACCCGGAACATTTCACCGGCGCCTTCGCAGTCGGATGCCGTAATCAAAGGGGTGTGAACATAAGCAAAGCCGCGTTCGTTAAAAAATTTATGGATGGCATAAGCGCAGACAGACCGAACCCGGAAAACCGCTTCAAAAGTATTGGTCCGGGGGCGGAGATGGGCAATTGTCCGAAGAAATTCCAGAGAATGGCGCTTTTTCTGCAACGGATAATCAGGGGTGGAAGCGCCTTCCAGAACAATTTCAGCTGCATGGATTTCATAGGGCTGCTTTGCCTCAGGTGTGAGAACTACTTCACCGGTCACCACAATGGAAGAACCGACATTATAGCGGGCGACCTCTTTATAATTTGCAATTTTATCAGCTTCAAAAACGACCTGCAAATTTTTAAAGCAACTGCCGTCATTCAGTTCGATAAAGCCCAGGGCTTTGGAATCCCGAATGGTTTTGACCCAGCCGGCGACAGTAACAGTCTTTCCTGCCAAATGGGGAAAGTCCCGATGCAGGACTGCAATCTCGGTACGAATCATAGGAAAAAGCCTCCAATACTGAATTAATGTCAGATAAACTTATTGTACTCCATTTTCTCTGCCCCGTCAATCCGCCGAGATGGAATTTTCGCCGAAAAGCCCGGGCTTCTGCAGAAAATCCACCGATTTTTTCAGTCCGTCCACGGTTTTGACTTCCAAAACGCAGCGACAGTGAAACGCTTGCACCTGTCCCAGTATTCTTTTGATATCCAGTGTACCCATTCCCAGGGGAAGGTGGTCATTTACGCCATCCGAATCGTGGAGATGGACATGTCGTAGCCGGGATGCTTGGGAAAAGAAGAAATCCTTTGCGGAACCGCCGCTGCAGTAATCGTGGCCTGTGTCAAAGGTCAGTCCGAAAACCGGAGACTCTAGCAGGATCGCAGCCGTTTTCTGCTGTAACTCTGACCACGTAGTATTTTCGATACAAATCGTAATACCGGAATTCTTCAGCGCTTCCTCCATTTTGTCCCGGAAGGTGAGGACCCGCATCAGATACTGTTCTTCATAAATTTCATAAAGATACACTTTTCTATCCGGAAGGGTAAAATAGACGCCTCGGGGCAGGTGCATGGTAATCACCGGGCAGGATAGCTTTCTCGCAATACGAACGGCGGCCAGGGCAGTTTCCAGATAGGCTCTGGCCGCATAGCCGTTGAAGTCGAATGGATTCAGGTTTTCGTCCAAATGTAAGGTGGCAAAAAGGGAATACTGTTCCAGAACGTTCCGAATATGCAGGAGATTCATGGAATCTGCTTGATAATCCGGAAGATTTTGATTTAGTTCAATAAAGTCCAATCCCAGCTCTCTGCAGAGGGAAGCAGAATCTTCGACAGACGGGCACTCCAGCAGGGTAGGCATACCAAAACAGATTCGATTCATAATCGGCCCCTTTCAAGACAATCAGCGATTTTTCAATGTTTCAGCCAATTCCAGGCCGGTTTTTGTCGTAGCTAGTCCGCCGGCCGCGGTTTCCCGCAGAGCAGTCGGCAGCTGACGGCCTACTCGGTTCATGGCGTCCACTGTGTCATCAAATGGAATCCGGCTGACAATTCCTGCCAGTGCCATATCTGCTGCGGTCAGCGCATTCATCACACCGCCAGCATTCCGCTTAATGCAGGGAATTTCCACCAGTCCCGCTACCGGATCGCAGACCAGCCCCAACGAATTCTTGATGGCAATTGCTGCGGCGTCAAAGCTCTGGGCAGGGCTGCCGCCTAACAGTTCTACTACAGCCGCAGCCGCCATTGCGGATGCGGAACCGCATTCTGCCTGACATCCCCCCTGGGCGCCGGCCAGACATGCATGCTCCCCAATAATCTGGCCTACCAGCCCGGCGCAAATAAGCCCTTTCACAATTGCTTCCCGTGGGAGATCGTATTCTTCCTGCACTGACAATACCGCCGCTGGCACAATCCCGCAAGAACCTGCTGTCGGGCAGGCTACGATTCTTCCCATAGATGCATTTACCTCCGAGCAGGAAAGCGCACACGCCACCGCCTTAGATGCCGTACTTCCTAGCAAGGAGCGTTTTTTTCGCCGCTGCTCATATAGATAGGCATCTCCGCCCGTGAGCCCGCTTACCGAGTGAATTGGCGTTTCTCTGGCAGTACGGGCGGCTGTTTCCATAACGGAGAGCATCTGGCCGAAACGGGTTAGGATTTCCGTTTTCGAAATATTATCCTGCTCAGACTCCTGAGAAAGGGCAAAGTCACTGAGAGAAATCCCTTTTTCCTGACAGATTTTGATTACAGTTTGGGCGTTCATATGGAATCCTTTCTGGAGGCGTCTCCGGAGGTTTCATCAATGGGCAGCAGCAATTTGACCCACAGCATACCGGGAATATTTCGGATTGCCGCAGTTAAGTCACCGCCTGTCAGGCTGTCCATTTCTATATACATGTGGGCGGTATGATCCTCTCGGCTGCGGCTGACCCGCATATTTCCGATATTGATTCCCATTTCATAAAGGATAAATGTAATATTGGAGATAACTCCCGGTTCATCCTTATGGTGGGTGACCAGAATCGGACGTTCACCGGTGAAATTGACCTCCATGCCGTCAATGTCGCTGATCACCACTTGGCCTCCGCCGATGGAGGAACCGGTAATTTCATGTGTTTCACCGGCACTGTTTGTGATCACAAATTTCACTGTATTTGGATGAACATTTTCCCCAAGGTTTGTGGGAATAAATTCATAGTGGATTCCTTTTTTGGCCGCTAGTTCGAATGAATGCCGCAATCTCTCATCCGACGGGTTGAGGTTCAGCAATCCTGCCAGCAAAGCCTTGTCCGTGCCGTGGCCGCGATAAGTAGCGGCAAAAGAACCGTGAAGGTACATTTTAACATCCTTAATATCTCCGCCGGCCAATTTATATGCCATTTTTCCCAGGCGGGCGGCCCCTGCGGTATGGGAACTGGATGGACCAATCATAATAGGCCCCATAATATCAAAAAGGGATGGAGTAGGCATAACAGAATCCTTTCTTCGGCAATGCCGGATTGATGTGAAATGAGAAACATTTTTCAAAAAATGTATTTGTATCAAAGAATCTCTCAAGATATTATAGCATGAAACAAAAGAATTTCCAATAGAAATTGAGAATTAACATTGAAGCTGTTCTTTAAAGCTCAAACATTGAGTTTATGGTGCGCTAATTATACATATTGCCGCCATCTAAAAGATGAATCTTAGCATCGGATAAATCGGTCAGTTCTGATACGCGTTGGGCCTGACAGAATAGCGTTAGCTGCTGGATTTATCATGTGGACAAAAAAGGGTAATATGTAGGAGAGACTTATAAAAAGGCATTTTTGGTATTACGGTTGTCAGTTTCCAGAGGAACACGGTCAATATTGCCGTTGAATGTTGTAGTTGTATTTTTGCAACACGCTAAAATGATCTATTTCCTGAGATATAAGAAAAATCCATATTCAAATAATCATAAGTTATACCCAATTTGTTCATAATGTATTAAAATAGTAACCAGCAAGAGGAGCTTCTGTTTTCGTCAGAAGGGAAAAGAGAGATCGTTGTGATAACCTCAATAAATAAGAGTGATGCTGTAGAAAGCAATCAACAATATACAAAAAAGCGAACCCTTTGGCAAAAAGTCTGGAGCCATAAGCTTTTGTACTTAATGCTGATTCCTATGATAGCATATCTGCTGGTCTTCTGCTATTATCCCATGTACGGTGTAACACTGGCCTTTAAGGAGTTCAATTTTTCAAAAGGAATTTTGGGAAGTCCCTGGGCAAAGGAGTATGGATTTTATAACTTCATGAGACTTTTTCGGGACCCATCCTTTATTACGGCTTTTACCAACACTCTGCTGATCAGCGCAGGCCGTCTGATTTTTGAATTTCCGGTTCCGATTGTTCTTTCGCTCCTGATCAATGAGATTCGCTCGACAAAATATAAGCGAGTTGTACAGACGATTTATACCTTCCCCCACTTTATTTCTTGGATTATCGTAGCAGGTTTGTTCTTTAATCTATTCTCCAATGACGGTATCGTTAATCAATTTCTCCTTCTTTTAGGTCTGGAACGACAGACAATTGATGAGCTAATTGCTTTTGTTCCCTGGTTCAAGAATCCTGAGACCGGCGAAACTCGTTACCCCTCTGTTAACTTTGCCTGGTCGGAAACCTACTTGAGCAGCAGTGTCGATGACGCAAAGGCAGAACGCTGCATGGCTTTGATGGACTTCCTCCTCAGCGACGAAGGCTATGAGTACGTTGGCCTGGGCATTGAAGGCGAGACCTACACCAAAAACGCAGACGGCAGTTACAGCGTTATCGAGCTGACCAAGCCTGATGGCTCCCCCATGTCTCTCAGCGAAAAATATCCCGCTACCCAACTACAGACCCTGGCCAACTGGACCGGATTCCGTTCTGCCAGCAGCCCGATGTATAGTGATGGGCTAAAAAAGCTTCGCGCTGATTATATGGCAGAGATGGAAGCCAGAGGTGCTGCCCCTACCGACCGTCCTAACACCGATGGCTTGATCCTTGAAGAAACTTCCGATTATAACACCGCTGGCAACGACTATGAAAAAATCTGTAACGATTTAATGCTTTCCGATGATGTCGAAGCCGCTTGGAAAGAGATGGTCGACAGTTATATGGCTCAGGGCTACGACAAGGTCATCGCCGAAATGAATAAATTGTACAAAGAATCAGGACGTTAACCCCTTGTCAAATGATATTGAAAAAGCCGACTCCTGATGGGTCGGCTTTTTCAATATCCAAAAAGGCTTTACATTCGGCGGCTTTTGGTGCATCATAAAAATATGCAGATATGGGAGGGAATAATATGGAAAAGCTGAAAAAGATTCGCAATCTGCCAATAGCGGCTTATATTTGGATATTAGGATTTTTATTCAGTTTGACAATATTCAGAATATGGATAATCTTGTGCTCAACAATCTCCAAATGGTGCCTGCAATCAAGGAGGTCATTGTAGAAGGGTATAACGGATCTTTCTACTGCTTAAACGGCAGAACTCCCGAAGTTTTAAAGGCATTGGAGAATCTACCGGAAATACCAAATTTCTACTATGACTTTTCCCAACATCTGCATTATCGCGGTGAAAAGACAGAATCCTTTCTTCTGACTACAGCACTCTATGACATTTGGAATTATACACCTCGATATGATTTGGGACGGATGACAGTCGTTGTTGATATGGAGATATTGGGGGTGCAGGATTTTTTTTGATCAGTATGGCATGGGAATTTATCTTTTGGATCCGGCTTACGAGCTGGCAGTCTCCAACCAAGAGGTAGATGAAGTTGCAAAACATATTCTGGAAAAAGTACCAGAACTTTCAGCCGCTTCAAGAATGGAGATGTCTTACGCAGGAGAGATCTATATCGTCAATTACGAAGAGGTTCCTACAATTGGGTGCCATTTGGTAAGTATTCTTCCTAAAAGCAGCATCACGGAGTCCTTATACTGGATGCGTGCGATAATACTTTGGCTATTGCTGCCCTCTCTGGCAGTGATGATGACGTTAATGGTAATCCTCCATCGCAAAATTACCAGTCCTCTGCGGACGCTTACCCAGTATATCATCGGTATGCAGAACCAGACTACACAATATTTAAAGAAAGAGATCCGTCTGAATGGTTATCGGGAAATCGTGCAGATTTCCGGCGAATACAATCGCATGATTGGGGAAATCAGGGGACTTACTCATCAGCTAGTCCGGACAACGTCCACCTTATATGAGGCAGAGCTTCAGAAGAAACAGTCTGAGTTGCTGTACCTGCGCAGCGAAATTAACCCTCATTTCCTGTATAATAACCTTGGAGAGCATTATGGGAATGGCATATTTGGAAAATGCTCCTCAGACCGCTCAGATGGTTAAGAATTTAGGGAAAATTTTCAAGTATAGCGTCAAGGGACAGGACATGGTTTCGGTCCAGGAAGAGCTTTCTACGATTCAAGCATATCTGAGCATTCAGCAAATGCGTTTTGAGGGAAAGTTTAAAGTGCAATATCAGATTGACCCAGTTCTGATGGGTTGTCAAATTCCCAAAATGATTCTGCAGCCGCTGGTAGAAAATGCGATTACCCACGGGCTGGAACCCAAAGAGACGGATGGCCTATTACTTCTTGGAGGCGCTTTAAGGGAGAACAAAAGAATTTGTCTGTGGGTAGAGGACAATGGTGTCGGTATGAAGGAGGAACAACAGGCCTATTTTCAGGAATTGATTAATAAGCACACGTACATAAAAACCGATTCCATCGGCATCGAAAATGTAGTGAATCGTCTGCAACTGCTGTATGGCGATGGGTGTGCTATCCGACTCGATAGCCGGGTGGGCTGTGGTACCCGCGTTGAATTGGAAATTCCACTATTCCGGAACGCAGCTGAAACTCAGTATCAACAGGAAGGAGAGTAGGTATGTATCAGGTCCTTTTAATCGATGACGAGCGATTGGTTCTGGCCAGTCTGCGGCACAGGATCAGTTGGGAAAGGTGTGGATTCACCATCTGTGGAGAAGCCTACAGTGCCAAAGACGGATTGGAAAAAATCAGAAGTCTGCATCCTGACCTTGTATTCACGGATATCCGAATGCCGGGTATGAGCGGTCTGGATCTGATACAGTTGTCACAAACGGAATTTCCGGAGGTCCATTTTGTAGTGATCAGCGGGTATAGCGAGTTTGAATATGCAAGACGTGCCATCGAATACGGCGTTTTGGGATTTTGTGTTAAGCCTTTTGATGAAGATGAAATTGAAAAATTGCTATGCCGGATCCGAATGCAACTGGAGCATCAAGCAGGTGGTTCATCTGAGATGGCTAAAAGCGAAAGCCAATCTGCCGCAGCAATTCGCTTGGAAGATAGTGCAGAGAAGATTGATGCAGTGCTGCATGGGTTGGGAATTTCAGAAGATGAACCGAAATGGATGATACATATACTGCAGGGACAAATCCCCGCTAGTTTGGAGTCCCAATTTCAAAAAAACAAAATTTGGAAACTGTCCGGTATCGGAATCTGTTGGTTTTTGATTTCGGGGTCCGATGCCCCGGAAGAAGCAATCAAAATTCTCAGGAGTTCTTCAATGTTATGTGCTGCAGGTATTAGTCAGGCCTTTTTTTTCGGGGAAGGCCTGGAACGCGCTGCCGCTGAGGCACGCGGCGCAGCCTTTGGATACTTTTTCGGCAATCCCGGTGTGCACCTTTTTACAGGCACCCTGGAAAGCGACAAATTGCCTGAAATGCTGCGGATGCTGCGCTTTGCCTTTCATTCCCGAAACCTGACGGGAATCCATCAGATTGTAGAAAGATTCCGCAGAGGAACCTTTGCAATCCGGGATGCATTTCGGTTTTATAATACTGCGGCTTTGCTCCCTCTTGAGGCAAAGCTGCCGCTTTGCGATAATTATACGGAGCTGGCGACATGCTTTTCAAATGTTCGATTATCATATCCAAGGACTGCCTTTGGACAATCATTACGCTCAATTGGAAACGATTTTCCGTGAGGCGGCAACCCGTAACGGCGAATATAATGAGATGTTCCGTTTTTATACCGAAGTAGCCGCCGCGCTATCCCAAAAAGCGGAGATGGGCTTGCGCATTACACAGGCGTATCAATCGGGCAGTCGGGCTGGTCTAGAGTCGCTGCTGCACCAGGATCTGCCAGAGCTGCTCAGCCGTGTGGAAGCGCTGCGTCGTTGCCATAAGGAGGTTTGGTTCCAGATGAACAAGGTGATCGGATGGGACATCATGGATATGCGGTATGGTTCGCTGATGATCCGGATCCGCACTGCCATGGAGGAAATCGAAGACTACCTGGCCGGACGGCTGCAGCGCCTGGAGGAGTTTGAAGAACCTCGCCGCTCCTTCAACGGAAAAGAGGGCCTGGTATCCTATGCCAACTGGTATGGCCGTATTGTTTCTGCCAGCCGCATCGCACCGGAGGCATAAATTATGCGGTTCCGAAAGCCCATTGACGGTGATGTGCTGTTCCCGGGAACGGATGGAGAACAGCAAGGAATCCAATTGTGGATTACAGTAGAAATAGAGGCTTCCAGGGAGCTTCCAGTTACCATAAACGGCATTCCCGCTATATGGGAAGAAGGCTGCTGGCGAGTAAAAATTCCGCTAAAAGCTGGTGCCAATATCGTTTCGGCAGAGAATCCCACTGAAGAAACCGTATCTGCAACCCTTTTTTGGTTTCCAGGCGGCAGTCGGGCTTGGAGGCTGGGGATAGACGATGTGATCCGCTGCCTGGAAAACTTAAACCGCCATGATGAATACCGCTCTATTTTTGAGGATCCGTTTTTTGCGCTTCTCCAGCAGGTACACCAACAAACTGGCATGCTGGCCCACTTACATCTCTTTTATCAAAATGAGGACGGCAGCTTTAATCTCTCCATGATGACCAACCGGTTTCGGGAAGAATTCCGCGCTAACAGCAACTGGCTGAGGATGACCTTCCATTCCCGAGCGGAATTTCCTGACAGCCCCTATCGGTGCGCGCCTTATGAGCAGGTTTTGTCCGAAGGACGGCAAGCAGCGGCAGAAATTACCCGCTTTGCCGGAGAAGAGGTGCAAGATGGTGCTACCTCCCAGCATTGGGCAGATTCAGCGCTGCCAGGGACAAGAGCGTTTCGTGATCTAGGCTTCCGGGTTCTGGACGGCTATTTTACATTCGATGAAAAAGGCAACCCATATGTATCCTACTATTTGAACAAGGAACAGACTGCCCATGCGTTTCAGCGGGATTTCTGGGCAGATACGACGGAGAGGATCTTCTTTGTCAAGGATGATCTAATCTTAGACCAGACGCCGCTACCGGAAATTGAATCTGCTCTGGCTGCACTAGCTGCCGGAGATAACGGTGAGTTTCTTTACCTTCTGATCCATGAGCAATACTTTTATCCGGATTATAGGAGCTACCAGCCCGAATACGGTGAAAAGCTTTTAAAGGCCGCCCGGTGGTGTGCCGCAAGCGGGTATCATCCTGCCTTTCTGACGGATTTTGTCATGGAGGCTTGGGAATAGGAGAAGAATGTTGACGATATCCCTAATTTCTGTGCTGCAATGCGTCAAGAGCTATACGATAATTTTGAAAGTTTTATAGAATTCGTCAACCGAAGGCCAGTATCGAGTGAGAAAAATGGCATTGATTCCATTACAATGGAGACATAGAATCCGGAACACATCATTTATCCCAGTGCTAGTCCGCAAAAAATCCAGAAGCATGAAATTCCGGTTCATATGCTCTGGAAGTAGTTCTTTCAGATAGGCTGCGCCTGAATTCCTTCGGAATTCTCTGCTGCGCGGCAGAAAGGTAGGGTTGTAGTTATGGAAAAAAATGAACTTGCTCTTTACGGAGGCCCAAAAACCAAAACCACCCCAATGGGCAGTGGCCCACGCTTTGGGGAAGCCGACCTGGCATATTTAAAAGAAGCATTAGAACAGAATACTCTTTTTTACTGGTATGGTAATCAAGTGAAAAAGCTGACTGCACGGTTTGCAGAACTTTACGATTCTCCCTATTGTACCGCGACATCCTCCGGAACGGCAGCGATCCATGTGGCGCTGGGAGTCTGTGGAGTGACAGCCGGCGATGAAGTGATTACCTCTCCCATAACTGATATGGGCACAATCATTGGTATTGTGTTCCAAAATGCTGTTCCCGTTTTTGCCGATCTGGATCCCCACAGCTATACATTGGATCCTCAATCTGTTGAGGAAAAGATTACTGATAAAACAAAAGCCATCATAGCAGTCCACTTGACCGGCGGCCCCACCGATATGGATGCCATCATGGATATTGCCCGACGCCATAACCTTAAGGTGATAGAGGATTGCGCTCAAAGCTATATGGCGACTTATAAAGGAAAGCTGTTGGGGACAATTGGGGATGTCGGCTGTTTCAGCCTGAATGACTTTAAGCAGATTTCCGCAGGTGACGGTGGCTTAGTATTGACCAAGACCCGGGAAATGTACGAATCCGCGCTGCGATTTGCAGATAAAAACTATCAGCGCCTGGCCTCTCATGATACATCCCGGGATGTCCCGTTTATTGCACCGAACTATCGAATGAATGAATTGACAGGCGCTGTCGGCCGTGCTCAGGTGGAACGACTGGAAAGCATCTGTCACCGCCGTACCGAAATCGGAGATCGTATCAGCACAGCCATCGGCAAGCTTCCCGGAATCTATCCGCCCAAGGTCCAGCCTAACAGCACTAGTACCTACTGGTTTTATATGTTCCGGGTGGATGAAAAGGAGGCTGGCGTCAGCAGGAACGAGTTTTCAGACGCCTTGGCGGCAGAAGGCATCAATAATCAACGGGGATATATTCCAAGCTGTGTCTACAATTACGATCTTTTTGTCAACCGCCACGGGTATCAGGGAACCAATTGTCCCTTTGGCTGTCCCTTAAACGGCCATAATATATCCTATCATGAAGGAATGTGTCCTACCGCTGAGGAGATTCTCAATACCGCCATACGTTTTAATTTTGATGAATTTACTACGGACCGGGATGTGGATGAAATTATTGCAGCAATTATTAAAATTTCAAAGGCCTTCCAAAGGTAAAACATCTATGCGGATGCAATATTGGAATTGTACTTGCGCGATATAAGGAGCTCTGCCAAAGAAATTTTTCTTGAAAGAAATCACATGTAATCCCCACTGAAAGGCCATTCAGTATAGCAGCGGTCAGCGCGAGTATAGGAAATGTTTCTATTTGATTAAAGGATAAAATGAAACGGTTCGCCTGAAATGATAGGCAAACCGTTTCATTTTTGCTGCTGATTCTTATCAGGATATCAAGTTTTTAGGAATGCCCCAGTTTGCTCTGCAAAGTGGTAAAAAAATGCAAAAGAGGCCGAAACAGCACTAGCATAATGATGCCGTTGCTGACACAGTGGGTAATATCGTAGGGAATCCCGCTGATCCACCAGGCGATCCCGGCGCCAATACCGCCGCTAACAAAGTAGGGAATCGAACAAAGGGCGCCAAATGACAGTCCGAATATGGCCGATACAAAAGCCCACAGCCAAACCGAGCGGTTCTTTTTCAGCAGCCACGTAATCAATACCAGCGCTGGCCATACATATAGGTACATGATCCACCACATACCAAATCCGTAGACCAGCCCTTCCAGGAGGGCAAACAGGTAGGCGGAAACCAGTGCCTGCTTTGGAGAAATTGCCAGCGTATAAAGGATCAACAGTAACGATACCACTTCTATGTTGGGAAGGGCAGCCAGCGCAATCTGGGATACCAGTAAGATTGCCCCCATCAGCGCCGTTTGGACCAGTTCCCGGGTGCGGACAGCAGTACCGTGCCCTTTAGTAGGTTGAGAGGGTAAGTTCATAATGTTCGCCGTCTGTGATTGGAGTAGTATCCACACCGGTGTTTACCTGTTCACCGTTTTTCGTAATGCACCACCACTGATTTTTGCTGTCATCAGCCTTTACTCCATCAACAGCAGTAATGAATAATCCGTATTGTCCCTCTTCGCCCTCAATCAATCCTTCGTTTTCCAAAGCGGCCCCCAGATAGGCTTCGTCGGTCTTTACGGTAAACTCTCGTACATCTTCCTCAGATACAACCACTTGGATTTCGATCGTTTTATCCCCTGTTTGTCCCTGAGGCATAAATTTCCAAAAAACCAGAGCCATTGCTGCAATTAAAACCACCAAAATCCCGATGCCAATTGCGATTTTTGCTTGTTTTTTCATTGCTTACACTACACCCTTCCTGCTTTAGACAGCATAAGAAATGCGTTTCCCGAACGCACGGAAAACGCAAACAGTCGCTGATTCAGTCCGTACTGCGTCCATGGCTCGTGGAACGTAAAGTACCTGGCAGACCCGGCGATCTGACTTTACAGTGGCGGCACCGTGCGGGATTTGCACCCGGCTTCTCCGGAAACATCTGCCATTTTTTACTGGTTTTATTATACAGGATCCTGAGCATTCTTTCAAGGGCATTATTGGCTTTTTATTTTGGCGTGATATTAAAAAACCTCCCGGACAGTTAAACAGTCCGGGAGGTTTGACATGACTTAGGCTTTATGGGAAGATTTCTGGGTGAAATTCCAGGAATCTGCGCACATCTCATCGATTCCCATAGTAGCTTCCCACCCCAGAACCTCTTTGGCCTTGGTAGGATCGGCATAGCATTCCGCGATGTCGCCGGGACGCCGAGGTGCGATTTTATAATTGACTTTCCGCCCGCTGGCTTTTTCGAAGGCAGCCACCATCTGCAGAACGGAATATCCATGACCGGTCCCCAGATTGTAGGCATCTACGCCGGTATCCTTCCGGACTTTGTCAAGGGCTTTCAGATGGCCTTTTGCCAGATCAACTACGTGAATGTAATCCCGTACACCGGTTCCGTCCGGAGTAGGATAATCGTTTCCGTATACAGACAGGCATTCCAGCTGTCCTGCAGCAACCTTTGCGATATAAGGCAGCAGGTTATTGGGAATGCCATTGGGATCTTCGCCGATCAGGCCGCTCTTATGCGCTCCGATGGGGTTGAAGTACCGCAGCAGCGCGATGCTCCATTCTTTATCGGCTACATAGAGATCCCGCAAAATGCCTTCGATATAGAGCTTTGTGGAGCCGTAGGGATTAGTTGTAGACAGCGGGAAATCTTCACGAATGGGAACGGATTTCGGTGCGCCGTATACCGTTGCGGAAGAGCTGAACACCAGCCGCTTGACGCCGTATTTTTCCATTATTTCACAGAGAATCAGGGTGCCGGTAATATTGTTGTGGTAGTAGCGCAAAGGCTGCTGGACGCTTTCGCCGACTGCTTTCAGTCCGGCGAAGTGGATCACTGCATCGATCTTATTTTGTGCAAAGACTTTGTCAAGACCTTCCCGATCCAGCAGATCGATCTCATAAAATTTGAAATCTTTGCCGGTGATTTCACGGATATGATCCAGGGCATCGGGCTTGGAGTTGACAAAGTTGTCAACGATGACGATTTCCTCTCCTGCCTCGAGCAGCTCGACACAAGTGTGAGAGCCGATATACCCGGCTCCTCCAGTAATTAAAACTGCCATGATAAATCCCTCCATTGATTCAATACGCAGTATGTGGACGATCTTCTTGTCTTCAGTATAAAATGATTTTGCGGCCGCGTCAACCGCTTGCAGGAATAATCCATATAAAAGCGAAAGGAAACCGGATGAAAGCTGAATCCAATTGTGACGAACGCGTGTGCTGCCGGTGAAGAATAGATGAAATTCATGGATATGATAAAATATTTAGGAAATCTTCTTATCTTTTCACGGAAAATGTGCTATAATAGGAAAAACATTGTGCTTGATTGGCTTGCCTTTTTTAGCCAATTTTGATGAAAGGAAATGATTGCTTTCATGAAGGAAGCCTATCCGCTCCAGCGGGAGAGAATCGCAGATGATGTTTGGTTCGGTTCCATTACGGACAGCCGTTATAAAACGAATCTTTTGACTTTGAATCTGGCTCTGCCCCTGAATCGTGAAACTGTAACCGGTAATGCCCTTCTTCCTCAGGTGCTGGAAAAAGGGTATCGTTGCTATCCGAATTATCGAAATTTTTCCATGCGCTTAAATCAGCTTTACGGAGCTTCTGTCCATGGGGGATGTACAAAAATTGGTGATAACGAAGTGCTTAGTTTAAGTATTTCTGTAATCGACGATGCATATGCCCTGGCAGGAGAACCGCTTTTGAAAGAGTGCGCGGAAATATTATGTGGGCTGCTTCTGGATCCCGTGTTGCAGGACGGAGTGCTTGAGCCTGAAAATATAGCCCTTCAGCGGAAATATTTGATCGACTGCATTGAGGCTGAGATCAATGAAAAGCGCGCTTACGCGATCAGCCGTACATTGGCGCTGATGTTTCCGAAAGACCCTTTCGGACTGCGTAGACAGGGATATGTGGAGGATGCGGAAAAAATCACCCCGGAATCTGCAACTGCCGATTACCGGCGGATACTGGATACTGCCCGAATCGAGATCTTTCATGTGGGGTGCGGCGATCCGGCCACAGCAAAAGAGGTTTTTCAGGAGGCTTTCTCGAAACTGAAGAGACATCCACAACCGCTTGCCGTAACAGCAGCAGCCTGTGGAGGCGGTTCCGTCCGAGAAGAAACCGAGGAAATGAAGGTCAGCCAGTCCAAACTTTGTCTGGGATTCAAGACCGGTGTGGATGCCCACCATCCGATGCTGTCGGCTATGCGAATGATGAACAGCGTGCTGGGAGGAACACCTACCTCTAAATTGTTTCTGAATGTCCGGGAGAAGCAAAGCCTTTGCTATTATTGTACTTCCCGTTCAGATCGGACAAAAGGGATTTTGATGATTGACTGCGGTGTGGAACGCTGGCAGGTGGAACAGGCTAAGGAAGCAATTTTAATGCAGCTGAAAGCGGTTCGCAACGGTGAGATTACAGACGAAGAGATGGAATTTGCCAAATTGAGTCTGCAGAATTCGTTTAAGTCGGTTGGAGAAACGCCGTACTCCTTGGATGCGTTCTATTTGATGCAAACGCTGCTGGGAGTCCGGGAGACGCCAGCAGATCAGGCGCGTAAATTGGAGAGCATTACCCGTGAGGATGTGGCAGCTGCCGCAGAACTGGCTCAGCTGGATACAGTCTATGTGCTGGCCGGCGAAAACAGAGAGGAGGGCGGCAATGCGTAAAACAGTGATCGAGAGCCGGCGGTTTGGAGAGCAGTATCTCCGGCTGGAGCATGAGTCCGGATTGATCGCCCTGCTCTATCCCATGAAGGGATTTCAAACGGCGTATGCCCTTTTCGGGACGAAATACGGTTCCATTGATAATGAATTCAAAACAGCGGATGATCCGGATTTTGTGAAAGTGCCGGATGGGATTGCCCATTATCTGGAGCATAAGCTCTTTGAAAGCGAAGATGGAAATGTGGATCGGGTATTTGCTGCGTTAGGCGCGGAATCCAATGCCTTTACTTCCTTTGACAAAACCTGCTATCTGGCTTCTTGTACAAGCCATTTTGAGGAAACTTTCCGCACACTGCTGCGATTTGTCCAGGAGCCCTATTTCACGCCGGAAAATGTCGAAAAAGAACAGGGAATCATTGGGCAGGAAATCCGGATGTATGAGGATAACCCCGGATGGCGGGTAATGTTCAACCTGCTCTCGGCGCTTTATATAAATCATCCTGTTCGGACAGATATTGCAGGAACTGTAGAGAGTATTTCCCGCATTACGCCGGATATTTTGTACCGGTGCTATCGGACGTTTTACAACCTTTCCAATATGGTGGTGGCTGTGGCGGGAAATTTCGATCCGGAAGAGGCGGAACGAATCCTTTCGGAAGAGTTGAAGGCCGCAAAACCCGTGGAAATTGTCCGCAGGTTCCCGGAAGAGCCTCGGGAAGCAGGACAGAGTAAGATCGTCCAGCATCTGGAGGTGTCGGAACCTACTTTTTATTTCGGATATAAAATTTTTCCGGAACAGGAGCCTGCAGCGCTTCTTAAGCAACAGGTGGTGCTGGATATCCTGTTGGATGTACTGGCGGGACCTACCAGTGCTTTCTATGAGGAAATGAACCGGCAGGGGCTGTTGGATGACAATTTCGGAACGGAAGTCTTTGGGGAGCGGGGATGCCTTGCCGCATTCTTCGGAGGAGATTCCAAAGACCCCGAAGCGGTCTATAATGCGTTCTGTGAAATGATTGAACAGCGAAAAGCAGAGGGGCTGTCGGAGGAGGAATTTCTCAGCTGTAAAAACGCCATGTACGGGAAGCTCCTGAAGGGACTGGGAGATGTGGAAAATACTGCTACGGCCATGCTTTCCTATGAGATGATGGGGTTAGGCATGTTTGAAGCAGCGGAAACAGTGGCGGCTGTGCAGCTTTCAGATCTGGAAAAGTGCCTTCGGGACTGTTTTGATCCGTCCTGTCGAGCAATTTCTATCGTTCTTCCGCTGGAAGAATAACGGAATGCACAGGGTAGAAATTTTGCCCTTTTGCATATAAATTCTGACATAGGTGGTGCAACAATCTTGAATACTGTATCTTTTCCAAAACTCGGGCTTGAATTTACCGTAGACCGGGTTGCATTTTCAATCGGGCCGCTGAATATTACCTGGTATGGGCTGATTATTGCTGCAGGTATTTTATTGGCCATGTGTTTCGCCTTTTATCAATGCCGCAAGTTCGGAATCATCGCGGATAAACTGATGGATGCCGCTCTGGGCGGAGTCGTAGGCGGTATTATCGGCGCACGGCTTTATTATGTTGCCTTCCGCTGGGAGGATTATAAGGATAATCTGTCGGCTATCTTCCAGACATGGGAAGGCGGTATGGCTATTTACGGAGGATTGATCGGCGGATTAATAGTAGGATTACTGGTAGCAAAGCTCAGGCATATCCGCATTCTTCCTGCATTGGATATAACGGTTATGGGGTTCTTAATTGGTCAGTCTATCGGCCGGTGGGGAAATTTCGTCAATATCGAGGCGTTCGGCGGAAACACTGACTTGCCTTGGGGAATGACTTCTTCCGTAATTACCAGCTATCTGCGGGAACACTATAGTGACCTTACTAATTTGGGAATGACGATTGATCCTACAGCGCCTGTCCATCCGACGTTCCTCTATGAATCTTTATGGTGCGCACTGGGCTTCGTGCTTCTGTTTTTGTACAGCAAGCGCCGTCGGTTTGACGGAGAGATTTTCCTGATGTATAGTGCTTGGTACGGAGTAGGCCGTTTCTTTATCGAGGGCTTGCGGACAGATAGCCTGCTGATTGGAAGCATCCGTGTTTCCCAGCTGGTCGCAGGAATTGCTGTTTTGGCTGCTGTGATTACCTGGATTGTCGTGACTGCTAAGATTAAGACAGCTCACGATCCGGAATATTTGAAACTTTATGTGTTGACAGATAGCTTTGCTCAAGAAGTAGCTGAATATGAAGAGAAACTCCAGAAAAAATCCAAAAAGGGTAAAAAAGCTGCCGAGGAAACAGCAACTGCTGTAGAAGCAGATGATTCCGTCCAGAAGGCTGATGGCCAGACTGATGATCAGCAGGACGCGTCTGATGGAGTAGAAGTCGTTGATATCGGTAATTTCCAGGGAGAAGAAACGGCAGATACTTCTCAGGATGACGGCACCAAGGTTGTCGGCGATGAAACGAAGGACAGCGGAGAAACGGAGGAGACACAAGATGGCAAAGATCATTGACGGAAAAGCTGTTTCAGCCAGCGTAAAGGCCGCTGTTGCTCAGGAAGTTGCGGCTTTGAAAGAACAGGGAATATCTGTGGGATTGGCTGTTGTCATTGTAGGCGATGATCCCGCATCCCGTATATATGTGAATAATAAAAAGAAGGCATGCGCTTCCTGTGGAATTGAGTCTTTTGAATATGCTCTTTCAGGGGATACAACGGAAGAAGAATTGCTGGAGCTGGTGGAAAAGCTGAATCAGGATAAGAAGGTCAACGGAATTCTTGTTCAGCTTCCGCTGCCGCGTCAGATCGACGAACACAAGGTGATTGAAGCAATTTCTCCTAAAAAAGATGTGGATGCTTTCAATGCGGTGAATGTAGGAAAAATTATGATCGGCGATTTTGATTTTCTGCCCTGTACGCCTTCAGGATGCATGGATCTGATTGATTCAACAAGTGTCTCTGTGGAAGGCAAACGCTGTGTGGTTATCGGAAGAAGCAATATCGTAGGCAAACCCATGGCAATGCTTCTGCTCCATCGCAACGGGACTGTGACAATCTGCCATTCCCGCACCAAGGATTTGAAAGAGATTTGCCGTCAGGCAGATATCTTGGTGGCGGCAGTAGGTAAACCAAATTTTGTAACCGCTGATATGGTGAAAGAGGGAGCTGTCGTCATTGACGTTGGCATGAACCGGCTGGAAAACGGTAAGCTTTGCGGCGACGTGGATTTTGAAGCAGTCAGCCAGGTCGCGGAATGGATAACGCCTGTGCCCGGCGGAGTCGGGCCGATGACAATTGCTACGTTGATGCGGAACACGCTGACTGCTGCCAAAATCCAAAATGGCCTCTCTTGACAAGAAGCCGGATATCGGTTATCATGATGACGAATACAGCGCTTTGCGGCGCAGTCAGTAAAGGAGGAGTCGGCCGGTGAAACGCAATCTTTGCATGGGCTGTATGCAGGAAAAAGGCGAAAGTCCTGTTTGCCCTCACTGCGGCTACGAGGAAGGGACTCCGCATTTTGCTTCCTATCTTCCCCCGCATACCATGATCGACAGCCGTTATCTGGTGGGCAGGGTTCTGAGTTATAATGGCGAAAGCGTTATTTATATCGGATATGATACTATGAGCGACCGGCGGGTAGATATCCGGGAGTACTTCCCGGATACTTTGGCCGGCCGAAATTCGGATGGCCGGAGTGTTCGGGTAAATGAGGGGCGTCAGATCCAGTTCAAAGCCTATATGGGCGATTACCTGGAAATGATTCGTAAGCTTTCCCGCATGCGGACCCTTTCCTGCGTGGTGCAGGTCCAGGGAATCGTGGAAAGTAATAATACGGTTTATGCGGTAATGGAACATATTGATGGGGTTACGGTACGGCAGTATTTGAATGATCGCGGAACCATGCTTTCCTGGCAGGAAGCATCCGATTTGTTTCTGCCGATGCTGAAAACTCTGCGGCTGATCCATCAGGATGGATTGATTCACCGGGGAATCAGTGCCGATACGATTCTGATTACCCATAATAATACCGTGAAAATCGATGGATTCTGTATTAGTGCGGTTCGGGCTGCCCGGACAGAATTGGTGGCGGAATTGTTTCCGGGCTTTTCAGCCCCGGAACAGTATTCCACAATCAGTCCCCACGGAACCTGGACGGATGTATATGCCGTATGTGCTTTGTTGTATACGGTTCTGACCGGGCAGCGGCCGCCGGAGGCTTTGATTCGTTCTCCTGAAAAGAGGCTGATGCCTCCTCGGGAACGCAACGAAACCGTTCCGCCTCAGGTATCAGATGCTTTGTTGGAAGGTCTGGAACTAAATATCCGGGGCCGAATTCAGGATATGGATACTTTGATCAACCGGCTCACAGGGGAATATCCTGTTCAAGCTGATGTTAAAGTAGAACGGGATGAACCTCCTATGGTAGTGATCCCGGAGGATGACTGGCCGGAAGATCCTCAAGAGGAACCGGAAGGAAACACAACTTATTATCACCCGGCGTCAACAGGCGGTGTTGCCAATACCCGTCAGGTGTCTGTGTCGCCGCGACGTACTGAAAGCCGTCAGGAAGAGCAAGCGCGGACAAAGAAGCTGATTTTTACCAGCATGGCAGTTACTTTGCCGATACTGTTACTGGCATTAATTTTGACATTTTGGATTCTCTTTGGCGGCGACAGCCGTAAGTCCAATGGGGAGTCTTCCAATGTGTCGGAAGAAAGCAGTTTGGAAGAATGGCTGGTACCTTCTCATGTCGACAGCTCGACTGAAATCAGTTCCCATATGGAGTCCAGTTCTTCTGAAGAAAGTTCAAAGGAGGAAAGCTCGGAAGAAAGTTCTGAACCCGAGGAGAGCAGTACAGAACCAATTACAATGACTAATTTTGTAGGCCAGAAGTATGCTGATGTAATAGCCGATGCGAAGAATAAGAAGATTTATATCTTCGGCGAGCCGGAATATGTGTACAGCAATGAATACGCTGAAGGAATCGTGGTAGACCAGGATGTAACGCCGGGAATTGAAATCACTGAAGGAACGAATGTTAAATTGAAGGTGAGTAAAGGTCCGGAATACATTATTCTTCCAAGTTACGAGAAGAAGACCGAAAAAGAATACATCGATGAATTGAATGATTTAGGAATCACGAACATCGTTGTTTCATATCGGGAAGATCCGCTGTTTAAGCAGGAGGGCTTCGTCGTAGGAACTAGTTCGACAGACGGGACATACGATATTGTGAAAAAGCCGGTGTTGGAGATTTATGTATCCAAAAAATCGGAATAATAAAAAATCCGCATCTTTAATGATGCGGATTTTTTATTGGATACTGTTTTGAAAAAATTCGGGATGCTCCGCACGGTATAAGCGTAAGCGGGCTAAATTCTTTTGATGGAAAACCAGATTGAACCCATAAGGGTTGATTGTAAATCCATCCTGTTTTTGAGCAAAGGAAAGAATCTCATCACAAGACAAAATCAACGGGAGATATCCTTTTAGAGAATATGCCTTTTCCAGTTCCGAAGAGTCTGTAAATACCGGAAGATATCTGTGACCATCACGGGTTTCCAGGGAGGGCAGACCAATGGAATGTTTATCGGAAGAGATGTTTTCAGATCCTGGCTTAGCCGGCACCAGAAATTTAGCCTGAAGAGTTTCCTTGAGCAAGGATTCCTCTTTTTGGCGAAGTTCCGGCACTTTATCATGAATATAGCGCGCTTCGGAAAAAACTTGAAAAAATTCCTGACATGCCAGCTGAAGAGCAGGGTTTTCTACTTTGCCGATTTCCGAATCGCTGGAAAGAAGGTAGTTTATGGGTAACCTGAAGCGATACTCACAGTTATCAATCAGCAGGGCCTCGCAGCCAGAACGCCGAAGCTGTTCCAGACATGCGTGCAGCTCTTTGCGCGGAATTTCTTTTTTGCGGAGAAAGAGAAATTGACGGCTGAAATAATCAATGCAGTTTTCGCAAAAGGAGCAGCGAGTAAAGAACCAAGCTGCTTTCTCAAACAAACAGGGAGTATCCGTTGATTCCAGAACAGCTAAAAAGAGACGGGACGCTCTCAGCAGGGAGTGGGCTAACAATGCAGGAAAGGCCTTCTCCAAATTTGGGAAGGCTTCCGGTTGCCGCTGCAGAATCTCGCCGGCAAACAGAAGCTCCGGAAGCGGCACCCGGCGGAGCAGCTCCGGAGAATCGCGTTTTACCAGCTTCCGGATAGATTCCTTGCGCTTTTCCGATACACGATCCGTTGTATCAGGTTGGAGCCGTAACCTAATCGTAGATGAAGTTGGAACGAGGCGGTAAAAACCAATCCATACTAATACAGAAATGAGCAGAAGAAAAACCTGAATAATCAGGTTCCACGGAGACTGGGCATCTATCAGAATCAATATAACGAGAACCAAAATTGGGGTCAACATGCATAGAGAGATCTGAATCCAAGATATCTGCCGTGGTTTTTTCATGTTGTCACCGCTTTCGGCGTTTTTTTAGGATGACAAGAAACAAAAGTAAAATAATACATCCTGCTCCCAACAGGAAAAAGATCAGCCGTGAGTCAATACTGAATAGAACAAAAAGAATTACCATGCCGGATAAAATCAGTCCGGCATCCCGAATATCATATTTAGTTTTGGAAGCTGATGTGAATTTCCGTACAGAAATCCGTTGGCAGCGGGGCAGCACCAGCTTGCTAAGTTCAACTGCTTCCGGAGAGAGATTAGGTACCCCGAGAGAAAATGTCTGACGGATGGCCAGCCATGCTCCGTCAGGGAGAAATTCATAATGATCTGAACAGAACTGCTGCAAAAAAGGATAAAACCCTGTATCCTTTGCAAGTCCTGCAAAAACAGGGCCTTGAAGCAGAAGCTGCCAACTGGATAAATCCTCCTGGGTTTGAGGATTCCGCGCAAGCTGATAAAGACAGCTTAAAGCCTTACCATATCGCCTAAGATTTTTCTTTTTTTCTCTGTCAAGTCCTGCAGCAATCAAATCCTCCAATTCCTGATTTGACAACTCTTCTTTTTCGCTTTGGAGGGTATCAGGCTCACCAGAAGAATAAGAAGAATTGTCCTGTTCCGGTTGGACTGCAGTTTTTTCCATCGGTGTATCCTGCTGATGTGCCTTTGCCCATTGGCAGGCGGCCTGATATGCTTCATGAAGGCGCTGGAAATTTTCCGGGGCCTCCTCAGGGTGGAAAATCTTAGACTTTTGTGCATATGCGTGACGAATTGCTTGGAGATCGGCGGTAGGCTGCAGCCCCAGTTCCTCCCAAAAATCCGTCATGATTTTTCATCCTTCCAGTCATTTTCTGAGGGCAGCTCTGCTTCCCGACCGGCCTCCAAGAGCCGCAGCAATTCCAGAAATCGCTTTCTGCTTCTGGCGATCCGCAGTGGATCCTGACTCGTAAGAATCTGCTCGAACCAACTGACCATCAACGCCACTTTCTGACGAGTTTCTCCTAATGTTTCCTGATACAACCGGTCGCCCTGGGCCAAAGCTAACTGGTTTTCCTCCTGATCTCGGGGATTGATCTTCAATTTGGTGAGAGCCTCCAGCCTGACAGCAGCTTCCTCCTCCGAAAGTCCACTGTCTTTTCCCACCAAAACTACACGTTCCCTGTGCGCAGTCGTCTGATTATAAACTTCTGCTTCCAAAATTCCGTTGATGTCATATGTAAAGCGGACGTCTACATTTTCCACAGACTTCGGGGCGGGCGGGATGTCGATTTCCACTGCGCCTAAGCGCAAATTATCTTCACAATAGAGGCTTTCGCCCTGATAGATATCCACGCAGATTTTTTTCTGCCCATCACGGACGGTATAAAAACGCTGAGCTTTACTGCTGGGAAGGATGCTGTTCCGTTCAATGATGGGCGCCATCAGCGGCCGGGAAGGATCATTGGGATTCAGTACGCCGGTTCCTAATGTAAAGGGGCAGATATCTGTCAGGATCATTTCCTTCAATTGGGGATTTCGATCTTTCATGGCAGCAAAAATACCGGCTCCCAAAGCAACAGCCGTATCAGGATAAACCAAAGGAGTCGGACTTTTTTTCAAAAAATTCCCGATCCATTGGGCTACAACAGGCAGTTTAGAAGACCCTCCCACTAAAACGATGTCATCAAGCTCATTGGAACGGATTCCGCTGTCAGCTAGGACCCGTCGAATAGGCTTGATCATTTTTTGAAAAATAGGGGCGGAGATTTCGATAAATTTTTGACGGTCCAGAGTCAAAGAGCCGGAAAGGTCCTGGCCGGTCAGAACCAGCATAACTGTTTCCTGGCGGCCCAATGCGATTTTAGCCTGTTCTGCCTGTTTCAGAAGGATTGCTTTTTGAACAGGAGAAAGCTGTTGAAATAAGATTCCATTCTGTTCACAAAAATAATCCGCGATACAAGAATCAAAATCAATTCCTCCCAGCTGATTATCTCCGCTTACAGCCAGAATGCTGACGATATTTTCAAAACAGTCAACAATCGAGACATCCAGAGTGCCGCCGCCAAAGTCAAAAACCAGGTAGTTTCTGTCTCCGGTATTCTGAACCATACGGCAGGCCAAAGCGGCGGCAGAAGGTTCATTGATAAGCCGTTCCACCTTTAATCCTGCCAGTTCGCCAGCCCTTTTTGTAGCAGCTCTTTGACGGTCTGTAAAATAAGCTGGGACACTGATCACAGCTTCTTCAACCGGTTCTTCCAGAAATAATTCTGCATCTTCCCGCAGACGTCGCAGCACCAATGACGACAATTCTTCAGGTGTGAACTCTTTGTTTCCCAACCGGAACTTCCGGTTAGAACCCATTGCCCGTTTAAAGGAGGCTGCCGTCTGCTGGGGATGGGAAATAAGCCGTTCCCGTGCGGCCATACCAATCAGTACAGTGCCATCCTCATCCAGACTCACAACGCTAGGGGTAAGGTATTCTCCCAAAGGATTGGGAATTAGCGTACCACGGCCGTTTTTCCAGACGGAGACAAGGCTGTTTGTGGTACCCAAATCAATGCCGATAATAGCCATATTCAGTTCTCCTTTTCACTCTGGAAATGCATCTCTTTTAAGCATAACACGGCAAAAGCTTCAAGTCAATTATAATACCATTTTCTGGAAATATTAAAGGAAAACATTTCCTTTTTGCACAGGAAACAGAGTTGTTTTTCATACATGTATAATTGATTTCGCAAAATATACGCATACAGATCTTCGAAAAGGAATATAGTATATTGTTGGGCGCTGTTGGAAAACGGAAGGGGGAACGATATGGCTTTTTCTGATTTGGAGATTTTAGCGCGTATCCTTCAGTGCGAGGCAGGCGGAGAGGGAGAAAACGGTATGCGTGCAGTAGCCAGTGTTGTAATGAACCGTGTACATATTACCTATGGGGAATACGGAAGATTGGAAAAAACCATTCGGGCGATTGTCTATCAGCCCGGCCAGTTTGACTGTGTGCGTGAAACAGTCGGCGGGAAGTACAACACTCAAACGATCTATAATATGTCGCCTGAACAGATACATTACGATATTGCAAACTGGGCCATTGCGGGAAATCGACTAACCAATTTAGGATACGCATTGTGGTATTTTAATCCATTTAAACCTACGTGCCGCCAGAATTTTCCATCAGAAGTAGGGCAGTTTGTCATTCGAATAGGGGATCACTGCTTTTACAATCCTACAGAGGCTTATGCCAAAACTTGAAAGGAGAATTTTTATGGATGAAAACCACGTTTCTGCTTCGTGGCAGTCGGGAAATTATCCGTCAGGATATCCCAGCCCGGCCTTTACCACTCCTAAGCAGGAGACTTTTGACACAGAGGAAATGAAAGGCTCCATTCAGCGGATTCTGGCCCAGAACGTGGGCGAATATGTTGTTGTTGAGTTTCTCATCGGAACGGCGCAAATGGTCCGGAAACAGGGAATATTATATTTCGTCGGAACCAGCTATGTGACGCTTTATGATGACCAGCAGCGCAATTATATTGTCTGTGATATATTTTCGGTAAAGTTTGTTTATTTTTATTACCCTGGGGATCGTCCGAGACGAAATTTCAATACGTTACCGCCGTCGAACGGAAGCCGCTGAAGAGTAAAGGACACCGCCGGCAGGGTTTCCCTGCCGGCGGTGTCTTTGTAGCGCGGGGATTGCAGTTTTTTGAAAAATCGGCTATACTGATATGGAAACCAGTGACAGGAAGGGATCAGTATGGGCGGAATCAATACGCTGCGGGTAGCGCATCACTTTTTGGAAGAGAGAGTTCCAAAAGGCGGATTTTGCATTGACGCGACTGCCGGCAGAGGAAATGATACGGCATTTCTCTGCGGCTTGGTAGGAAGTGAGGGCAGAGTGATCGCTTTTGACATCCAGCAGGAAGCCGTAAATTCTACAAGGGCTCTGTTGGCAGAAAAGGGGCTTTCAGCTCAAGTTATTTTGGACAGCCACAGCCATATGGATCAGTACGCGGAAAAGGAAACCGTAGACGCTATTGTATTCAATTTCGGATATCTGCCCGGAGGGGACCATAAGATCTTTACGCATCCGGAAACCAGTATCGCGGCAATAGAAGCAGGATTAGAGCTGCTGCGGCCCGGTGGAATGATGAGCCTTTGTATTTATTACGGCGGGGATAGCGGCTTTGAGGAAAAAAATGCTCTTTTGGAGTATCTGCGGACGATCGACAGCAAGAAATTTACAGTTTTGGTGACCGAGTTTGCCAATCGTCCCAACAATCCGCCCATACCTGCGTTTATTCTCAAGGAAATTTAGGAGGACCCCTGATGAAAATTTTGATGACGGCCTTTGACCCGTTCGGAGGCAGCAGTATCAATCCTGCCTGGGAGGTAGTTTCCAGACTTCGAACAGATTGGAATGGCGCGGAACTGAAACCTTTGTTGGTGCCGACGGTGTTCGGTGAAGCGGAAACGCTGGCAAATGGGGAAGCCGCCCGATGGGGAGCAGATGTGGTTATTTGTGTCGGACAGGCTGGCGGCCGGTTTGAAATCTCCTTTGAGCGGATCGCCGTGAATTTAGATGATGCATCTATTCCGGATAATTGGGGCAATCAGCCGCAAGATATGTTGATTACTCCGGGAGGGCAAAATGCCTATTTTTCCAACTTGCCGGTGAAGCGGATGGCGGAAGCTGTGCGGCAGGCAGGAATTCCTGCGACTGTCAGCGATACGGCAGGCACTTTTGTGTGTAACCATCTTTTTTATAAGGTTATGGAAGAAATTGATCGGAACTATCCCCAGCGGCTGGGGGGATTTATCCATCTGCCGTTTTTACCTTCCCAGGTGGTGCGGCGCACACATACGCCCTCGATGGCATTGGAAATTCAAATTGCGGGAATCGAAGCTGCACTCATGGAGCTATTGCGGCAGCGGGTATAATTTTACGCCGTCCGGAAGGTGTCTGGGCGGCGTAATGCTTTGTTATTGAGACATTTGCTCATATTTGTGTTTGGTAGCCAGACCACCGCGAATATGGCGTTCCTGCTTGTTGGTGTCCAGTATTTTTCGAACCTGACGATATAGCTGGGGATTTACGTACCGAAGACGTTCTGTAATATCCTTATGTACCGTTGATTTGCTATAGTCAAACTTTTTGGCGGTAGCCCGAACCGTGGCACGGGTATCGATGATATAGTTTGCGAAAAGGATGCATCTTTCTTCCATATTTTCAGTCATCTGCTTCGCCTCTCATTCAGCTTGTTTGATATATGTTATGAAGTGTTGAGAGTTTTTAGACCCGAAAACATCTAAATGCAGAACTAATTCGAATTCATAGACACGATGCACATAAAAGAAATGATTTATCTATATAATATTTGAAAATTTTGTGATAAATGTGAAAAGAACACGCTTTTTTTCGGCAACGTCGAAGTTGCAAAGTTTTACTGAAATGCATTGACAAAGTGCTTTAATAGGCGTATTATTGAATTATAACAATTATGTGTCAAGATATACATACAAAATGTATACCTTGTCTTTAGAGTTGTATACAAATGATGGAAGAAGGATCGCTATGTTTGGAAACAAGAAAGACGAATTTGAAAAATTGGTAAAAAAAGGGCATTGGGAAAAATTGCAGAAAAAGTTGGATTCGGAGCATGAAGAGGAACGAATTTTAATCGCAGAAGCTTGTGGGGGCAAAGTTTGTGATGAGACCAATAACCTGTTGATTGATTTGCTGAAAGACCCCAGCGATCAGGTCAAAATGGCTGCTATCAAATCGCTGCTGACTGTTGGAAACGACCATGCCGTTACGCAGCTGCAGTGGCTTCTGGGCAACCTGAAACCGGAACAAACAGAGTTGCATGATGCTGTGCAGCATGCGATAGGAGCTCTTCGCGGGAAACGTTAAATGAAAAAATCAAAACGCCGTGCCAAATTTTTGGTACGGCGTTTTATGTTGCAGATGATTATCAAGCGAGAAGTCCTTTTAAGGCATCCACTGCGGCGTCGAAAGCAGCCCGCTGGGATGGATATTCGAATTCTCCAATTTTGGTTTTTTCACCGTTTTCCAGAGACTCCAAGCCTTTGAAAACACTCAGGTGAGGCTCCAGGGTCAAAACCTGACCGCCAATCTTTTCGTAACGGCAGAGAAGTTCGGGAATCCGCCCAAGCCCCTTCCCTGCAGGCACGACCTTGCCATCCGCTTGAACATCTTTAATGTGCATATAGCATAGATAGGGTTCCAAAAGATCCCAAGCTCGAAGAGTATCTTCTCCGCATTGAAGAAAATTTGCAGGGTCATAAACTGCTTTGATGGAGGGAAAATTCTGCAAAACGTCCAGGCATCGGTCAGCCGTATCGCCATAAATGCCTTTTTCGTTTTCATGGCAGAGGAGAATGCCGCTTCCCTGAGCAGCAGCGCAGAATTGATAAAGACGTTCAAAGACGATATCCCGGCAGAATTGTGCTTCCCCTTTAGGGCAGAAGAAGCTGAACATCCGAATTTTTTCCGCGCCTAGGATTCGTGCCAGCTCCAACGTGTGCTTAAAAACATCCAGATGAGGAGCAAATTCATCTCCTACGCTGATCTTTCCCAAGGGAGAACCGATACTCCACACGGAGATCCCAGCATCATCCAACTGTGTCCGCAGCTGTTTTGCTTCGGCCTCTGTCAGGGCTGTAATATTTTTATCCCCAACACCCCGTACCTCGAGGTAGGGCACACCATTTGTCCGAAGCGCGTCGACCTGTTCTCTGATTTCCGAACCCGCTTCGTCAGCGAATGCCGCTAAAGTAAACTGTTTCATTTTCTGCTCCTTATCCGATTAGTTTTTTTACATTCCCGTAGAAGACATCAGATACCAGCGCAAGCGCATTTTCATCATCAGCGAATTCTCCGTCATCGATCCACTTGCCGATCACCGAGCAGAAAATCCTGCGGAAATAGTCATGGCGTGCATAGGACAGAAAGCTCCGGGAATCAGTCAGCATTCCAAGGAAGGTGGAAATGTCGCCTACCTGGGCGATCGTTTCGATCTGATCGATGATTCCCTGCTTGTGGTCGAAGAACCACCACGACGCCCCGCAGATAACATTCCGGAAACTACCCGCGATAGTAGCCATCTGAGGGCAAGCACCGCCGTTCAGCGAATAGAGGACGGTCAAAGGAAGGGCATCTTTTTGGTCGCACGCATCCAGGATGTTGGCGAGCGATGATGCAGGTACCGCATCCCCAACGCTGTCGGCACCGCAGTCAGGTCCTAACATCCGATACAGATGAGTGTTCAGGTTTCGTTTTGAGGCAATATGCCACTGCATGACCAGATTCCGCTTTTTGTACTCTCCTGCCAGCCATACATAGCAAAAGCCAAGGAAACAGTCATAGGCTTCGTCGGAAATCTCCTGCCCGGTAAGAGCAGCCGCAAAAGCCGCCGCTGCGCCTTCCTCCGATCCCGTGTCGGACGGAAATGCTTCGATTCCCACGTCAGTGAATTTGCATCCTAAAGAGCAGAAATAATCCAGCCGCTGTTCCACAGCCTTCTGTAGATCTGTGAAATTTACAATTTCCATACCAGCGGCCTTCCCAAGGCGGCAGATGTAATCGGCATATCCTGGTTTCCGTAGGCTGAGCAGAGCGTCAGGACGAAAGGCAGGGGTTACAATGGTGGAAAATGTCGGGTCAGCTGCGATCAGCTTATGATATTCCAGAGAATCTGCCGGGTCATCAGTAGTGGAAAGGTATTCCACATTGGAACCGGAAATCAGCTTGCGGGGAGAGAGATGCTTTTCCCGGATGACAGCGTTCGCTTTTTCCCGGATGGCGGCAGCAGTCTTGCCGTTTAAGACAGTATCGATCCCAAAAAAGAGCCGCAGTTCCATGTGTGTCCAGTGATAGAGGGGATTTCCGGCAGCAGTAGCTAAGGCTTCCGCGTACTTTTGAAACTTTTCGCCCCAGGAGGCGTCGCCGGTGATATATTTCTCGTCGATGCCGTGGCAGCGCATCAGCCGCCACTTATAGTGGTCGCCCGCCAGAAAAATTTCTCCGATATCGGAAAATTCCCGGTCTTCGTAGATCTCCTTGGGGGACAGGTGACAGTGATAATCAATAATCGGCAGATCTTTGCAGGCCTGATACAGCCGGTTGGCGGTATCCCCGGCAAGCAGGTAACGCGGCCCCATAAATTCGCTCATGCAATCGCTCCGTTCTGTTTCAGATTCCGCACCAATACGGTACTGGTTTCAGTATACCGCATCCTTTTTTGCAATCCAATTGCAGAAACCGGCATTTTTGATTGTGAAAAGGGGCATTTTGCATTTTTATTTATATTCTCCCTGCAAAGATTCCAGCTGGACGAACTCCTGAATATATGCCGGGTTTTGCAGCACCGTTTGGAGAACCTGCCATATTTCTATGTGACCCGAGAGTCCCAGGTCCCGCAGCCGCCGGTTTGGCACAAAGATCCGAAGCCTGGCCATAGGGTAGGAATGGTCATATACAGCGCCTTCCCACAGCAGATATGCGTCCATGTCGCTCCCCAGCGGCAATCGGAAGGATTCCGGAATGTTTTCCTCTTCCGTTTCTGATACGCGCACATCCAGCCAATACACTCCCTTCTCCCCGGAGGTATCGATCCCCTTGGACAAAACCTCCACCTCCATCAGACTGGTCAAAAGGTCGTAGCCCTGTCGGTTTTCGTGGTACCAGCCCCATCCGGCTGCGGCGGCGCTCAGCATTACCAAAGAAGAGGCCAGCGCAGCGATACGAATCTTTCTTTTTCTTCGCTTTTCGCGATCCGGCTGGGATTCAAACCATTTTTTTGCGGCAGCTTCCCGTTCTTCGGCAGGTTCTTCATCCAGCCGCCTAAAATCCGGATGAATATCCCGTTCCGGCAATTGCCGCCGGGCCGCTTCCTGTTTTAACCGACTGTAGAGCACATCGATATCCTGAAATTTTTCCCCTTCTATGCTTGTGGCAAAGGCCAACGCTTCTTCTCGTTCTTCTGTCTCTGCCTGCAGCCCAGAACGGTAGTCACATAAAATCCCATCGATCCGCTCCGGATGGACCTGCATCGTCCCGATTTGCTCCAGGGTGAAAAAGCAGCGCCGCAGTGCCGCGATCCGTTCCAGTGCCCGGATATCCCCTTCGGAAAAGTCTAGGTACTCCCGCCCATTTCTCCATGACCTCCCGGGAGACAGCAGCCCCTTTTCAATATAAAACCGAACGGTCCGCTCCGTCAGTCCGGTGCGGCTGCATACTTCTTTCATCTGCATCAAAATCCCTCCTCGTGGGAATAGTTTATACCCTTACGTTAGGGAAGTGTCAAGGGCTTTTCAAAAAAATGTGCTAATTTTTTTGAAAAATGCTGATTTTGTCCTGTTCATAAAATGGAAATAGATTTTTGAAGAAAAAAAGTATATACTTTAATGTATCAAATATATGGAGGCATGCTTATGGAATCCGCACAGGTCAAAAAAATATCTGCTGAATTAAAACAAAATATTTCTTCTGTTATTATGGGCAAGGATGCCGTTATTGAAAAAGTGATCCTTTCATTGCTGTGCGGCGGCCATATTCTTTTGGAGGATATCCCCGGTACCGGTAAGACAACTCTTGCCAAAGCACTGGCAAAATCAATCCGCTGCGGTTTTAAACGAGTGCAGTTTACCCCTGACCTTCTGCCTTCCGACTTGACCGGAATCAACTTCTTCAACCAGAAGGAAGGGGAATTTGTATTTAAGGAAGGTTCTGTTTTTACCAATATCCTTCTGGGCGATGAAATCAACCGCGCCACCCCTCGTACCCAGTCCAGCTTGCTGGAGTGCATGGAAGAAGGACAGGTGTCTGTAGACGGAGTTACATATTCTCTTGCGAAGCCTTTCCTAGTCATTGCGACCCAGAACCCCATTGAGATCCAGGGTACCTTTCCCTTGCCGGAAGCCCAGCTGGACCGCTTTTTTGTGAAACTGAAAATGGGCTATCCCGCTGCGGAGGATGAAGCAAAAATGTTAACCAGCCGGGTGTCCTCCAATCCGCTGGACGCTTTGGAGCCGGTGTTGAGCGGGGAGGAAATCGTGGAAGCGCAGGCAGCAGTCCGACAGGTTCAGGTGGGACAGGCGGTGGCTGGATATATTGTGCGTCTGGCAGAGGCTACTCGTACCCACGATAAGGTCAAGCTGGGAGTCAGCCCCCGAGGCGCTTTAGCGTTGATGCGTGCTTCTCAGGCTCATGCCGCCATGGATGGCAGGGATTTCGTTAATCCTGAAGATGTGAAAGCCGTTTTGGTCGACGTATGGAGCCATCGGATTATCTGCAAAGGCTTTAACCTGTCCCAGTCTTCCGGAGCCCCGGCTGAAATCCTTGACCAGATCCTCCGCCAGACCGATGCGCCGACGGAGGCGGCATCGCTGTGATCCGGGAAGGAGGGCATTTATGGAAGTAATGGCACTTGCCCTGATCTGTGGGCTGGCAATTTGGCTGCAGAATTATATTTATCGAAAGAATGCCTTTCGAGGGTTGAAATACCGCTGCTATTTGAGTCAGGATCAGGTTTTTGAAGGCGAAGAAATCGAGTTGATTGAGGAAATCGAAAACCGAAAATGGCTTCCTTTGCCTTGGTTCAAGTCTGAAATCACCGCTTCCAGGTGGCTGGAATTTGCAGGCGCGCAGTCTCAGGTTACGGACCGGCAGAGATTTGTTCCCAGCTTTTTCATGTTGAAAAGCTATCAGAAGGTCAGCCGTCGCTGGAAAGTAAAATGTCTGCGGCGAGGAGAATATGCGGTGGAGCAAATCGTTTTGGTCACTACCGACCTGTTGGGAAATTTGACTCTTTCGCAAGGCGCGGAGGCCGGAGCAAAGGTTTTGGTGCTGCCAAGGCCGCTGGAAGAGGATGAGATTCGGGTGACACCGCGTTCTTATACGGGAGATATCATCGTGCGGCGCAGCCTGATCGAGGATCCGTTTTCCATCGCGGGTGTCCGGGAGTACAGCCAGTTTGAACCCATGAACCGGATTCACTGGGCTGCTACCGCACGGGAACAGAAGCTGATGGTCTATAATAATGATTCCACCTCCCGGCAGAATGTAACCATTATTCTGAACATGCAGTCCCGGGAATTTGAACAGTTCAAAACAATTGACGAAGAGGTTATGGAAAATGCTATCCGGGTTTGTGCCGGGTTGTTTCAGAGTACATTGGTGAGCGGAATGCCTCTCCGGTTTATTACCAACGCAGCAACCGATGATTCCCGGACGACCATCGCAACCAACGAGTTCTGGGGTCCGGAACATGTGGAAAGTCTCTGGCAGCTGCTGGCGCGGCTGCGGCTGAAAAGCACAGAGGATTTTCCGATTTTTCTCAGTGACAATTATCATTCCATCACCTCAACAGATATCGTGATCGTAACTGCTTACCTCAGTGAGCGGATTCTGGAATTTGTCTACCGCAAACAGGCTGAAGGAGTACGGCTGCGGGTGATCCTTCTGGGAGAACCACAAGCGGGGTTGGATGTTTCCGGCTGTGACTTGCTGCAGCTGGTTCCTCTGGAGCTTGAAAAGGAGGCGGCTGTATGAAATTTCCGCTATTTCGGGTTTTGAAAATTTTATCGGCCGCGAGCTTTTCGTTTATGTTTTTGCCGCTTCTGATGGTATTAGGCGCAGGCTTGGGTGCGCGCGGAGGAGCTGCTTTCTGGATTGGTCCCATGCTTTTGCTGGTGGCTGCCGGTTGTGTCGGAATGGCATATAAAGCGTGGCTTCATCCCCGATTGGAAAGAAGCTGCGGGATGGGATTGGCGCTGGCTAACATAACGAGTATCCTGCTAGCTGCCGGCTGCGGATGGGGATGCTTTTATCTCGCGACAAAATTTACTATTCCGGAACCTGTTTACAACTGGACCGGCTTTGCGTTTCCTTTGGCGGCGGGGATCCTGTGCGGTGTCGCCTTTCTGAGTGGAAGTATCGTTTTTGAACATGGATATGGGGAAATACTTACGCCAACATATCTGGCAGTGCTGACAGGTGTGGATGCGGTCTGCCTGTTGATTCCGTGGATCATGAAATGGCAGGTCAGTGCTGGGATCCTGGCCGTTGACTATCTGATTGTTATAGGTGTGGCAGCATTTGCACGCAATCAGTCCAACATTGATTTTCTTATGGCCCGCCGCAAGCATAGCCTCAACCATTTGCCGTCGAAAATGAGATGGTACAGCTTGGGCTTGGTAGGCGGATGCTTTGCCGTGATAGTCGTCGGCTTTCTCCTTCGGGGACAACTCGCGGGACTGCTTCGGTGGTGCTTGGAGATCCTCAGGCGGGGCTTGGTGCAGCTGATTCAGTGGCTTTTCGGAGGCACAAGCGAAACAGAGGAACTTCCTCCCGACCCGTCGGCGCCTGAAATAGCTCCGCCGGATTTGGGGCTTGCTGAAGAGAGCGGCCCCAGCATTTTCTGGACTATTTTCGGATGGCTGATGCTCTTGGGTGTGTTAGTATTGATCTTCTATTACAGAAGAGAGATCCTGGGAGGCCTCCGGAATTTTGGCCGTAAAATAGGAGAATTGCTTCATCGCCTGCTTTTCCGAAAAGGAAGAATGATACCTGCTGGCAATCAGGAAGGCTATTATGAGGACGATATTGAGGATCTTCCCAGGGAACCTGCCCCTAAGACAGTCAAAAAGCATCGTCCGTATGATATGAAGAATTGGCGGAAGGAATACCGGCTGTATCGTGGCATGGCGGATGGGGAAGATAAGGTTCGAGCTGGATATCGCCTTGCAATGCTCTATTTGTTGTTAAAGCGGGTCCCGCTGACTTCTTCGGATACTCCGACTGAGATTCTTCAAAAAAGCGAAAAAGTATTGCCTTCAAATTTGTTTTCGAATGTTACGACCGCCTATCGTCAGGTCAGATACGCTGAGATGATGCCATCCTCTCAGCAGATACAGCAATTGTCCGAAATGCTGGGAAATTGCGCCGCAGGAAAAGAAACGGTTTGATAGGCTGATAGGCAAACAAAAATCCCGGAGCGTAACTCCGGGATTTTTTATGGGAATTTTTAATCATCAATATTCATGTCAGCATGTCCGGGTTCAGAATAGCTGTTTCCCATAGTCCTATCGTAGGTCAGAAGGTCCAGAAGCTCAGAATTCGTGGTAGGATTTACGGCCACTGAATAAATCGGCTCCTTTTTCATTTCCTCCAGCACAGTGTCTACAAAGGGGTTTTCAAAGCCAGCCAGCTGATAGACCAAATGGGGAAGATAAAAGGTGGAGAAGGTTTCTGTGGGCAGGGAGGAAGTATCTAATCCATAGTTGTTCCACACCAACCAGGTCTTTTCATAAAGCTTCTCGCAATTGTCCACATTTATGCCAAGATCGCGGTAATAATTGCAGTCAGGTGTGAAAAAGGGAAAATGATCTCCTGTAAACACCAGAATCACAGGCTCATCAAAGGTCTTTAAAAAGTTGATAAATTCTTTCAGAGCCTCGTTTGAAACCTGAATGCCGTCAAAATAATTGCTAACTTCCTCACCCTGATCGTCCAGATACGGTTGATGGTTCTGCATTGTAGTAATATGGATATAGTCGGGACCGTCTGTAGATTTCAGTACCTCTTCCGCTTGGCGGAAGGCGGTGTCATCATCGATAAAGTTCCTATAATAGTTGACCGGTACGGTAAAGTCATCCATAAATATCATCTGATCAAAACCGTATTCGCTGTAAACGTCATCACGATCATAGAAATTAGAACGGTACGGGTGAATATAAGTGGTATTGTAACCCTGTTTTTTATACATGTTGGCAAAGGTATCTTGTTCTACACCGGATTTGAGAAGGTTATGAGGAATTCCTGCATTGTTTAAGGACTTGACCGGCAAACCAAACATCAGCTCAAACTCTGTGCGGACGGTACCGTTTCCGTAAGTAGGGACTACACTGGTGCCGTGGGCGCTTTCTTCCAATACCTCGTCAAATGCTGCATAAATTTTATCGGCGTTTTCTACATTGCCCAGCCGCCGAAAATCGCCAAACGATTCTGACATAATGTAGATGATATTAGGCTTAACAGAAGTCGGTTCTGCCTCCACCGGAACCAATAGATCATCGATTACCTCTGCGGAGTATTCCTCCGGCTCCTGAACAGAGCTGGTAATTGTCTGATTGATGGAAACGGTAAAGTCCGTAATCAAATTGTTATTTGCAAAACGTGCGTCACTGTCGTATGTATTGTAGGTAGTTGTATTGTCGATCCCGAAAACAGAGCAAACCGGCGCGAAAAATGCGGGTACGACAATAGACATCACTGTAATGCCGCCAACCACGACTGCCATGGAACAACGTCTCGGCAAGGAAGCTTTTACCTGCATCCCCGTAAGCCAGATGCATATTACATAGCATGCGATCAGCAAAATCAGTATAAATAGCGCTACATTGAATTTAAGCCGTGCAAACTTTGAAACATCTGCGATACCGTTTACAAAAATCAGATCGCTAAACATCAAATGACAACCGGTCATGGCGTATTTATGATATTCCACTGCGGAAATCGTCATAAATAGCAGCCCGGTTATGGTAGCGCCAATCCAAACCCGGCGAAACAGAAAGTTTAAAGTCCAGAAAATGGCGGCAATCAGTAAGCAGCCAAATATAGTTACCCGGAACCGGTTCCAGGTAAAGTGCAGCATACTGGACAAGCTCTGCATCTGACCTATTTCGGCACAGCAATATAAAACCACTGGAAACAGGACCACCAGACAGATAGCTATCTTTTTAGAACGGAAGAATTTTAAATTCCGTAGCTTTGAAATCAAACTTCTCATGGACCTCCCCCTTGCTCTCGTAAAGGATTCGACAAAACAGTATTTCTACAAAAGCTGGGCAAATTGGAAAGGAAACACCTTTCGGCCTTTGTACCCATGAGCATAACAAATTTTTGTGAATATTTTATGTCGGTTTCAAAAAATTAAGAAATAACGGGACTTTGCACAAATTTTATAAATCCAATAGGGACTTATCGGAATTTTTACACATATTACAATTTTAAGTTGTTTTTTTCATCAAAATAAACAGCGGAGCAGGCTAACCTGTTCCGCTGAAAAAGCATCTGTTTTTGATTTATGCCAAGGCTAAGTCAATCCATTTCTGTGCGATCAAAGCATGTCCGGCCGGCAAGGGATGAACTCCATCAGCAGACCAGAAGGCCGGTTCTCTATAAACGCAGGCGGCTGCGAAGATGCCATCCATAGGCAGAAACGCATCGGCCAATTCTCTTGCAGCCTTACGGCAGGCCTGAATTTTAGGATCCAAGTCTTCCCGGAATTTGGACTTATCTGCGGAGGATTCCAAAAGGAAAGGCTCGATTAAAAGAATTTTCATGTCCGGATTTGCTTCTTTTGCAGAACGAAGCATAGCTGTCAGCCGGTCATAATAATCCTCTGTAGAAGTGGCAACGCCCCAGTCATATCTCCGCCAGGTATCATTGATACCGATGAGTACAGACAGTACATCAGGCTTGATATCAAGGCAATCTTTTTCCCAACGGGCAGACATTTCCAAAGTTCTGTCACCTGAAATACCGCGGTTTACAAAATTGAGATTCCAGTCCGGATGAGCTGCATTCAGCCAATTGGCAATGATATTCGGATAACCGGTGCCTAAATTCGTAGCAGGATCCGGAGAACCGGTACGACCTGCATCGGTAATACTATCGCCTTGGAAGAGAATCGTGCAGTTTTTGTGCAAAAGCATGTCAAAACACCTCGCTGACAAAATTTTCTTTAGGGTACCTCATTTTTTACAAAAAGTCAAGTGCTAAAGGATAATTTCTGGAATTATTTTTTGGATTCCACGGTCAGCGTAGAGGTGTCACCCTTTTTCATATTGCTTTCCAATGCCTTGACCAATTCTTTAAAGCTGGTGCTGGAATTGGTAGCGCCGGCTACCATGTCGACGTCGTCTGGATTCTGTTTCTTAAGAAGGCTGTCTTCAAGTTTTTGCGTATAATCGGCGGGATAGGTCTGGTAGCCTGCGCCGGTATAGGCTTCTTTATATTCTTCATCCTCTGTTTTCTTGTCGCCGTCTTCATTAAAGGCGTCAAATTCTACCGCTGTGAATTTTCCGCCTGAAACTGTTACGACAACATATTCCGTCCACCCGTGATCGTCAGGGTCTTTGAACTGTGCACGATAGGTTCCGTCCTGATAGGTATCCGAGCCTTGGCACGAATTGAGCAGTAAGGCAGTGGATATCGCAAGAAGAGTGATCATCGCTTTTTTCATGAAAATCTTCCTTTCAATTGGCTCCCAAACAGCGTCTTTTCCGTAAATTCTTGGTTAATATGCCTTTCAAAATTTTACATTAACGAATTTTGACGCCATGGGGATACCTTGACAAAATAGTGAAAAAATAATATCATGATACTGTATTTATTTGGCAAAGAGCAAAAGTTTTGCAAGGAAAAGGGGCGTTTTTGATTCAAAAATCTCGTATTGTATTGTTGACTTGTGCGCTTCTTGTTGTCGGAATTCTTGTGTGGCTGGCCGCACAACGGCGGGAGGAACAACTCACCGATTCTAGTGTCCCCCAGCAAGAGATGGTTTATACCAGCGAGGAGTTCCTGATGGATACCTTTGTAACACAGCGAACTTCTGGGAATGACGCGGAAAATACTATTCAATCAGTTAATAATTTGCTTCAGAATTTGGAGCAGACATATTCTCTGTATCTGCCGGAATCAGAAATCAGCAAAGTGAATGCAGGCGCGGGACTTGGCCCAGTAGAGGTTTCTGAAGAGGTCTTTGACGTAATCCGGCGGAGTTTGGAACTTTCCTCCAAAACGGACGGTGTCTTCGATGTAACGATTGCTCCTTTAGTAAAACTGTGGGGAATTACGTCAGCACAGCCAAAAGTGCCCTCTGCTGATGAAATCAGTAATGCTTTGAGTTATATCGGTTGGGAACAGGTAACTTTGGATGAGGAAAATCAAACCGTTTCCCTGTCTCGACCCGGAGTCTCCCTGGATTTGGGAGCTATTGTCAAAGGGTATGCTGCAGAGCAATGCAGGACAATCTATCAAGAGGCAGACATCACCGGCGGATTGCTTTCTTTAGGCGGAACGGTAGTTGCAGTCGGAACCCGTCCGGATGGGACGCCGTTCCAGATCGGAATTCGGGATCCGCAGGGAAGTGCGAATGATATTTTTGGCGTTCTCAGCGGGGAAGACCGCGTTATTGCTACTTCCGGCGGATATGAGCGCTATTTTGAAGAAGACGGAAAACGATATGAGCATATTTTGGATCCCCGCACGGGATATCCGGTGGAGACAGACCTCATAAGCGTTACGGCAGTCAGTGAGGATGGATTGCTGGCTGATTTTCTTTCGACCGCTTTGTATATGTTGGGAAGCCAGACGGTAATGGACAACCTGAACCGTTCAGAGTTCAGTGTCATTGCGGTTACGGAAGAGGGTAGAATTTTGATTTCAGATGATTTAAAGGAACATTTTATTTTAAAGGAAGAAACAGGCTACACTATGGCTTCCTGATTCAGGAGGGAATTGGTTCTTGAAGAGATCCGGAAAAAAGGGGCTATGGTTCATAACCGGGGCAGTGATTCTGGCTGTGGGAATCCTTTTGGGATGGAAATATCTCCGGCCAAAAGGAGCTGCGGCAAGAATTACGTTCGATGGACAAGTCGTGATGACAGTGTCCCTGGATCGGGACCGGGAATTTGCTTTGGAGCAGGATCCTACGGTGCGGTTCCGGATACAGGATGGGTCGATTGCCTTTGTGGACGCGACCTGTCCCGATAAAATCTGTGAGAAGGCAGGGTATCTTTCACGAGTGGGAGAAACGGCTGCCTGTTTGCCGCGAAAAACCGTAGTGACGGTGATTGCGGCACCTGAAGAAGGGGAGGCGGATATTATTGCAGGCTGAACGGCCATCAGCCGCACGCAGGGCGGCTGTTATGGGACTGCTGTTGGCATTGGCGGTTGCGCTGAATTTGGCGGAGAGCTTTCTCCCTGCTTTGCCGATGCTGCCTCCGGGAGTCAAGCCGGGTCTTTCCAATATTGTGACAATATATGGCCTTTTCTATTTGGGAGCCGGAAATGCTCTGTGTATCGCCGTGCTGAAATCAACATTTGTTCTGATTACCAGGGGAGTTACCGCCGGAGCATTGAGCGTATCAGGCGGGATTCTCTCCGTTTTGGCGATGCTCGCCGTGCGGAAGCTGTTGACAGACAAAGAGGCTGTTATCAGTATTTCCGGCGCCGTATTTCATAATTTTGGCCAACTGTGTGTGGCTGCTTTCATGTTAAAAAGTACAGCGGTCTTTTATTATTTGCCGGTACTGCTGGCAGCCGGAGTTTTGATGGGGTGGGTTACATCCGCCTTGCTTCGGGTAGCTCTGCCCGTTCTGGGAAGGGTCGCTGTGCCTTCGCATATTCAAAAACACTCCGGAAAGGATGGATGAAATGCTCAAACTGAATGGTCTCAAACTGCTTCATTTTAAGAACTCACAAGATGCACAGACTGTGGATATTCCTCTTCCTAAGACGGTTAAAATCCCGATGCAGCAGCATATGGGCGCACCTTGTACACCCACTGTAAAAGTCGGCGACCAGGTTCGGGTCGGACAGCTGATCGGAGACAGTGACCAGCCATTTTCGGTCCCCGTACACTGCTCTGTTTCCGGCACCGTAACGGCTTTGGAGGATTATGTTACCTCCGGGGGACTTCCGGCCAAACGTGTCGTTGTGGAGACGGATGGACTTCAGACCCCGGTGGAATGTTCGCCGCATACCGTTACAAATCAGGCGGAACTGGTGGAAGCAGCCCGGAATGCAGGCTTGGCAGGCTTGGGAGGCGCAGGCTTTCCAACCCATATCAAGCTGGGATACAAAGACGTGGACCGGCTGGATACACTGGTCATTAATGCCGCTGAATGTGAGCCATATATTACTTCGGACTACCGGGAAATGATGGAATATCCGGATGATATTATTGAAGGTATTCAGGCGGTTATGAAATGCCTGAATATCGGCAGGGCTTACATCGGGATCGAGGATAATAAACCCGCGGCAATCGCCTTGCTGAATCAAAAGGCTGCGGGAACAAGTATTCGTGTGGAAGCACTGCGGAGCATCTACCCTCAGGGCGCAGAAAAGGTGATTATTTATAATACCACCGGACGGATCGTCGAGGAAGGTGAGCTTCCTGCCGATAAAGGCGTGGTGGTGATGAATGTTACGACGGTCGCAAATCTAAGCAGGTATCTGAGGACAGGTATGCCGCTCACCCACAAGCGTGTTACTGTGGACGGCAACTTCGTGGAAAAACCAATGAATGTCCGGGTTCCAATCGGAACATCTGTGGAGGATTTATTGAATTTTGCAGGGATCGACCGTGAACGGGTGAAAAAGGCGCTGATGGGCGGCCCAATGATGGGTCTTGCTATGGAAAATCTGGATACGCCTATCATCAAGAATAACAACGCGATTGTCCTCTTTGATGAGGCAGAGGCTGAAGCGCCGCATACTACCGCCTGCATCCGCTGCGGCAGGTGTATTGATGTCTGTCCGATGAATCTTATGCCGGCAAATTTGGAAAAGGCCTTTGACGCCGGGGATAAGGAAGAGTTGGAACGGCTGAAAGTGGGACTTTGTATCAATTGCGGCAGCTGCACTTATGTATGCCCGGCCAAGCGCAATCTGGCGCAGAAGCACCAGCTGGCTAAGGCCATGCTGCGGCGTAAAAAATAGGGGAAAAGGAGCGTAACAAACTGATGAATTCCTACATTGTATCACCCTCGCCCCATATCCGGAGCGGAAGAACCACCCGCAGGATCATGCTGGATGTGATTATTGCCTTGTGTCCTGCACTGATTGCCTCTATTGTCATTTTCGGCTGGCGGGCGCTTCTGGTGGCTGCTGTATGTGTCGGGTCATGTATCCTGATCGAATACCTTTGCCGGTTGGTAATGAAAAAAGAGCAGACCATCGGCGATTTGAGCGCCGTCGTCACTGGATTGCTGCTTGCTATGAACCTGCCGGCTTCGGTGCCGCTGTGGGTGGCCATGATCGGCTGCTTTTTTGCCATCGCGGTGGTGAAGCAGCTGTTCGGCGGAATCGGTCAAAACTTTGCAAATCCAGCCATCGCAGCGCGCGTTCTGCTGCTGATGTCTTTTTCCGGATACATGACGAATTTCAGTACCCCTCAATCCTATTTGGGAGTGGATACCGTCGCTTCGGCGACTCCGTTGGTACAGCTGGCAAATGGCGGCGATGTTCCAACCCTCCTTCAGATGTTTTTGGGCGTCAAGGCTTCCTGCGCGGTAGGCGAAGTCAGTGCGGCCGCGCTGCTGCTGGGCGGAATTTATCTGGTGATCCGAAGAGTGATTAAACCGATTACGCCCTTGGTGTTTATCGCAACTGTCTTTCTGCTGAGCGGCGCCCTCGGAATGGATCCCGTAAAACAGATCCTTTCCGGCGGATTGATGTTGGGCGCTATCTTTATGGCGACTGACTATACTACCAGTCCTTCCACCAACTGGGGCAAGGTGGTCTTTGCTCTTGGCTGCGGACTGATTACTGTTTTGATTCGGAAATACGGCAGTTATCCGGAAGGTGTTTCTTATGCGATCCTGCTGATGAATATTCTGACTCCTCAGCTGGATAAGCTCTTTGTCCACAAGCCATTGGGCGGAAAGAAGGTGGAGAAGCATGCGTAAATCATGGGATCTGATCCGTCCGACTTTTGTGTTGGTCATTATCTGCCTGGTGATTTCCGCTGCGCTGGCGCTGACCTATAATCTGGCAGGAGTCGCTGACCTTGCAAACGCGGGCTACTCCGCTGAGCAATTGGCAGAGTTTTCCGCGTCGGCACTGCCTGAAGCGGATGAACTCCAGAAGGTTGATGTCTCTGTTGAAGACGAGGACTTCCATTCTGTGTATAAGGCTGCCAACGGCGCCGGAATGGCAATTGTAGTCGTCACAAAAGGATATAACTCTGACGGCATGACTGTTATGTATGGCTTTAACCCCGATGGCGTCATGCAGGGAATTTACGTGATTGCCCAGGAGGAAACGCCCGGTATCGGCGATAAAGTCACCACCGACACGGAGTATCTCAGCCGTTTTGCAGGCCAGTCTGCCGATTCCTTCCAGGTGGACACCGTCGCCGGCGCGACGAAAACTTCTACCGGCCTGATTAACGGAGCAAAACGCGCATTTGAACTCTTTGAGCAGTTAAAAGGGGAGGTGCTTGGCTGATGAGTTCACTGAAAGAATTTACAAAGGGTATAATTAAGGAAAATCCTACACTTGTTATGCTCTTGGGCACCTGTCCGACATTGGCTATGACGACTCAGGCTATCAATGGCTTGGGAATGGGAATCGCAACGACCTTCGTTTTGCTGGGATCCTGCGTTGTAATCTCTCTGCTGAAAAGGCTGATCCCTGATCAGGTGCGGCTGCCTGCTTATATCGTGATTATTGCCGGATTCGTTACTCTGGTCAGCTTCCTTTTGCAGGTGTATGTGCCGGACCTTTACAGCACACTGGGTGTTTTCCTGTCGTTGATTACAGTTAACTGTATCATTCTCGGACGTGCGGAGGCTTTTGCAAGCAAAAACTCTGTAGGCCGTTCCGCATTGGACGCTCTGGGAATGGGAGTCGGATTTACCTTAGCCCTGGTTCTGATGGGCTCAATTCGTGAGATCCTGGGATTCGGAACCTGGTTTGGTGTTGACCTCACCTTCGGTGTGCTGGAGCCCATTGGACTGTTTTCCATGCCGGCAGGCGGATTTATGGTCTTTGGCTTCTTGGTGGCTGTGGTCAACCGCTTAAGTCATTATCAGATTTCCAAAAAGAAGATGGGCTGCGAAAATTGTCCTGGCCGTGCCGGTTGCGGCGGACACTGTGGCACCGTCTCCAAAACGGAAGGGGAGGGAAAATAAATGAAAGAATACCTGATGATCCTGTTCAGCGCCGTTTTGGTGGATAACTTCGTCCTTTCCAAATTTATGGGCATCTGCCCTTTTATCGGCGTTTCAAAAAAGACCAGTTCCGCCTTCGGAATGAGTGTGGCGGTTACCTTCGTTATGGTGATGTCTACGGCTCTGACCTGGCCGATTTACAGATATATCCTGGTTCCGGAAAACGGTGCATGGGATTTGGGCTATCTGAAAACGCTTGCCTTTATCCTGGTCATCGCTTTGTTTGTACAGCTGGTAGAAATCCTGATTAAACGGTTTATGCCGCCCCTTTACAAATCTTTGGGCATTTATCTGCCGCTGATTACGACGAACTGTGCGGTTTTAGGCGTGACTATCCTGAATATTGACGCCGAGTATGATTTCGCGCAGTCACTGTTCAATGCGTTGGGAGCCGGGTTAGGCTTTATGGTAGCATTGTTGCTGTTCTCAGGCGTCCGGGAGCGGATTGAACGGGCTGACGTGCCGAAAATGTTCAAGGGCGTTCCGGCAGCCTTGGTAGCAGCCGGAATCGTCGCGGCCTCATTTACGGGCTTCGGCGGTATCGTAGAAAATCTCTTTGGCTGAGCCTGGAAAGGATGATGACAAATGGAATATTTGGTTCCGATTCTACTCTTTGTAGGGCTTGGCCTGCTGGCTGGAATCCTGCTGACCGTGTTTTCCAGAGTGTTTGCGGTGGAACAGGATGAGAGGGCGGTGAAGGTTCGGGAGGTCCTGCCCGGCGCCAACTGCGGTGCTTGCGGCTATGCCGGCTGCGACGCCTATGCGGAAGCTGTGGCAAAGGGCGCAAAACCCAATGCCTGTATCCCGGGCGGTACGGACGTAGCGCGCCAGGTCAGTGAGATTATGGGGGTCGCATTTGAAGGGGTGGCAGCAAAAAAGGCCACGATCCGCTGTAACGGCAACTGCCATGTGACCTCGGATAAGTATGTTTATACCGGAGAACCTACCTGCGCGGCTTGCAACGTCCTTTACAGCGGCCGCAGCACCTGTACTTCCGGATGCCTGGGCTTCGGGGACTGCGCAAAAGTATGTCCCTACGGAGCAATCACTGTAGCGGACGGAGTGGCGGTTGTGAACCGGCAGCTTTGTACCGGCTGCGGGCTTTGCGTGAAAGCATGTCCGAATGGATTGATCGAGGTCTTTGACGAAACTCAGAAAGTAGAGGTTATCTGCTCCAGTGTGTTCAACACCAAGGCAACTTTGGCAATCTGTAAAAACGGCTGTATTGCCTGCAAAAAATGCGAGCGTACCTGTCCCAGCGATGCGATTCATGTGAAGGACAACCATGCTTCTGTGGATCACGACAAATGTACCGGCTGTGGCGCCTGCGTGGAAGGATGCCCCACTCACTGTATCCACATCCTTGATTAGAAAAGTTCAAATTTCCCGTGCCTTGAGCAATCAGGGTGCGGGATTTTCTTTGTCTAAAAGACATCTGTGCTTTGATGATTGACAAGTGAAGGTAAATGTGCTATCATAAAACCATCGTTTGTGAATTAAATACGATTGTATTTTCACAAAAGACAAATTTGACAATCCGTTCAAAAAATTCAAAATACAGCAACAAGTGTTCGCCTACAAAAGAATAAAATAATCATAGTGATTTTTATTGACGGACAGTTCGAAACCTGCTATAATAATGAATGGATTTTAATGAGGTGGATTCATGAAATACCTGGTTCTGCTTTGTGACGGCATGGCGGATACCCCCGTTCCGGAATTGAACGGGAAAACTCCTATGGAAGCAGCTTGTAAACCTAATATGGACGCTTTGGCGAAAGCAGCCTTGGTGGGTATGGCTAAAACTGTCCCTGATGGGATGAAGCCCGGAAGCGATGTGGCAAATCTTTCGGCGCTGGGATATCATCCGGCAGAGTGCTACACCGGTCGTTCTCCCCTGGAAGCCGCCAGCATCGGCGTAGACCTGGCTCCGGATGAATACGCGATCCGCTGCAATTTGGTTACCCTCAGCGATGAACCGGATTACCGGGATAAGACTATGGTGGATTACTGCGGCGGTGATATCTCAACTGCGGAGGCGGCACAGCTGGTGGAATATCTGTGCCAGTATCTGCCGGAGGGAATTCAGCTGTATGCCGGTGTCAGCTACAGGCACTGTCTGGTTTGGAAAAATCCGGCAGAGGATTTGGGTGAGCTGACCCCTCCTCACGATATTTCGGGGCGGAAGGTGAGAGAATATTTGCCTGATCCGGATAAGGCCGGGCTGCTGCTGCAGTTGATGGAGAAAAGCTATGAGCTGTTGAAGGATCATCCCATTAATCGGAAGCGCATGGCAGAAGGAAAGCATCCTGCGAATTCCATGTGGTTGTGGGGACAGGGGCGAAAAGCTGCATTGCAGCCGTTTGCTGAATTGTACGGTGTGAAGGCGAGTGTCATTTCTGCCGTTGACCTGATTAAGGGCATCGGAGTTTTGGCTAAGATGGACGTTGTAGAAGTACCTGGTGCAACCGGCTACATCGATACCAACTTCGAGGGAAAAGCCGCCGCTGCCATTCGGGCATTCCAGCAGGGACAGGATCTGGTGTATGTCCATGTGGAGGCCCCGGACGAATGCGGACATCGCGGAGAAATCGCCAACAAGGTTCGATCCATTGAGTTGATTGATGAGAAAATTCTCGGACCTGTATGGCAGGCACTGAAACAGATGGGGGATTACCGCATTATGGTGCTGCCGGATCATCCGACTCCTTTGGCGACCAAAACGCATTCCGCAGAGCCTGTGCCATACCTGATTTACGACAGCAGAGAGCCCAGAGAAGGTGTTGACAGTTTTACAGAATCCACTGCCAGGAAGCAGGGACATGATGTGCCGGATGCTTCTGCCCTCATGAGAACCCTAATCAGATAACGGTTTCCCGACGGCCGGCATCCGGCGGGCAGCCCGCAGAAAAGGTGACGTTTTGTGCTGAAAAGCAAGGGGAAGGAACTGGCGCTGGATGCGCTGCATTTGATTGTAGGGACTTTTATATACGCTGGAGGAATATACTGTTTTACTGCGCCCAATGAAATTGCTCCCGGAGGCGTCAGCGGCCTTTCAACCATGATTAATGCGCTGACAAAAATTCCGATGGGCGTTTTGACAATGTGTATCAATGTTCCGCTGCTGCTGCTGGCGTTTTTCTTTGTGGGAAAACGGTTTGCCATAAAAACTCTGATATCAATCAGCCTTATATCCGCTTTTATGGACCTTGTATTTGTCCATTTTCCGGTTTACAAGGGGGATATGATCCTTGGTGCCGTCTTTGGAGGTGCCTGTATGGGAGCAGGACTTGCATTGGTATTTATGCGGGACTTTACTACCGGCGGAAGTGATATCGTAGCAAAATTGGTCCAGGTCAAACGTCCGGATATGCAGATGGGACAGATGATTTTGATAGTTGATATCTGCGTTGTGCTGTCTTCCGGTTTTGTTTACGGGCGGATCGAATCTGTTCTTTATGCTGGAATTACGATATTTATCTATACGCAGGTGGTAGATTTTGTCCTTTACCGCAAGGGCAGCGGAAAGGTGATTTTCATAATCTCACGGGAGGGAAAGGAAATCGCCCGGCGTATTATTTTGGAATGTCACCGCGGCGTTACAATTTTAAATGGACGGGGAGCTTATACGGGAGTTCCCAGCAATGTTCTGATTGTAGCAATCCGTACACGGGACTATTACCGGTTGAAAACTGTGACAGAGGATGTTGATGATCGGGCATTTATTATTGCGTCGGACTGCGGCGAAATTCATGGGAACGGATTCCGGCCCGGGGATTTGCCGGAAGTGGCAGCCGCCGACTGGAACAGCGGCGTTGCGGAAGAAGATCAGTAACTACATATTCTCCGGAGCCGGATTTTGAATAAAAAGGCTCCGGAGAATCATTTTTGCTGGCATGTTTTTGAAAAATGCATATACTGGTGCAAGGGGGGAGTGTGATGAATTGTGCGGAAAGTGCTGTAGTGGCAGCAGCGGCATTGTCAGCAGCATTGGCTAAGGGACGTAGCGCTGAAGAATTAAGTCTGTTGGGAAATTTACTGATGATGGTAGGTCAAAACCTTGCCACCATGGCGGAAATTCAGTCCATACAGGGCGAATAAAAGGTAAATTAGGAGGAATTTTGAAAAATCACTTGCAAAATCGAGAGAAGTATGATATACTTTAAAAGTCGTCTGGGTGTGGCGCAGATGGTAGCGCGCTACCTTGGGGTGGTAGAGGCCGCTGGTTCAAATCCAGTCACTCAGACCAGTTTGAATGTTCATAACGCAACTGAACATTCCTATGTAAAGGAGTAGTCCGAAAGGGCTGCTCCTTTTCTCGTTTATCCGGCTTTCCCAACCAGATATTCTATTTCTACGCCCTGTCTGCTG
>CALXBD010000132.1 GCA_944386445.1 uncultured Clostridia bacterium
TGGGAAATGGTATTATCTCTATGAAAGCGGTGCAATGGCGGCAGATACCACTATTGACGGCTTCCGTATTGGTGTAGACGGGGCAATGATATGAAGAGAATGTGCTGAAATTCTGCGCCATTTCGGAAGACCCTGCTGCTATAAAGATTCCGCCGCCGATGGTGGCTTCACCTGCATAATCCAATGAGCCGTTTCCGCTGTCAGCCGGTCCGAATACGTAAATTTCTCCTCCGGTAACGGTCAGGTTACCGTTTGGGTCAATGCCGTCACCGGATGTGTCAATATGCGGTATTCCGCCGGAAATCATAATATAGGCATCCTCCGATGCGGCAAAATATCTCCCGCCGCGTCAGCCAAAGCCGTTGTATACAGCGGTTTTGGACGTTTTCGTCGTTGTGGCTTAAGCGTAAAGCAACTCCCGGATCATGACGACTCACCTTTTATCATTTGCAGTTTGCCCTGGGAATCCCGTTTCCATTTTACCCGTATCACGCCATGGCAGGTAGTCAGATATCCCTCAGCCCAATCCAACTGGGGAATGTCCGCCGGAGAGAGTGTGTACTCCTGGTAACCTGCTCCGGCATCTGCCTGTCGGATACCTAAAATCTCGGTAAACAGCAGCTTTACCGATGCCCCGAACATGGGATGGTCGTGAGAAGCGTCCCCGTTCCAGGTCTCCCATAGGGTGGTGGCCCCGGCATCCATCATGCCGGCAAAAGAAAGACCGGCGCGGGTGGTCATCAACTCATAAGCCAGCGCAGCTTCTCCTTCTCGGAATAGGGTTTGGAGCAGCAGTGGGGTGCCCAAAATTCCCGTATCCAGGCATCCCTTTTCCTTGTATCTGCGAACTAGGTTTTGCCGGGTTTGAGAGGTGCCCAGTCCAATATCCAGAGCAAAAGCATCTGCACCGTTGGCCCCGCCGCAAAAGCTGCCGGTATGGGGGTCATAGTATTGGTTCTTTAGTGCCTGCTCCGTGGCTGCCAGTCGGTCTTTCAGATAGAGAGGTGCTTGCATCACCAACCATTGAGAAGCTTTTAAGGCGCAGCGCATTCCTTTGATGTAGTAATAGGTATTTACAAAGGTTGGGGGGATCTCTGGAGGCTCTGCGGAAGGGGGAGGGCACCAGTCTCCCAGACACCAGCCGCCCTTTTCTTCCCGTGTCACCAGATGGTTTTCCGAATGGCTTTCCATGTACTCCAACCATTTTAAAATATGAGGATAACATTTTCGCAGTAAGGAAATGTCCCCGTAGGTGCGGTAATAGGCCATGGGGATCAGAAAAATTGCGCCGCCCCATCCGCCGGGACCGCCGCCGCCTCCCATAAAGGGAGCCGTGTGGGGAATGTGGCCGGTTTTGGAGCCGCTGCTGTCCAGAATATCCTGCATCCATTTTTGATACATACGCTTGGTTTCCGCAGGGTCCAGAGTCATCATGGCGGTTTCTGCAGTGAGCTGCCCGTCCCCAGTGTAGCCAAGACGTTCCCGGTGAGGGCAGTCAGAGGGGATGCACCCGTGGAGATTATTGAGCTGGGTGCGGATATAAGCTCGATACAGCCAGGTGAGTACAGGGTCTGAACAGGAAAAGTCGGAGGTTACGGGGATAGCTGCATGCACCACCGAGACGCTTTGAGGCGTGGCAGGGCCAGCAATCTCAAAATATCGGAACCCATGCCAGCAGAATTTGGGGTGTACCGTCATTTCCCGATGGGCGCAGAGATACCGATCCTGCTGAATTTGCTCTTCTCCGCCGGTTGAGGCAAAGTCCAGTTCTTGGCCATTGGCTTTTAGGTTTTCACTGTGGCGGATCCATACCTCCTTGCCTTCCTGTCCTTGGCACAGGACGTTGACCCAGCCGGCGATATTTTCTCCACAGTCGTAGATTTGTCTTTCCCCATGGGAAAACAACAGAGAAGGGGTGATGGTGCGTATCACCCGGTCAGGGGGGCAATCCTGCCGAGTAAGGTATGTCACAGGCGCGGCGCATTCTATGGCAGGCTTCCACCCTTGTAGGCTGGCGTTTGGCAGGCACCAATCCTCCCGGATTTTCCGAAGGTCATGAGTCTCTCCGTAAAATAAATTGTTTTCTGTAATCTCACTTTCTGTCCATAGAGTCTCAGTATCGCTTTCTAAAAAAAACTGGGAACCATCCTGCTCGGTGGCGGTCAGCTCATAGCGCAGCTTGGGAAAGCCAAATAAAAAATCGCCCTCTGCCTTTCTGCGAATCTGGTGATACCAGCCGTTACCCAGCTGCACGCCCAACACGTTTTCCCCTTCTCGTAAATAGGGGAGCAGGTCATATTCCAGATAAAAGGTGCGAAATCCCGCTCGTTCTTCCCATACCGGATATGTGGTCTTTTGGCCCATCACCGAGGAATAGTTGGTGAAGGCAGGGGCCAGTTCCTCAGCACCAACGCGCTGGCCATTTACATACAGCTGAAAAAATCCAAGCCCACAAATTTCCAAGTGAGCTTTTGCGGGATTGCGAATGTAAAAGCTTCTGCGAAATAAGGGAGATTCGCAGTGATCTCCCCCTTGAATCCAATGTTGATTTTTCATATTTGTCACCTACTTTTCCATTTCTGCCTGGTGTTTTTTCTACTATATCACGAAACCCGTGGCAAAACAACAACGCTTTTTGCTTTTTTCGGGGACTTTTTTTACTGGAATCTCCGGCTGCTTTATGCCGGAAAGGTGACGGTAATCAGCAGCGATTTTTCGTCTTGGGTGGCTGCCGAGATTTTCCCTTTATGAGCATTTACAATGGCTGCGGCGATAGAAAGGCCCAGCCCATATCCCCCCGTTTGAGAATTTCGGGATTGATCTGCTCTGTAAAACCGGTCGAACAAGTGGGGCAAGCTACTTTTAGCAACCGCTTCGGCTGTATTGAACACGTATAGCCGGATGAAATTTTTCTGTTTTTCCAGTGTCAGTGAAATGTTTCCGTCGTCTTCAGAGTACTTGACTGCATTGTCTAAAAGAATCGAAAATAACCGGCGAATCGCTTTTTCATCTCCTACCATCGAAATCATGGGCTGAATCTGAAAGGTGAGGGATTTGTTCTGCGTTTTTGCCGGTGCTTGAAAAGCTGCAACAGCTTCCTCAGCCATGTCCGACAGCGGAAATTCAATCGCTTCGATCCGTGGTTGCTCTTCCTCCATTCGCGCCAGAAGAATCAGATTGTTTGTCAAGTCTGCCAGCCGTTTGGTTTGATTTTGAATGTCGTTTAGCCATTCGTTTTGTCCAAGATCCATTTCCAGAACTTCCGCATCTGCATCGATAATTGTCAGCGGCGTTTTTAGTTCATGACCTGCATCGGTGATAAATTGTTTTTGTTTTTCAAAATTCTCTATAAAGGGTTTGACGATGCGCCTGGATAAAAGGATCAGAAGCAGGAGAACCGCCAGCAGACCTACCAGGGAAGTTGCTACACCGTTCAGCATAAACGTGCGAAATGAACTCAGGCTGCGGCCACAGTCCAAAAATATAAGGTGAACCTCTGTACCTAAAGAATATATCAGATATCGGTAATCGTCTGCAAAGCCTTTGTCATTTTTATTTTGCCAAACATCCTGCGCATACTGAATGGCAGTGGAGGTGTCTACGGCGGCAATTTTGTCCGTGTTAACCGATATTACATTTCCACTGCTGTCCAAAAATACGGAAAAATACCGTGATTCGTAGGGCAGTTCAGGGGAAAATCGGGGAATCCCTCGATAGATATCATCTGGCGGAGGTTGTTCTTCAAACTTTTTTCCATTATCCGGGAAATTCCCGCCATTTTCAGACAGAATGGAAAGAACTGTATCCGCATCGCTTATGATTTTTTGATAATTCAGGACTCCCGCGGTTCCCAAAATAATCAGCAGAACAATAAAAAGAGAAAACATGGAGGCAACAATCAACTTGATGCGGAGCTTTTTTATCATGAAATCTCCTCCAAAGAATAGCCTGCGTTGCGGGTAGCCCTTATTTGGATATCAGCATGCAGCGCCGCCAGCTTTTTGTGCAGGTAAGAAATGTACACCCATACGACATTCAATTCCGCTTCACTGTCGTATCCCCAGATTTTTTCCATGAATCGTTCGGTGGAAATGAGGTTCCGCGGTGCACTCATGAGCAGTTCCATCATCTGGAACTCTCTGTTTGCCAGCCGGAAGCTGCCTGTGGGAGAGGACAGCTCAAAGGTGGCGCAATCCAACGTAATATTTCCCATTCGTAGCTGGGAGCTTGTCTGGGCAGTTCGGGTACGCGTCATTGCGCGAATCCGGGCAAGCAGTTCCTTGGAGTGAAACGGCTTGGTCAGATAGTCATTGGCGCCGGCGTCCAGCCCTAAGACCTTGTCGTCTACTTCGGATTTGGCTGTGAGAAGCAGTACGGGAATCAGATTTCCCTTGCTTCGAATTTCCTTGAGAACTGTAATCCCGTCGATTTTCGGCATCATAATATCTAAAATAAGACCATCGTAATTGTCCGCCGACAAATAATCCAACGCAGCTTGTCCGTCATATACCGGATCAACCGAATAATTATTTCGCTCTAAAATCGCAGTTAAAGCCTTTGAAAGTGCTTTTTCATCTTCGGCCAGCAGCAGTCGCATATGTGATTCCTCCCAGCTTTGGCGTTCGTTTGCAATCTGTGTCAATTCTATTATACTATATCTCTTCCACTTTAAATAGAATTAAAAAGCTTCTATTGAATGCCGCAAAGAAATTTTTGAGAAATCATGAAGAAAGCGGAAAACCGACGTCTGATGACACCGGCTTTCCGCATGCTGATTCCGATTTTAAATTATGAATCCAAGGAATTGACAATCCCGATAAACAGCGGCAGTCCCGTGTAGGTGTCCTGAATCAGGAAAAGGAACGGCCGATTCAAGGTGATGAAAATTGGCCCATCGTTTCGGGAATCTGCCGCGCTGGAGACAATATCGACTCTTGTAACGCCGGCAGCCTCTGCCCCTTCCCGGTTGACTTCCAGGACCGTCCGCTGCAGCACTTTGGATACCTCAAGAGGGGCAAGGGCGCATTGTGCCATCCGGCTCAGGTCAGGATAGGTGCCCTCAAAGAAATTTTTCAGCCCCAGCTTTTGCAGGGGTTCCTTGAAATCAGCATCGCCCTCCATTTTCCACTCCGGAAAAGCGGCACGAGCCTCTCCGTCGTTGGAATAAGCCAAATTCCGCAGGTCGGCACCAGTCAGCTTTTCCGCCAGCTCCTCTGGGGTCATTCCCTTCGCCGGCAGAAGCCCTACAAAGGCAGCGTTTCCCTGATACTGCATCCGGAAACCGGTGTACAGCCCTTCCTCTTTCAGATAGGTTCCTGATCCATGAAGGAAGGAAAGAGAAGTTTCCGTTCCGTTCCGGTTGGTAAAGACGTCATCGTAAACCTGTCGTTCAGAGATTTCCTCCTGCCATTTACAGTTGAAATAAATTGTGTTGTAAAGATTCAGCATCAGGATCTCGGTAATTTCATCGGGCGTAATAATTTCATTGATCATACTATTGGTATGGCCGTTGACCCAATTGTTCATGTCTTTGGCCGCAGCTTCCGCATCCCGGTAGTCAGCCTGATAGATCTGTGCACCATAGTAGGCGGCATTTGCTTCCAAAAAATCATCATAAACCGTCAGATTATCTTTCCGGAACCAGACAGAATTTGCCAGCAAAACCGTTTTTCCGTCCTCCTCGGATGAAAGATCTTCCATTAAGGTGCGGCAGGTGTTGTTAACGGAATCCAACGTCCCCGGCTTTCCGCCCAAAAGAGTTTCCAGCTGTTCCAGGGTGTTGGTGTCGGCTCCATTGGCCGTCAGGCCCAGAGCAAAATAGACCGACAATGGGGAAATAAAAGTATTTTCTTCATTCTGGTGGGTCGCTTCAAACAGATTAACGGAGAATTCGGCGGCAGCATTGACAGCTTCCTCTTCCAGCGGTTGGCGGGACGCTTTTTCCGCATTGACAGAGAGCAGATCTGTATCAATTGCGCGATTATTTCGGATACCGAAGAAAAGTCCGGTACCTGTTCCGACCAGCAGAACAACTCCGCAAAGAATTGCAATGATCCATTTCCGTTTCACATAAACCCCCCCTTTTCCTCATGGTACCATAAGGAAAAGGGGGTGTCAACAACAATCCCGAAACAACAGATAACAATCTGACAACAGGTGAGGTTTACTTTGCCATCAGATCGCAGATGGCGTTGGAGAAGGCGACCGGGTCTTCAATGGGCAGTCCTTCAATCAGGAGAGCCTGGTTGTACAGCAGTCCAGCATAAGTTTTCAGCTTGTCAGCGTCGCTCTGGAAGAGGGTGCGGAGGGTTTCAAAGACCGGGTGATCCGGATTCAGTTCCAGAACCCGTTCTGCCTGGACCTTCTGGTCACCGGGCATAGAATTCAGAACCTTTTCCATTTCGATGGAAACGCCGCCGTCAGCACTCAGGCAGACCGGATGGCTCTTCAGCCTGGTAGAAAGCCGTACGTCCTTCACCTTTCCTTCCAAGTCATCCTTGAGCAGCCGGAGCAATTCTTTGTTTTCTTCCGCCTTTTCTTTGACGGCCTCATTTTCGCCGGCGTCTTCGATTCCCAGGTCCTTGTCGGAAACAGAACGGAATTCCTTACCGTCAAAGTCCCGCATCATCCGCAGCGCAAACTCGTCCACATCGTCGGTGCAGTAGAGAATCTCGAATCCCCGATCCCGAAGCATTTCGGTCTGAGGCAGCCGGTCAATTTTCTCCACAGTCTCGCCGCAGGCATAGTAGATATACTTCTGATCTTCCTTCTTCCGTTCTTTGTATTCTGCCAGGGTTACCAGCTTCTTCTCAGAGGACGAATAGAACATCAAGAGGTCTTCCAGCACGTCCTTGTTGGCGCCGTAGCCACTGTAAGCGCCATACTTTAAGGTCAGGCCAAAGCTCTTGTAGAAGGTCTCATATTTTTCCCGGTCGTTTTCCAGCATGGATTTCAGCTCGGACTTGATCTTCTTTTGGAGCCGGTCAGCGATCAGCTTCAGTTGACGGTCATGCTGGAGCATTTCACGGGAGATGTTCAACGACAGATCCTGAGAGTCCACTAAGCCCCTTACAAAGCTGAAGTAATCCGGCAGCAGGTCAGCACACTTATCCATAATCAGTACACCGCTGGCATACAGCTGAAGCCCTTTTTCGAATTCCTTGGTATAGAAATCAAAGGGCGGCTTAGCGGGAATGAAGAGCAGGGCGTTATAAGTGGCAGCTCCTTCTGTGCTGGAATGGATGACTGCCAGAGGATCCTGGAAGTCAAAGAATTTTTCTTTATAGAACTGATTGTAGTCTTCAGGCTTCAGTTCGTTTTTATTTTTCTTCCAGATAGGAACCATGCTGTTGAGGGTTTCCACTTCCGTATAGGATTCGTATTCAGCAGGCTTGTCTTCTGTGCCAGTGCCCTCTTTCAGACGGCTCTTTTCCACTGCCATCTTAATGGGGTAGCGGATATAATCGGAATATTTTTTGACCAAGCTCTGGATGCGATAACTGTCCAGAAATTCGTCATAATTATCCTCGTCGGTGTTGGCCTTCAGGGAAAGAATGATGTCAGTACCATGCCCTTCCTTTTGAGCTTCGGAAATGGTGTAGCCGTCAGCACCGGTGGATTCCCACTTCCAAGCAGTATCAGAACCGTAGGGCCTGGAGATAACCGTTACCTTGTCGCTCACCATAAACGCAGAATAGAATCCGACACCGAACTGTCCGATGATATCGATGTCCTCTTTTTCCTCAGCGTCCTTTTTGAATTTTAGGGAACCGCTCTGGGCGATAGTGCCCAGGTTATTTTCCAACTCCTCGGCGGTCATGCCAATGCCGTTATCAGAAACGTTCAAAGTCCGGTTGTCCTTATCGACAGAAATCTGAATGGCAAAATCATCCCGGCTGAGCCCGGAGATGCCGTCTGTCAGCGCTTTATAATAAAGTTTGTCAATGGCGTCGCTGGCGTTAGAGATCAATTCCCGCAGGAAAATCTCCCGATGGGTATAAATCGAATGGATCATCATGTCCAGCAGGCGTTTGGATTCGGCTTTAAATTGTTTTTTAGCCATATGAATCGAACCTTTCTTATCTCTTAATGAATTAGCACTCACAATGCATGAGTGCTAAACTATTTTTTAGTATAAAACAGTTCCGAAAAAAAATCAAGGTTCTTTCCGGAACTGTCACAAAAGTTTACAATTTATTTACATTTTGCTTGGATACCCACTTTTTCTTGATCCATAGAGCCGCAGTTCGCACAGCTATGGCGGACAAAAGACCTAAAATGATCCCCCCAAGAATATCAGAAGGATAGTGCACGTACAGATAGATCCTGGAGAAGGCAATCAAGACAGCAAGAATCATTGCCGGAATTCCCACCCAGCGGTTCCGCATGAGCAGAATTACAGCGGCCGCAATGGAAGCGGATGTATGACCTGACGGGAAAGAAAAATCTTTTGGCGCGGAAATGAGAAGTTCTGTAAATTCATTGGCTGAAAAGGGGCGCTCCCGTGCAATCAAAGGCTTTAAAATCAGGCTCCCTACTATAGCGGCCACCGCCATAGCCGCCAGCATTTGGATTCCAGCTTCCCGCCATTTGGGCAGAAAAAGCAAAATAACCGCCACCAGGATCCAGATAGCCCCTGCATTTCCCAGCACAGTGAGCACCGGCATGACTGCATCCCCTAAGGGAGAGTGAAGATGCTCCGCCACCCAGTCGAGAATCTGGTTGTCAATTTTCAGAATCCAATCCAAAGGGATCCTCCTCTTCAGTAATTTGTCCTCAGTATACCGGTTTTTTGTTACAAAATCAAGAAATAGAAAGTTTTAATTGTTTTAACAGCAAAAGAGATATATATTTTGCGAATAGCTTGACATAATTGGTGAAAACGACTATAATTAAATTACAGATTCTTTTGAGAATCAATTTTTGTAAAGGAGCGATCCGTATGGCAACCAACACAGTTATCACAATTAGCAGGCAATACGGCAGCGGTGGAAGATTTGTAGGCAGAAAGCTGGCGGAGGCTCTGAACATTCCCTTTTATGATAAGGAATTGATTGCAATGGCCGCGGAAGAAAGCGGCATGAGTAGAGAGCTTTTTGAAAAAGCCGATGAAAAGGCCAGCAACAGCCTTCTGTATACCCTTTCTATGAATTCGTATCTGCTCCACGGAATGGCCGGGGTACCGGATCTTCCTTTAAATGACAAGGTCTTTTTGGTGCAGTCAGAAGTGATTCGCAAAATTGCTGATAAAGGTCCCTGTGTCATTGTTGGCCGGTGCGCAGACTATATTCTTAGGGAACTTCCAAATTGCGTAAATGTCTACATTTATTCGGATATGGAGGATCGGGTCGCCAGAGCAACTACCTATTATAACCTTTCCGCAGACCGGGCAAAGGAACAGATCCAGAAAACGGATAAAAAGAGGGCTACCTATTATAATTTTTACACGAACCTCAAATGGGGAAGAGCGGAAAATTACGATCTGTCCCTTAACAGCGCAAAGATCGGTATTGATGGCTGCGTGGACGTTATCTGCCGTTTTGTGAATTGCGCGGAAGCGGTGGAAGCCGCAAAGGAACAGAAGTAATTCAATAGGAAAGATATTCTGGGGACCGGTTTATTCCGGTCCTTTTTATATGGAAGAAGCATTTTTGTGAAACCTCTGGACAGAAGAGGGAAAAGCGTATAAAATATAGAAAGAATCTGAGCAAAGGAGCGTCGGCATTGGTTGTACTTGCAGCGGAGAATATCTATAAAAATTACAGCGAAAAGACCCTGTTGGAGGGCGTTTCCCTGAACCTTTCCGAAGGGGAAAAGGTAGGAGTCATAGGGGTGAACGGCACTGGCAAAACAACTTTTTTGCGGATCTTGGCAGGGGATGAACAGCCTGATTCGGGAAAAGTCAGCCGTTTTGGCACGGTACGAGTCAGCTACCTTCCGCAGAACCCCGTTTTTGAAACGGGAACGTCCGTGCTGGAACAGGTAGAGAAGGGACTTTCCCCCGATCTGGCCGAAAGCAAGGAATTTGAAGCAAAATCCATCCTGACCCGGTTGGGAATTACGGATTTTGATGCAGATGTTTCCCTCCTCTCAGGCGGTCAAAAGAAGCGGGTATCTATTGCGGCAGCCCTGATCCGTCCCTGCGAGGTCCTGATTTTAGACGAGCCTACCAATCATCTTGACAGCGAAATGGTGTCCTGGCTGGAGGAACAGCTGAAAAAATATGCTGGTGCATTGCTGATGGTGACCCACGACCGATATTTCCTTGACCGGGTCACAACTCGGATCGTGGAGATCGATAACGGGAAACTGTATAGCTATGACGCCAACTATAGCGGCTTTCTGGAACTCAAAGCTCAGCGGGAAGAAATGGCGGCAGCTTCAGAGCGCAAGCGTCAGAGCCTGCTGAAAAAAGAACTGGAATGGGCCGCTCGGGGTGCCAGGGCCAGGGGGACCAAAAGCCAGTACCGCTTGGATCGCCTGGAGGAGTTGAAATCGGCTTCCGGACAAAATCAAACGGAAGGGTTGGAATTTTCTTCCGCGACTTCCCGGCTGGGAAAGACGATCATAGAAGCAGAAGGGATTTCCAAGGGCTATGGTGGTCGGCCGCTTTTTTCTGATTTTAGCTTATTGGTGCAGCGGGACGCCCGCATCGGTATTGTAGGGCCTAATGGGTGCGGCAAATCCACCCTTTTGGAGGTGCTTTCCGGCCGTCAGGAGCCGGATCGGGGAAAGGTTGTCATTGGGAGTACGGTTCGGATCGGATATTTCTCACAAGAAGGCAAAGAATTGGATCCGGAACAGAAGGTTATTGATTACCTGAGAGGGTTTGGAGAAAATCTGGACACCGGTGAGGGACGTCTGACAGCGGCTCAGATGCTGGAAAAATTTCTATTCCCGCCGGCGCTCCATTATACCGAGATCCGGCGGCTTTCCGGCGGAGAGCGGCGCAGGCTCTTCCTGCTGGGAATCCTCATGGGGGCTCCCAATGTCCTGATCCTGGACGAGCCGACCAACGATTTGGATATCTCCACACTTCGGGTTCTGGAGGACTATCTGGAAACCTTTTCCGGTGCAGTCCTCACCGTTTCCCATGACCGGTATTTTCTGGATCGGGTAGTGGATACAATCTGCGCTTTTCAGCCGGATGGGAGCATCCGGCGGTATCTGGGGGGATATACCGATTATCTCGCCCTGCGTGAGGAAACCGCACCTGTTCGGGAGAAAAAGGCGGAATCCAAATATCGGGGAAGTCATGAACAGAAACTGAAGTTCACTTATAAAGAGCAGAAAGAATATGAAACGATAGATCAGGACTTGGAGGAGCTGGAAAGCCGAATTGCAGAAACGGACCGGCTTCTTTCGGAAAACGCTAGCGATTTCGAGAAGCTGCAGGAGCTGACCGCCTTGCGGGATTCACTGTCGGAACAATTGGATCAAAAAACGGAACGATGGGTTTATCTGACCGAATTGGCAGAAAAAATCGCCGCGCAGGAAGCGGAACGGTGAACAGCGGTTCTGAAAATGAAGTCCTTGTGGTCTGAAACGGCTGTCTTTTAGGGAAGTAATTGCCTTCCTGGAAAGAACAGATTATAATGTCTTTAGAGTCGACAGAAAGTGGGGAAGTTGATATGACCAGAATCCTTGCACATCGCGGAGCAAGCAAAGAACAACCTGAAAACACTATGGCTGCCTTCCGAAGGGCAGAAGAACTGCAGGCAGATGGCATCGAAATGGATGTCCATTTGCTGCCGGACGGAAGCTTGCCGGTTCATCACGATGACAGGCTGGGACGTACCGTTCCCGAGGGGACCGGTTCTATTTATGGGTATACCTTTGAAGCCCTTCGGCAATTCAGTGCCGGCGCCGCTTTTGGGGAGGAGTACCGGAATGAAAAAATTCCGTCTTTCCGGGAACTTTTGGAGTTCCTGAAAGGGAATTCCCTTTACCTGAACGTGGAGATCAAAGCTAATACCGGCTTTATTACCGGTGTAGAGGATCGTGTCGTGGCAATGCTTCGGGAATATCATATGGAAGACCGCTGCATCATTTCATCTTTTAACCACTTTATCCTGAAAAACATAAAAAAGCGCTATCCGGACTTCCAGGTAGGAGCCTTGTATTCCATCACGCTGGATAAGGACATGGCCGAATATGGCGCAGAATGGGGATGCAACACCCTTCACGCGGATTATCATCTGGTGGATCAGGCACTGGTGGAAAAGGCCCATTCGCTGGGAATGGCCGTCAACGTTTGGACTGTCGATCAAAAAGAGGATATCCGCCGGATGCTGGAGCTGGGTGTGGATTGCATTATCTCCAACGACGCGGCTCTGGCACTGGCTGAACGAGATGCTTTTGAAAAAGAGAAGGGAGAGTCACTGATATGATTCAGACAAAACCGATCACCGGCAGCTGGTTTGAGTTCCTGCATCACAATACCGCAGAGGGCAAGTACTGGAACGAGACGATCACCGCCTTTACTGAGGCACAGTGGCGGGAAAAGCTCCGGGAAATGAAGGAAGTGGGGATGAAGTATGTGGTTCTGATGGCCACGGCCCTCTATTCCAAATGCTATTTTAAGACCGATATCTTTCCGGAGTGGGAGATCGGCTGTGCCAATCCCATCGAGGTGCTGCTGGATGAAGCTGACAAGCTGGACCTGAAGGTTTTCATCGGAAGCGGCTTCTACGGCGACTGGACCGATCCCATCGGGAATATGACCAACCCGGAAGTGTTGAAGCGGATGCTGCAGGCCATCAATGAATTGTCTGCACTGTATGGGCATCACAAGAGCTTTTACGGCTGGTACTACCCCGATGAGACCTGGATCAACGGGCATATGTCTGAGGAGTTTATCAAATACGTGAACCTGTCCTCCGCAGAGGTCCATAAAATGGGCGCTCACTTCAAGACCCTGATCGGGCCGTATGGCACCCGGGACGTCATTGCCGATGACCGCTATGTGAAAGATTTGGAAGGGCTGGACATCGACTTCGTGGCATATCAGGATGAGATCGGCGTGGAAAAAACAAGCCTTACCGAAAGCGCAGGCTTTTATGAGGCACTGAAACGGGTCCATGACAAGGCAGGGCGGTCGAAGCTCTGGGCTGACGTAGAAGCTTTCCGGTTTGAAGGTAAGGTATATCATTCCGCACTGTTACCGGCTCCGTTTGAACGGCTCCAAAAACAATTGGAAGCGGTTTCGCCTTATGTGGAAGAGATCCTGATTTACGAGTACCCGGGCCTTATGAGCAAACCCGGTGGCAGTGCCTTTGCAGGTCATCCCGACGCAGCCAAACTTTATACTGACTATGTGAACTATCGTGCAGCTCTGAATAAATAAGCACAGTCCAAAAATAAAAGAGACCAAAAGCCTACGCTTCTGGTCTCTTTTTCTTCTGATGAACGCTAGCGCGTTATTTCCTTCATCATCAAAAAACACGATGTCCCTTTTTTGTAAAAATCTGGCAATACGCCAACCTGCCGATATCCCAGACTTTCATATAATTTCTTTGCGCGGATATTGAAATCGTCCACAGTCAGAAAGTATTTTGTTGATAAGTAAGCAGAAGCGTTTTCTTCAAAATATTTTAGTAACTGTTTTCCGATCCCCTGACCACGATATGCCTCTTTAACAGAAAGAACATGCAGATAAGGATAACTGCCGAAAACGCCTTTGGGCATAAACCAGACAAACCCAAGGCATCTTTCTTCAGCACAGAGTGCGGCGAATACTTCTCCCCTTTGTACAGCATCCGCTAGCATTGATCGAGTTTTTCCAATGTCGCTGAAATAGATGGCTCCTATATCGGAATGTATCAGCGCATCTACGCAGTCCTCAATATGACCTAAATCAGCCTTTACAATAGTGATCTCCATAAATCCCTCATGCACTTTAACTGGTAGTAAATAGTCCTTGCATTTTCGAATGAGATGTGCTATAATGAACCTGCTTGAAAAACTTTTCTTTGTGGCAGACACACATATATTGCCGCGAATCTGGCGTGGGAGTTTCTACACGGTCACCAAATTGACTGTACTATGTGTGGCTGACCTTCTTTCTAATGGTTTCATAAAACTGTAAGAGGGTGAAAGATTTCACCCTCTTTTTGTTTTTATAAATATGGCCCTGAAGAATAAGGTTAAAAATAGCCAGGCACAGTAGGAATTTGTTGTAAATTCCACAGCAGCGGAAGCAGATTCGCTAAAAAAACGAAAAGGAAGTATGCGATAAAGCCGATAGCAAAAAGCGCTGCTCCAATGATACAGATCATGGGGATAATTTTTTGGTCCGGATTTTGCTGAGAACCCGGATTGTCAAACTGACGAAACGTCGGCCGTTTTTCAGATGGCCCTTGTGGTGCGGGTGCCCCACAATTGCTGCAAAAGGCGCTTTTCACTTCATGTCCGCAGCGTGGGCAGATCATAAGAACCTCTCCTTTTTGTTGTCGAAAATTGACGAATTGAAGGATTTTTCACACATGATTCGTGTGCTTGTACTAATTATATAATTTTTTCATTGTTAATTCAATAGAAGTTTCGAAAAATTCATAAAAGCCCTTGACATTTTTTAAAAATTAGGTTATGATATTCTCATCGTAATGAAGTTTGGGTGAATCAGGCATGAAAATGACGCCAAATGTCTCCGGTGACGGCCCTTTGGCTGAGGAACAAGCCTTGCTGGCGCTTTACCAGGGAGGTGACGGAGATGCAGCTGCAGTTCTCCTGTCTCGATATATCCCCCTTATTCATCGATATGCGCATCAGTTTCAGGGCGTGCTGGACTCGGATGATTTGATTCAGGAAGGTTGTATTGGTTTCCTGGACGCAATCCGAAGTTTTGATCCCGATTCAGGTGTGAAATTCAGTTCCTATGCGTCGGTTTGTATTAAGAATCGAATGCTGAAGGCTGTGGAAAAAAGCTCCAGCAAAAAGGCCGGCATCCTTAACAACAGCATCCCCTTGGAAGAAGCCGAAGAACGTTCCGATGGTTTGACCCCGGAAAAGATCTTTATCGAAAAGGAAAGCCTTGAGGCTGTCCTGGAGGATGTTAACAACGTACTCTCCCCCTTAGAGCGGAAGATTTTGTTTTCCCATCTCGGCGGTTGCGATTATCAGATGATCGCTGATTCCCTGCATATCTCGCGAAAAGCCGTTGACAATGCTCTGCAGCGTGTCCGGAGGAAACTGAAGTCTATTCATCGGGCGTGAACCGGATTTGTTCACCCCACTCCCCATTTGCCCCAATAGCTTAATTGCAGAGCGTTGCTTATCACAAAGGTGGCGGTGCAAATCCGTCTGCGGGCAAAAAATTTATCCTAAGCGAGGTATTTGATCATGTTTCAAGACAAAACCCTGAGATGCAAAGAGTGCGGCCAGGAATTCGTTTTCACCGCTGGTGAACAGGAATTTTATGCGGAGAGAGGCTTTGAGAATGAACCCCAGAGATGCAAAGAGTGCCGCAACGCCCGCAAAAACAGCACCAAAGCCCAGAGAGAAATGTTCACTGCTACTTGCGCTGCCTGCGGCGGCGAAGCAAAGGTCCCCTTTAAACCCCGTGAGGACCGTCCTGTTTACTGCAGTGAATGCTTTGCAAAAATGAAAGAGCAGGGCTAATCCCTCAGTGACTTTTCAGAAGACAGAGAAATTTCTCTGTCTTCTGTTTTTATTTATAGAAAAGCCCCGTTTCCTTTGGAAACGGGGCTTTGACTTTTCAGTAACGGACTAGGAATCAATCGGCGAGGTAAGCCTTGACCATAGCCTGAAGCAGCTCATCGCGGTCAATTTTGCGGATGAGGCTTCTGGCGTTATTATGCGTAGTGATATAAGTAGGGTCTTCAGAAAGAATATAGCCTACGATTTGGCTAATCGGATTGTATCCTTTCTGCTTGAGTGCATCATACACAGTTGTCAGGACTTTTCGCATTTCCTGTTCCTTGTCTTCCGGTACGGAAAACGTCATCGTCTTATCCTGCATTATTTCACCTCGCAAACTGCAAAATCTTAAAAAATCATTACTTTATATATTATAGCGCATCTCGAACAAATATACAAGTGTTTCACTGCCTTAAGATTGCATTAATTTTCTCCAGTGCTTTTAGGATTTTTGCCATAGCGTGGTCACATTCCTCGTCAGTAAGAGTTCTGTCAGAAGCACGAAGTACCAACGAGTAAGAGACGCTCTTTTTGCCCTCAGGAATCTGGCTGCCTTGATAGACATCGAACAGCTGAACCTTCTCGACAATATTGGAAGCAGCGGAACGAATGGTTTTTTCAAGTTGGGCGATAGGCATATCGACGTCAGCCAGTACCGAGAGATCACGAGTCGAGGCGGGGAATTTGGGAAGGGGCTGATAGATAGTCTGCTGCTTTTCCAATGCCGCAAAGAGAGGCTCCAGCCGCAATTCCGCAACATAAGCCCGGATATCTATGCCGAAATCGGCGGCAGTAAGAGGGTGGACCTCGCCTAAAACGGCAACAGGAGCATCATATCCGGGAAGCCGGACTTCTGCCTGACGGCCGGGGTGCAGGTAAGGTTCAGCAGAAGGCGTGAAATCACCGTTAACACCAAAACGTTTTAAAACAGTTTCCACAATTCCTTTAAGCGTAAAGAAATCTTCGTCAGGCCCATAAAGTCCCAAGCAGACTGCCGGAATCTCTGCAGGCTGCTCCGTGACCGGCAGCGCCTTTGGCAGAAAGAGCTTTCCTACCTCAAACATCCGCACAGCAGGGATTTTTCTACTGTCGTTCAGCGCCAGAACCGTTAGCATGCTGGATACCAACTGGGTGCGCATTACAGAATATTCCTCGCCTAGGGGGTTCAGAAGGGTAACGACCCGGCGGCGGGAATCTTCTTTATCCAGACGCAAAGCATCCAATGCTTTGGGGCTAATGAAAGAGTAAGTGGTGATTTCCCGCATGCTCTGGGCAGCCAGCAGATTTTTCAGGGTATCTGTGTGAATCCGTTCCGGCAGCTTTTTGCCCCGGGTCAGCGCGCCGCGGATAGGCGTTGCCGTAATATGCTCGTATCCGTAAATCCGCATGACCTCTTCGGCCAGGTCGGCCCGACCTTCGATGTCATCCCGGAAGGAAGGAATTCGGCAGGTCAGGGTATCGCCTTCCACAGTGGTGGCGATTGCCAAAGCATTCAAAATTTCCACCATAGCCGGCACGGGGACATCAACCCCTAACAGCGCGTTGATAGAGGCCGCCGGAACCTGCAGAATCCGCTCTGCAGGAAGCCCCTGATTACGGTCGATGATGCCTTCCATGATGTCACCGGCATCCAACTCCTCAATGAGCTGCAATGCCCGTTCCATGGCGTAGGAAACATTGTGGATATCTACGCCTTTCTCATAACGGGCGCTGGATTCTGTGCGCATACCCAAGGTACGGGCGGTGCGGCGGACGCTGTCGCGGCGGAATTTCGCACATTCCAGGAAAAGATCTGTGGTATCGGGTTTGATTTCGCTGTCCAGACCACCCATGATACCTGCCAGGCAGGAAGGACCTTCGCTGTCCGCAATCACCAGCATATCGCTGTTCAAGGTATGGGGCTTTCCATCCAATGTGGTGATGGTCTCTCCGTCCTTTGCCCGTCTTACGATGATCTGGGCTCCGCGGATATCCCGCATATCAAAGGCGTGCATCGGCTGGCCGGTTTCCAGCATTACGAAGTTTGTAATGTCAACGATGTTGTTGATGGGGCGCATCCCGGCACTTTTGATGCAGCGCTTCATCCAGTCGGGGGATTCCTTAATCCGCAAGTTGCGAACGGCACGGCCGATATATCTCGGACAAAGGTCATAATCTTCTACTGTAATGCTCATGCAGTCCGCGATGTTGCCGCCCGCGGTCCGGAAGGAAGGAACCGGCATATGGAATTCTTCTTTTAAGACCACAGCCACCTCTCTGGCGATGCCCAGCACGCTGTTGCAGTCGGGACGGTTGGAAAGGATGGAGAAATCGATAATCACATCGTTCAGGTCCAGGACTTCCCGCATGTCGGTGCCAGGCGTCCAGTTGCCCTGCAGGATCAGAATGCCGTAAACCTCGGCGCCGGGGTAGTCGGATTCCTTCAGGCAGAGCTCTTCGCCGGAGCACATCATGCCGTCAGAGGGAAGGCCCCGCAGCTTGCCACGTTTGATATGGGCGCCGTTGGGCAGGTGGGAGTCATGGAGGGCGCAGGGCACAAGGGCGCCTTCAAAGACGTTCTGAGCGCCGGTGATAATTTGAATCGGCGCGTCTCCACCGACATCCACTTGGCAAACCTGCAGCTTGTCCGCGTCGGGGTGCTTTTCAATTTTTAAGATACGGCCAACCTTTACATTATCCATGGTTTTGGAAAGGTCAATCATTTCCTCGACCTCGAAGCCGCTCATGGTCATTTTATCGCAAAGCTCTTCTGCTGAAACCTTAATATCCACATAGCGCTTCAGCCAGTTCAGAGATACTTTCATAACAGGATCCTCCTTCTTTTAATTGAACTGTTCCAGAAAACGCAGGTCGTTCTCGAACAGCAGCCGGATATCGCTGATCTTATAGCGGGTCGTTGTCAGCCGGTCCAGACCGATTCCGAATGCGAACCCGGAATAGACTTCCGGATCGATACCGCAGCCTGCCAGCACTCTGGGGTGGACCATACCGGCTCCCAAGATTTCGATCCAGCCGGCGCCCTTGCAGACTCGGCAGCCCTTGCCGCCGCAGGCGCTGCAGCTCACATCGACCTCAACGCTGGGTTCCGTGAACGGGAAGAAGGAGGGACGGAACCGCACCTGGGTTTCCGGCCCGTATATCTCATGGACAAACTGCTCCAAGCAGCCTTTCAGGTCGCACATGGTAATCCCTTTGTCCACGACCAACCCTTCCATCTGGTGGAAAACAGGGGAGTGGGTGGCATCCACCTCATCGGCCCGGTAAACGCGGCCGGGGCAAACCATTCGGATCGGAGGCTGACGGTGTTCCATAGTACGGGCCTGAGCCGCGGAGGTCTGAGTCCGCAGCAGCAGATTCTCTCCCAAGTAGAAGGTGTCCTGCATATCCCGGGCAGGATGATCCTTCGGCACGTTTAGGGCCTCAAAGCAGTAATAATCCGTCTCCACCTCGGGACCGTCCACCACGTCGAATCCCATGGACTGAAAGATGTTGATGAGGTCCTCCTGGACGATGCTTAAAGGATGCAGTCCGCCTAAAGCCCGTTCTTTTCCGGGCATTGTGATGTCCAGCTTTTCTGCTGCAAGGCGATCCTCCAGTTCTCTTGCTTTCAGTTCCTCCTGACGATGGGCGACTGCTTCTTCCAAAGTCTGCCGCACTTCATTGGCCACCTGTCCGATGACAGGACGCTCTTCTGCAGACAGCTTTCCCATCTGTTTGAGAATGGCAGTCAGTTCTCCCTTTTTACCCAGATATTTGACTCGCAGTCCGTCCAAAGCCTTCAGATCCGGACATTCGCGCAATTCTTTCAGCGCATTTTCCTTGATTTGCTCTAATTGTGCACGCATATGAATCCTCCTTTATTCCAAACAAAAAGCCCTCATCCCATCCGTTTCCGGACTGGGACGAAGGCATCATGCTCCGCGGTACCACCCAGGTTCCGCCATAATAAGGCGGCTCTTGAATCCCCATAACGTAGGGCAGCCGTCGCTTCCTACTGAAGGTTCAGAAGCGCCGCTCACAGGGGAAACTTCACGGAATCCATTGGCAGACGGGCTTACAGCCGGTGACCCATCCTCTCTGATGCATACATTCCGCTACAGACCTGGTCAAAGCGTTTAATTATTACTAGGATAGCACATTTACGCTAAAATTGCAAGTATTTTTCTCTGCAGAAAAGAAATTCACAATTTCAATGTATTGAAATCCGTGCAGGTATATTCATAGATCCGATCCACTTCTTCAAATCCCATTTTTGCATACATTTCTTTCGGTATGTCGTCCAGATCTGCGTGTAAGTAAACTTGATCGCCGTTTTTTCGGGCTGCCTCCACGATTCCTTTGATCAAAGTCGTTGCTATATACTGATGACGGTAATCCATGTCGACATTTAACCCGTCCATACACGTACATCCGTTTGTGGAATAAGTATAGCAATATCCAACCAGCTTGTTTTCCAAATATGCACCGTGATAATCCATCTTTTCATAGAGCCTTCTAATGTTTCGTGCGGTAAAGCTTTCACCATACAGCGGGCCATAGTGACTTACTTCTTGCTGCTCCATTGGTTCGATATCTGGTGCTTTCAATACTATATAGGGATTGGTTTTCCACAATTGAATGTTGGCTTCCGCTTTGAGCATCATGACAAGTGTAACTTCTTCTTCGATTCCAAAGGAGTTTTCAAGGGGCCAGTATCCTTCCAGCTTGATAAAATCCTGCCCTCTTCTTTTTTGATATTCCACAGCTTTCCTGAATTCCTCTATGGAGGGCTGCCCGGAATATTTGAATGCGTTATGATCATATTTGTCTAAAAGAAGACTGTCTTCCCATTTGATAAGATGCTCAGAAAACACAGTCGGTATCGAGAACAGCAGCGCGATCTTTTTATCAACCAATCTGGTTAAGCTCATATGTCATTTCTCCTTTGCAATTAACCCCCGCCTGGTTGGAATTATATCCAACATAGGCAGGGGTTTCTTTACAAATTACAGCCTTTCTCCAAGGCAGCAGAATTATTGAATCCAGGCGCCGCTGGAATCCACCCGATAGCCGTCGGGCGTAACCGTATTGGCGGCCATGGAGCCGTTGTCGTAGAAATAGTACCACTTTCCGCCGACAAGTACCCAGCAGTTACGAGCCATGCCGCCCCAAGAAGCCAGATAATACCAAGTATTACCTTCCAGGTACCATCCCGTCTGCATTCCGCCCCAAGGCCGGAGGTAGTACCAGTAGGAGCCGTCCCATTTCCAGCCAGTTGCCATAACGCCCGTTGTCGGTTCAAAATAGTACCAGGTATTATCGATTTTCAGCCAGCGCTCAGCCAATTTTCCATCAGAAGCCTTTTTGAAAACCCAATTGCCATTCTGATATTGGATCCATTGTCCGGTAGCATCCTTGGAAGTGTATTGAGTTTTGATATTTGAATCCGGCTTGGAAGGTTCAGGATCTGGTTCCGGTTCCGGCTTGGAGGAAGCGGTATAAGTATCCGTGTAGAATTTCTGCAGCCCGGGAACCGTCAGCAGGAACTGATAACGGAAATGGACTTCACCGGTGATTTCCGGAATAGTTTCGTTAAGTGCAATTTGGTTTTCGATCGCACTGATGCCGTACCAGGGACTGCTGCTGCTGGAATTTCCGGCCTTATAATCTGCCATGCCGATATAAAGCTCTACATCTGTGCCTTTAACAGTATTGGCCCACCATTTGGCCAAAGTTTCATAATCAGCAGTATCATGCCCAATCTCCCAGTAAATCTGGGGGCAAATATAATCAATCCAGCCTTCCTTCACCCATTTCCGGGTATCCGCATAATGGGAGAAGTAGGATTGATTGCCTGCGGTGTCGGAGCCATTGGGCATAGAAGAGGCAGTATTACCTGTTTTGTTTGCCCAAATGCCGAAGGGACTGATCCCGAAGGAAACAGAAGGATCCACCGCGTGGATTGCGGCGTCCAATTCTTTCACCAACAGGTTTACATTTTCCCGCCGCCAGTCATCGATGGAGGAAAAGCCCTGTCCATACTTTGCATAGGTATCCGTATCCGCAAAGCCGGTTCCCGGGTAAAAATAGTCGTCCATATGGATCCCATCCACATCATAATTGCGAACGATTTCCACTGCGCCGTCCACAACCAGTTTTCTGACTTCCGGCAAACCGGGATTCATATAATAGTTACCGTCCGAATATTTCACAACCCAATCCGGATGCTGAACCGCCGGATTTTTGGATGACAGAGAATTATAGTCGGCAGAACCTGATCTGGTGACACGATAGGGGTTAATCCATGCATGAAGCTCTAATCCTCTGGCATGGGCACCCTCTACCCAATACTCCAGCGGGTCAAATCCGTCAGCCGGGGCAGTTCCCTGAGAACCGCTCAGATATTGGCTCCAGGGATAAATAGAAGAGTTATAAAGCGCATCGCCGTTGGGGCGGACCTGAAGAATGACCGCAGTCATTCCCATACTTTTGCAGTTATCCAAAATCGAATCTGCTTCTTTTTTCAGTTGTGACACAGATAGTCCTGTTTTGCTGGGGTAATCCAAATTGTAAATCGTAGAGACCCAGACCGCACGGAACTTCTTCAGCGAGGAGGAGGTATCCGCTGCCGAAGCCGGTATCACCAGAAGTGTCAGTGCTGTAGCCAAAGCCATGGCAAAGGCCAGCATACGTTTTAAATTTTTCATAATTTCTCCTTTCTGTTTATACGGAGGAGTGAAACGCCCATACTTGTTAAATTATATCATAATCTGTTGTCGATTTCAACCGGAAAAGGGTTCCAGACAACGTTCTCTTAAAAATTGTGTCAAAAATCAATAGTTCTGTTGCAAATCGTTTGTTGTGGAAAAATTGTTCTTGCCTGTGTTTATAAGCTGTGATATAATAAAAAGAATGCATTGAGTTCGGTTGTATTCTCCTGGGAAAGGAATGGTTTGTTTGACACGTTTGCTGGTGCGGATGTTTATCCGAGATTATCAAAATGTTAAAGATCCGGAGGTCCGGACTGCCTATGGCAGACTTGCAGGATTGGTGGGCATTGTCTGCAACTTGCTTCTGGGCGGAGGAAAGGTCTTAGCAGGCATAATTTTTTCCAGTATTTCCGTCCTGGCTGATGGAATCAATAACCTTTCAGATGCCACATCGTCGGTGGTGACCCTGGTTTGTTTTAAGATGTCTTCCAGGCCTGCGGACAAGGAACATCCTTTTGGCCATGCCAGAATGGAATATGTTTCCGGACTTGTAGTGGCAATGCTTATCATAATGGTTGGTTTCAGTTTGGCGCAATCTTCTTTTGAGAAAATAATCCATCCGGAAGAAACGCCTTTCAGTTGGTTGTCTGTGGGCATTTTGATCGCTTCGATTCTGGTCAAGGCGTGGATGATGCTTTTTAATCGGAGCATCGGAAAACGAATCGATTCTACCGCTCTGATTGCGACTTCTGCCGACAGCCGTAATGATGTTGTGGCCACTTCTGCTGTTTTGCTGTCGGCACTGATTTCCAAGTGGTCCGGACTGCGGCTGGATGGCTGGATGGGTATGGCGATTGCGTTGTTTATTTTGATTTCCGGAATTAACCTGATTCGGGATACGTTGAGTCCTCTGTTGGGAGAAGCGCCTAACCCTCAACTGGTTCATGAGACCATGATGCGCTTACGGAAATACGACGGCGTTTTGGGAATTCATGATTTAATGGTGCATGACTATGGACCGGGCCGCTGTTTTGCCACCGTGCATGTAGAGGTGGATGCCAGGGAAGATGTTATGAAAAGTCATGACCTCTGTGATATTATTGAGCGTGATTTTGAGGCCACTGGAATTCACCTGGTCGTTCATATGGATCCGATCGTGATCGACGACACAGAGTTGAATGAGCTTCGAAAAAATGTGGTCAGAATCATAGCTTCGTTCAATCAGGGGCTGACAATGCACGACTTTCGAATGGTAAAAGGCTATAGCCATACAAATCTGATTTTTGATGTGGCCGTTCCATCCGGATGTTCCATTGGGGAACAGGAGCTGAAGAATCAGATTCAGGAGAAAGTGCGGGAAGCTTATCCTGAGAAAAACTATTATACGGTTGTCGGAATAGACCATAACTATACGGAACTGGTTTAAGGAGACCCTCTATGGAAAAACGAGCCATCGTCCTTGGCGGGGGAGGTTCCCGGGGAGCATATCAGATCGGGGTCTGGCGGGCGCTGCGAGAATTGGGAATCGATTATCAGATCGTGACAGGCGCGTCGGTAGGAGCCTTGAATGGGGTCATGATGGTACAACGGGATTATGACCGGGCAGAACAATTATGGCAGAAAATTTCCACGGAAGATGTTGTTAACTTGAAAATTGCCCCGGAGGGGATTGATTATAAGAAGCCGGGCTGGGAAAGGGAAGTCTGGAAAAATTTTGTGCAGGCGGCTGCTGCCAACGGAGGAGCAGATTTCAGCCCGCTAGAAAAAACCATTTCTCAGGTAGTCGACGAAGAAAAAGTCCGTGATTCGGAGGTGGATTTCGGACTGGTGACGGTGGAGTTTCCTTCTATGAAGCCGGCGGAGCTGACGATTGAGCAGATTCCCAAAGGGGAATTAGCAGAATTCTTGCTGGCCTCTTCATCCTGCTTTCCGGCGCTTAAGAGCAGGAAAATCGGAGATGTGAGGTATGTGGACGGTGCCTATCACGATAATATGCCGGTCAATCTGGCCCTCTCTATGGGAGCGTCAGAAGTAATCGCAGTTGATTTGGAAGGTCCCGGAATTGTCAGACGGCCCAAGGCAGGGACCGTGCCAGTGCGGTATATCCGCTGTTATTGGAATTTGGGTCCGTTTTTGTGGTTTGAACCGAGTTTATCCAGGAAAAATATGGAACTGGGATATTTGGATACGCTTCGGGCGTACAGAAAGGTAGAAGGGACGGCGTATTCCTTTGTTTCGGGGACAGGTGAGTATTTACAGAAGCTGCTTTCGACACCTGGACAGAGGCTTTTAGAAATATTCCGGCAATGGCTGAAGGCAGAAGCCTCTGGCAGTATAGGCCGTACCTTAAGCCGTGGGACTCAGCTGCGATGCCAGCGAATTTTGCGGAAGCATGGAGGTAACCTGCGGAGCAGCGAAGGCTTTTTTATGGCTGTGGCAGAAATTGCCGGTGAACTGCTGAAATTGGAACATACTCTTTTGTATTCGGCGGACGAATTTCATAGGCACCTGACAGAAGCTTATGCACCAGTTGAAAAGTTTACCGGACAAATAGTTGAATCGTTCCGGCAGCAGAAAGCATCTGTCTGGGAACTGGTAGAGAAAGTGATACATGAGGGCCCTCTTTCTGCAGTCAGTTTCTGCTGTAGTGCGATTCTTCAGGCTGCCTCGGAAGGCGATTGGCCGTCGTGGATTTGGAATCTGGGAATTGTAGTGCCAGAGTCGTTTTTGACCGCAATTTACTTGTGCCTGCTTCGAATGTCATCTGAAAACGGATAAAGAAACAGCTCCCGGGAAGAAACCCAGGAGCTGTTTTTGTTGTTTTAATCATTGTCATCAGGGAATTGGCCTGCGCCGCAGCACTTTTTGTACTTTTTCCCGCTGCCGCAGGGACAGGGGTCATTGCGGCCTACCTTTTTTGCAGCACTGTGCCGTACCGGCTGCTTTTTGACGGTTTCATCACCATGAGAGGCAACCGTAGGTTTGGCCACCTGTTCCCGCTTGGGTTCCTCTTCAGGATTGCGGAGACGGACTGTCAGCAGCATCTTAACGGTATCTTCGCGTATGGAAGCAACCATTTCATCAAACATATCGAAGCCTTCCAGACGGTATTCTACCACCGGATCCCGTTGACCGTAAGAACGCAGGTAAATGCCCTTCCGCAGTTCGTCCATAGCATCAATGTGATCCATCCATTTAGAGTCTACGTTCCGAAGCAGCACGACACGTTCTACTTCCCGCATCCGATCGGGACCGATCTCGGCCTCTTTTTCTTCGTATTTTGCCACAGCCTTTTTGTAAAGGATGTCCACAATATCCTTTTTCTCCATATTGCCCAGCTCATTTGGGGTAAACTGGAGGTCATCAGGTTCGGTAAAGAAGCCCAGATAGTGATCTCGCAGACCGGCGATATTCCAGTTGTCATGGATCGTTTCATCAGAAAGATAGGTATTTGCAGTTTCAGTGATGTTCTCCTTCAGCATATCCATGATATATCCCCGGAGATTTTCACCATCCAAAACCTTGGCACGCTGGCTGTAGATCAATTCACGCTGACGGTTCATAACGTCGTCAAACTGAAGGACATTGCGGCGGATACCGAAGTTGCGTCCTTCGACCTTCTTCTGTGCGGACTCGATAGAGTTGGTGAGCATTTTGTTTTCGATAGGCTGATCCTCATCAATTTTCAGCGCTTCCATCATTCCTTGGATCCGCTCGCCGCCGAAGAGACGCATAATATCATCTTCCAGTGAGAGGAAGAAACGGCTTTCGCCGGGATCGCCCTGACGGCCTGAACGTCCCCGCAGCTGATTGTCGATACGCCGGGATTCATGACGCTCAGTACCCAGAATAAACAGACCGCCGGCCTTTCGAACCTCATCAGCTTCTGCTGCAATAATAGGCTTATACTTTTCAACCAGTTCCTGGAATGTTTTGCGTGCATTGAGGATTTCTTCGTTATCGGTTTCACCGTAGGCATCAGCTTCTGCGATCAAGTCCTCAGAGAAGCCCATTTTTCGCATATCAGTTTTCGCCAAGAACTCGTCATTACCGCCCAACTTGATATCGGTACCACGGCCTGCCATATTGGTCGCAATTGTGACAGCACCCTTTTTACCTGCCTGAGCTACAATTTCCGCTTCTTTTTCATGGTACTTCGCGTTCAAAACCACGTGCTTGATCCCGCGGCGTTTCAGCATACTGCTCAGCAGCTCGGATTTGTCGATGGTAACCGTACCCACCAGAACCGGCTGGCCTTTTTCATGGCACTCTAAAATCTGCTTGATTACGGCATTGAACTTTCCGCGCTCGTTTTTAAAGACCACATCTTCATGATCTTGCCGAATCACGGGCTTGTTGGTAGGAATCTCCACCACGTCCAGCTTATAGATTTCACGGAATTCCGCTTCTTCTGTCAAAGCGGTACCGGTCATGCCGGAGAGCTTTTTATATATGCGGAACAAATTCTGGAAGGTAATGGTAGCAAGGGTTTTAGACTCCCGTGCAACCTCAACGCCCTCTTTGGCTTCGATTGCCTGATGGAGACCTTCGTTATATCGACGGCCGATCATCAGACGACCAGTAAACTCGTCAACAATAATGACCTCGCCGTCTTTGACCACATAATCGACCTCATTATGCATAACGCCGTGGGCCTTGATCGCCTGGTTGATGTGATGGAGCAGCGTCAAATTCTGAGGATCCATCAGGTTATCGATTCCGAAAGCAAGCTCGGCTTTTTTCACGCCCAGAGGAGTCAGAGTAGCAGTTTTGGCTTTTTCGTCGACGATATAGTCGCCTTCCAAATCATCGTTATCCTGCTTGTCATCCAGCTCCACGACTTTATTCATCTTCAAAGTGCGCACGAACCGGTCTACGATCTTATACAAATCTGTAGACTTGTCCCCCTGACCGGAAATAATCAAAGGCGTCCGGGCCTCGTCGATCAAGATGGAGTCCACCTCGTCCACGATAGCGTAGTTAAAGGGACGCTGAACCCGCTGTTCCTTATAGGTCACCATGTTGTCTCTCAGGTAGTCAAACCCAATTTCGTTATTGGTGCCGTAAGTAATGTCACAAGCATAAGCAGCACGGCGCTCATCATTACTCATGTCATGAATAATCAGGCCAACCGTAAGTCCCAAATAACGGTAAACCTTGCCCATCCATTCAGAGTCACGCTTTGCCAGATAATCATTGACAGTTACAATATGGACACCTTGTCCTGTCAGAGCGTTCAAATAAGCAGGCAGAAGGCAAGTCTGTGTTTTACCTTCACCGGTTTTCATCTCAGCGATACGCCCCTGGTGAAGGACAATGCCGCCGATGATCTGTACCGGATAGTGAGGCGTTCCCAAAACCCGGCGGGTAGCCTCCCGGCAGGTAGCGAATGCGCGGGGAAGGATGGTATCCAAGGTTTCCCCATCGGAGAGCATTCCCTTCAGGTACTCTGTTTGTTCCTGGAGCTTTTTATCCGGCATAGCCTTATACTCCTCTTCCAAATCGAGCACGCTTTGGAGGATCGGTTTGATTCGTTTCAGTTCCCGTTTGGAGTAGGAACCGAACATTTTCTCAATGAGTCCCATTGTTGTTAGACCATTCCTTTCGGAGTTTTAATTTCAAAACTCTGCCGGCGGCAAGCCGGGCACTGTAAATTTTTACGTATTTCTGCGTCCGGCAGAAAACACCCAATTACATTTTATTATACTCGTTTGAGCCGATTCTTTCAAGCAATATTTTATGAATTATCCGAAACATTGGATATTTCAGCAGATTCCCAGAAGCTCTTCGGCATTCTGATAAAAGATCCGGTCCTTTTCAGCCGAAGTAAGGGGAAGGCTGTCGATAAATTCCGCGGCATCCGCGCTTGATTGCCAAGGAGCATCGGATCCGAAGAGGACATTTTCTGCGCCGTGCTTCCGGATGATCCGATAAGCCTGTTCCGGGGAGATCATTCCCCTCAGAAGAGCTGTATCCATCAGAATATCGGACCCGGCCAGCTTGTCTTCAACTTCATTCCACATGGCAAGCCCACCCAAATGAGCCAGGATAATCCTTAGTCTTGGGAAAAAGCGATGCAGCCGCAGGATTCCTTCCGGGGTAACGCGGGTGCGATCAGGAGAAACCGAATCCCATCCAGCGTGGAAAACACAAAGCAGTCCTAGTTCTGAAGCGGTATCATAAACCGGAAACATTCTCCGATCCAAGAGCTCCAGATTTTGATAGTCCGGATGCAGTTTTATACCCTTCAATCCCATTTCGGAAATTCGGTACAGTTCCTGTTCTGCGGAAGGGGTGGCACCATGGACAGAGCCAAAAGCAAAAATGTTTTTTTCATCCTGGATTGCGGCGGCAAAATTGTTGACGCTGGACTGCTGATGGGCGTTTGTCGCCACATTCAGACAAACGGCGCGATCTACCTTCCAATCTTTCAATTTGCTGGTAAGATCAGAAAGTGTGCCGTTCGTCAGAGGCTCATAATGAACGTGGGTTTTTAGCTGGCAGACAGCGTTGTCCGCCACACGATCGGGAAAACAATGGGTGTGAAAATCGATTAACATAGGCGTCCTCATCTGGATTCGTTCCGTTTTTCTGTCACTAATTTTGGAGATAATTACCTGATATCTATTGTTTCATCTTAATCTATTTTACCCAGATTGTCAACCGTATGACTTTTGAAAAAACGATTCTTTGACTGAAGAGGTTCTTTTATTTGTGTTATACCTCATAAAAAGGGGACCGGATCATTCCAGTCCCCTGAGCTTTTCCACGCAGTCCTGCATTTCCGCAAACGATGCAGCATCCTTCGCAAAAACCCAGGACTGCAATTCCGGCGGAAGCGCATAAAAATACTCATAACTGGTCAGATCCTGATCCAGCAGATCTGTAATTCCCAGATAGTATCGATCTTTCATAGAGATTTCCTTTCCGGACGTTTGAGCGTCCGATTTTAGTATTCCGCCCGGAGCGATACTCATTCTTTGTGGTGCAATTTGGTCAGATTTTGCTTGGAAAGGTGTTGACAAATTTTTTAAAAATGTTATACTAGAATCAAACACCCCCCACAGGGGGAGGGATAGGAGGCTCTGCATGAAACAAAAATATCAGGTTACAGGTATGTCCTGTGCGGCCTGTTCTGCACATGTTGAAAAGGCGGTGGGACAGCTGGATGGAGTTAAAAAAGTAACCGTCAGCCTGTTGACAAATAGTATGACCGTGGAGTATGATGATTCTCGTATCAATGATGCTGCGATTATCAAGGCAGTGGAAAATTCGGGCTACGGCGCCGCCGTTGAGGGCGCAAAGGCTGCTAAAGATCAGGCAGGTTCTGCCCAGGAGGCCGCCGATAATGCTTCTAAAAGTGTAAAACGTCGGTTGATCGTATCCTTTGCCTTTATGATTCCCTTGTTTTATCTGTCTATGGGGCATATGATGGGTTGGCCGCTGCCGTCTATTTTTCACGGAACGGAGAACGCAATTACCTTTGCTTTTACGCAGCTGCTGCTCTGTTTGCCCATTGTAGCTGTCAACCACAAATATTTTACAGGTGGATACAAGGCGCTTTGGCATCGGGCACCTAATATGGATTCATTGATCGCCATCGGCTCCTCCGCGGCAATCGTTTACGGAATCTGGGCAATTTACTGCATCGGCTGGGGCTTGGGACATGGAAATTCGGCAATGGTAGAGCAGTATTCCATGGATCTTTATTTTGAAACCTCCGGGATGATTTTAGCGCTCATTACGCTGGGAAAATTTTTGGAGGCACGCTCTAAGGGAAAGACTTCCGAAGCAATCACCAAATTGGTTGCGCTTGCCCCGAAGACCGCTTTTGTGGAGCGGGAGGGCACAGAGCAGGAAATTCCGGCGGAAGAGGTTGTTCCGGGCGATATCGTCGTGATTCGCCCCGGCGGACGCGTCCCGGTAGACGGAGTCGTTGTATCCGGCAACTCATCTGTGGACGAGTCGGCTCTGACCGGAGAGAGTATCCCCGTGGAAAAGCAGCCGGGAGATAAGCTCACAGGGGGAACCATCAACAAGGCCGGATTTATGAAAATGGAAGCCCGCAAAGTCGGAAATGATACCGCTTTGGCACAGATCATTCGGTTGGTAGAAGAGGCTGCGTCTTCTAAGGCACCCATCGCAAAGCTGGCAGACCGGGTCAGCGGCGTATTCGTGCCGGTCGTGATCGGCATCGCGCTACTGTCTGTACTGGTCTGGCTGCTGGTAGGAAAAGGTTTGGCTTTTTCCATTTCGATTGGGATTGCAGTACTGGTCATTTCGTGTCCGTGCGCTTTGGGATTGGCTACACCGACTGCCATTATGGTCGGTACCGGTAAGGGAGCGGAAAACGGGATCCTGATCAAATCCGGAGAAGCGCTGGAAACCGCTCATCAGGTGGATACTGTAGTGTTGGATAAGACTGGCACCGTTACGGAAGGTGTTCCCAAAGTAACGGATATCCTTCCGACAGGATATTCGGAAGGAGAATTGCTGCGTCTGGCAGCAGCCATCGAAAGCCGCTCGGAACATCCTTTGGCAGAGGCGGTCGTGCGGGCAGCCAATGAAAAAGGACTGGAATTCCCGGAACCGGAAGGATTCAACTCTATTCCTGGGCGGGGAATAGAAGCGGTTCTGGAAGGCCGCAAATGGCTTTCCGGCAACCGTCAGTTGATGGATGAACGCGGAATCGCATTGGGTGATTCTCTGGCTGCAGCTGAAAAGCTGGCTGATGACGGAAAGACCGTCTTGTATTTTGCCTGTGAAGGAAATCTGGCGGGAATGATTGCCGCAGCGGATACGATCAAGGCTACCAGCGCCGAAGCAGTGTCGGAAATGAAACAGTTGGGACTTTCAGTTGTAATGCTGACCGGCGACAGCGCGCGTACTGCGGAAGCAATTCGCCGGCAAGCCGGAATCGAAACTGTTATCGCGGAAGTTCTCCCCGACGGAAAGGAACAGGAAGTCCGGCGGCTTCAGGAGCAAGGCCGTAAAGTGGCAATGGTAGGGGATGGTATCAACGATGCCCCCGCTTTGGCAAGGGCTGATGTGGGTATGGCAATCGGCGCCGGTACCGATGTGGCAATTGAATCCGCAGATATCGTTCTGATGAAGGGTGATTTGCGAGATGTGGCTACCGCTGTCCGGCTGAGCCGGGCGGTGATCCGGAATATAAAGGAGAACCTGTTCTGGGCGCTTTGCTATAACAGCTTGGGAATTCCGCTGGCAGCGGGGGTCTTTTATGCAGCGCTTCAATGGAAGCTCAACCCCATGTTCGGCGCCGCCGCTATGAGTCTCAGTTCCATCTGTGTCGTCATGAACGCGCTGCGGCTGCGGTTTTTCAAGGCCGGTCATGCTGCTTCTTGTCCGACCGGTGCCTGTCCAATTGCCGCCAGAGCTGCCGAGCAGCCTGTGGCCGGTAAACATCCGGTTGTGCTCCGCATTGAGGGAATGAGCTGCAGTCATTGTACTGGCCGGGTTACCCAAGCTTTGGCAGCAATTGGCGTGCAGGCTGAGGTAACGTTGGATCCGGGTATGGCAAAAGCGGAAGTATCTGCTGAGATCACCGACAAATTGCTGAAAAAAACGGTAGAAGAAGCAGGATACAAGGTGGTTGACATTGAGCATCCTGAACAATAAAGCGTCAAAATGAAAAGGAGAACAATCATGAAAGCCGATCATCAGAAAATCAGCAACCTTATGAAAACTGTCCGTGGTCAGATCGACGGCATCCTTCGGATGATCGAAGACGACCGGTACTGCATGGATGTGGCTCATCAGATCATGGCCGCAGAAGCAATCCTTCGGAAAGCCAATAAGGAAGTTTTGAAGGCACATATGGAATCCTGTGTCAAGGAAGCCATCGAAAACGGAGATACAACCAAAATCGATGAGTTGACTCAGTTGATCGATCGGGCCTTGCCGTAAACCTGAGTTTATAAAATTATCGGAGATGTTGAAAGCCGGACAGAATTTTCTGTCCGGCTTTTGCATGTGGAAAAACGGTGAGGACCTTTGGATCAAGGTGTTTTTTAATACTTGATGTTATAATTGCTGCTTTTCAACATGATGTAAATGAAATTGGTTCTTGCGAAAGGTCAAAATTCCTTCCTTTTGCATACGTCCGAGTTCTTTCGACAATGCGCTGCGCTCCACGTTTAGATAATCCGCCATTTGTTGGCGGTCAAAGGGAATGACAAATTTCATGGTACCACGTTTTACGGCTTCCGAGGATAAATAGGTCATGATCCTGGCACGGATGCTCTTAGAAGAAATGCAAAACACCCGATTTGACCATGCGAGATTTTTGCTTGTAGAGAGCACCAGCATGTTATATAACAATTTGTTGTACCAGGAGCGGGTTTGATTATGAGAAGACAGCAAAATGCCGATGTCTACAAACAGCACTTCGCAATCTTGTACGGCAATGACGTCTACCATGATCGGCACCTTGCAAAAAGCGTAGGTTTCGGCAAAAGCTTGCCCTTCTGAAATGTTATGCAAAATGATGCGGTTTCCCCACAGATCGATGTTTTCAATATGGATCTCACCGGAAAGCAAAATGCCGAATTCCTCGGTTTGATCCCCTGTGTGGAACAGAATAGCCCCTTTTTCGTATTCAGCCGTATGAATCCATCCGCATGATGCCATTTCGCTGTATTCTTCCGGGGTGATGTCGTTAAAAATGGGATGTTGAATAGGAACCATAAAAAGCCTCCGTTCCGTGGTTTAAACCACATACTTTTTGCTTTTATTGTACTATACTTAAGACAATAAAACAAGGAGGGCAATGAAATGATTGAAAATATATTTTTACAAAGCAGAAGTCTGCGGTAACTGCGCTGATTCAAGTAATTGAAGAGTAGTTTATCCAGTTGTATCTGCAAAATACCTTATCATAAAAGTTCGAATCGCATGCGAATTTTCAGTGCGTTGAATAAGCAGCAGGCAAAAGATTGAAACTATATGTATAGACAGATTGGAGGTCGTCTTATGAGTTCAAAAATCAAAAATATCAGTCAGGCAGAGGTCTTGGTCTTAAAGGATCAGATTGCTTATCAGGAAGGTCAGGTAGTCAGTAAAACGTTGGCACAGAACAACGCTTTAAGTGTTACCTTGTTCTCCTTTGCAAAGGGAGAAGAAATCAGTACCCATGAATCCGGCGGCGATGCTTTTGTAACCTGCCTCGACGGCGTGGGAAAAATTACCATTGATGGAATCAGCTATCTGCTCCATGAGGGTGAATCCATTGTGATGCCTGCCGGGCATCCTCATGCGGTATATGGGGAAGAGCAATTTAAGATGCTGTTAGTTGTCGTGTTCTAAAAAGAAAAAGGAGTTTTATATGGATCAAAAAATGTTTTGTTATCAGTGTCAGGAAACTGCGGGGTGTAAAGGCTGCACCGTTGCTGGTGTCTGCGGCAAGCAGCCTGATGTCGCTGCCATGCAGGATTTGCTGGTGTATGTGACAAAAGGAATTTCTGCAGTTGCCACCATTTTGCGCAAAGAGGGTAAGGCAGTACCCGCTGAGGTAAATCATCTGATTACCTTCAATATGTTTACTACTATTACAAATGCCAACTTTGATAAGGAGAGTATAGAAGGCCGTATCCGTGCTACCCTGGATGCGAAAGAGAATCTGCTGGGACAACTGAACAGCACGGAAAACCTGCCGGAAGCTGCCCGCTGGGACGGTTCCGGTGATTGGGAGGAAAAAGCTAAAATGGTAGGGGTTCTTTCTACCAAAGACGAGGACATCCGCTCTCTGCGCGAACTGATTACCTATGGGGTAAAGGGACTTTCAGCTTACACCAAGCATGCTAACACGCTGCTGCAGGATGACGAAGAGGTAGATGCATTCATTCAGCGCGCATTGGCTGCCACTTTGGATGACGGCCTCAGTGCGGAGGACTTGGTAGCGCTGACCTTGGAAACCGGCAAATACGGTGTGTCCGGTATGGCTCTCTTGGACAAGGCCAACACGACTGCCTACGGTGACCCTGAAATCACCAAGGTGAAGATTGGCGTGGGCAAAAATCCCGGCATTCTGGTTTCCGGCCATGACCTTCGCGATTTGGAAATGCTTTTGGAACAAACTCAGGGCACCGGAGTGGATGTCTACACCCATTCTGAGATGCTTCCCGCACACTATTATCCGGCGTTCAAAAAGTATCCTCACTTTGTAGGCAATTACGGCAACGCCTGGTGGAAGCAAAAGGAGGAATTCGAATCCTTTAATGGGCCTATTCTCATGACCACTAACTGTATTGTGCCTCCTAAGGACAGCTACAAAGATCGATTGTATACCACCGGCGCAACCGGATATCCCGGCTGTCGGCATATTCCCGGTGAAATCGGCGAAAAGAAGGATTTCTCTGTCATAATCGATCACGCCAAAAAATGTCCGCCGCCTGTTGAGATTGAAACCGGTGAAATCGTTGGCGGCTTTGCCCATGCACAGGTATTTGCACTGGCTGATAAGGTTGTAGATGCTGTCAAAAGCGGCGCTATCAAAAAATTTGTGGTCATGGCCGGCTGCGACGGACGTATGAAAAGCCGCAGCTACTACACTGATTTTGCCAAAGCGCTTCCGAAAGACACTGTTATTCTGACCGCCGGCTGTGCGAAATACAGATATAACAAACTGTCTTTGGGAGACATTGGCGGGATTCCCCGCGTATTGGATGCCGGCCAGTGTAACGATTCCTACTCTTTAGCCGTTATCGCTCTCAAGCTGAAAGAAATTTTTGGCCTCGAGGATATCAACCAGCTTCCCATCATTTATAACATCGCTTGGTATGAACAAAAGGCGGTTATCGTGTTATTGGCATTGTTGTCTTTGGGCGTTCAGAATATTCACCTCGGACCGACTCTTCCAGCTTTCCTCAGTCCTAATGTCGCAAAGGTACTGGTAGACAAATTCGGTATTTCCGGTATTGGTACCGTAGAGGATGATTTGAAGCTCTTTTTTGATGAAATCGCATAATTTTTAATTTATAAAATAGGAAACGGGAACTGTGATTTTGAACACTCACAGTTCCCGTTTTAATATCTGCGTAATTTTGGTTGATTTATAACTTATTCACCGCGGGCTGCCAAAACTTTATCAACATTCAGCTCGCTGGTAGAAGCCAGATGGTAATCAGGCTCCAAGGTGGTAACATCAACGTTGATGCCAACTGAGAACATCCCCGCCGCATGAATTGCTTCAATGCCAGCCTGGGCATCTTCAAAGCCGATACATTCTTCCGAGGTCAGGCCCAGCGCATCACGGCATACCAAGAAAACCTCAGGATCGGGTTTGGTATGGGTGACCTTTCCAGCATCAGCAATGTAGTCGAACTGGTCTGCAATCTGAAGGGATGCCAGTACTTTTCCGGCATTGCGGCTGGCGGAGGCAACCGCCAGTTTGATGCCGCGGGATTTGGCATCATGCAGAAAATCCTGTACGCCGGGCAGAACATCTGCTGGCGTAATATTGCCGATCAGTTCCACATAACGCTCGTTCTTTTTATTTGCCCAATACTCTTTTTCTTCTTCAGTAAAGCGATCCTGTGCGTTGTTGATTTCCAAAATGATCTCAAAGGAACGGATCCGGCTGACACCTTTCAGCCGTTCGTTATCCTGCTCATTGAAATGGAAGCCGAATTCATCAGCCAGCTGTTTCCAAGCCAGAAAATGATACCGTGCGGTGTCAGTCAGTACACCATCCAGGTCAAAGATAAATGCTTTTGTTGCCATAGTTCCTCCTTATTTACCGCAGGGAAGTGTAATTTCATCTGTGAAGGTGTGCTCTGTGCCGTTTATCAGGAAGGTGGTGGGCTGATTTCCGGTCAGACGAGTTACGGTCAGAGAATTTTTTGTGACAGTAAGCTGCAGTTCCTGGCCTTTCCAGAAGATTTTGGCCTTGAGAGAAGACCATGCATCCGGAAGATTGGGTTGGATGCGGAGTTTGCCCCCCACAACCCGGACGCCGGCAAAACCATTGACAGTGCATTGCCAGATGCCGCCGAAGGAAGCCGCATGAATACCGGCATCGCTGGTGGTCATAACAGGTCCCAGGTCGATGCGGCAAGCGCGCTCGAAGAGCTCATAAGCCTTTTCACGCTCATGCAGGTCACTGGCCAGAATGGAATGGGTGGACAAGCTCAGAGAGGAGTCATGGAGGCAGCGCTCTTCATAATAGTAGAAGTTAGCCTTTTTAACCTCTGCCGGGAATAAGTCTTCCATCAGGTAGAACAGCACCAGTACATCTGCCTGCTTAGAAACCTGCATATGGTTAATCTGTTCCATGTTGTAATCGTTGTAAATAGTTCCGACCACATCGCTGGCTTTGTACTTGGAAAGATCCACTTCCGGAAGGGTCAGATAGGTGTCGTCCTGCGGGATGATATGATTTTCGTTTTCCCGGGGCAGATAGATCTTGTCTACCTTGGCCTCCCATTTAGGATAGGTCCCGTCGATGTCAATCACAGCATTGATCCGAGCATAGATCTCAGGCTTTTCGGCTTTGAGCATCCGGGCATATTCCATAGCCTTGCAGATGTTCCAATGTGCCATGTAGTTGGTGTAAGCGTTGTTGTTGACATGCTCTTTGTATTCGTCGGGGCCGATCACATCGCGAATCTCATACCGATCCAACTTGTCATTGTATTCCAGCCGAGACTGCCAGAACTTTGCAGTATCCAGAATCAATTCGTAGCCGCACCGATCCATAAAGTCCTGATCGCCGGTAACAGTGTAATAATAGTACGCGCCATAGGCCACATCGCTGGTGATATGCTGTTCAATGATACCGGTCCAGATCTTGGTGGCCTTGCCGGTGACGATGTCTGCTGCACCCCACAAAGGAGTAACTTCGCCGTCCTCGATCCAGGCGCTTTCCCAGGGATACATGGCGCCTTCATAGCCGTTTTCAGCGGCTTTCCGCCGGGCACCGCCGATGCAGTTGTAGCGGTATTCGATCAAGGAGCGGGCGCCTGCCGGATCAGCCAGAATATAGTGAGGCAGCATAAAGACTTCGGTATCCCAGAAGGTATGGCCTTTGTAGCCTTCGCCGGAAAGCCCCTTGGCGCCGATATTCATCCGGTTGTCATGGACAGGAGTCATAACGGTCAGATGATAGATGGCAAACCGGAGCGCCAGCTGATCAAAATCGCTGGTGGATTCCACCTGGATATCCTTAGGCTCCCAGATCTTCTTCATCCAGACAGCTGCAGATTCCTCAGCGTGAGTGGAGAAGGGAATCGCCGCTGCGGCTTTCAGAGCCTCCAAGGAGATTTCCCGCAGTTCGTCCAGAGACTTGCCTTCCATTTCCTTGTCCCGGGAGGTGTAGATGTTGGAAGTCTTGGTGACGGTCATGGTTTTGCCCGCGGGGATGACGCCATCATATTTCACAAAGATTTTCCGCCGCTCGATGCAGATGAGTTCTTCCGGAGCATACTCTTTTCCGTCCAGTGTGAAGACGTTTGTGGTGTTGACGACAAAGTCAATGCCGGATTCAGAGGTTTTCATGACACTCTGCTGATATTTTTTGTCGAAGAAACGCTTCTCGCCTTCCACAAAATGCTGGGAACCAGTGTTGGATACCTGGCCATTAATGCCGGATTCCAGGTGGAATTTCACATCTTCATTCAGGGCAGTTACGGACATTTCCTGTGCAATCAGGTGGAGATCCTTCATGGATACAATCCGCTTGAAGTCAAATTTCAGCTGAGCACCGGATTCGCTTGTCCAGGTAAAGCTCCGTTCCAACAGGCCGGTTTTCAGGTTCAAAGTGCGAAGGTAGCCTTCCACTTTGCCTTTGGAAAGGTCCAGCAGCTCGCCGTTTACGCGAATGGGCATCGCGATGACGTCAGCCACATTGGGAAGTTCAGTCACTTCATCACCGAATTTGTTGAAGGTACCAGCTACAAAAGTATCCCTGGTATTCCCCAGATAATTTTCCTCTGTTGCGGAACGGATGCCCATATAGCCGTTGCCTAAGCACATAATGGATTCACATTTTCCAAGACGATCGGGCTGGAAAGAATCTTCCGCCACGATCCAGTTTTTGAATTCGCCGGTTCCGAGTTGATACTGCATAATACTCGTCCTTTCTTTTACTTTTATTTCAAATGAATTTCTTCGCCGTTAAAACGGACTGTAATTGCCGGTCCGGAAAGAAGGGTGATCCGGCTTCCGGAGCGGTCTACAGATACTTCCATCAGACTGCCGCGGTAACGGAATTTGAAATGGTAGCCGGTCAGCTCCTCAGGAAGGACCGTCTGGAAGATCGGCATGCCGCTGTCGGTACGGAGCCCTGCGAAGCCGTTGACAACGCACATCCAGGAACCTGCCATAGATGCTGCGTGGATGCCATCCTTGGTGTTGTGGTGGAGGTCTTTTAAGTCAGTCAGAGCGGTGTGGCTGAAATGTTTGAACGCGTCGCCGCTGTTGCCAATTTCGCATGCAATAATGGAGAAGATTGCAGCAGACAGAGAAGAGTCATGAGTGGTCAGCGGCTCATAGAAATCGTAGTCCCGCTGCTTTTGTTCCTTGCTGAAACGGGAGGACAGAAGAAATTCCGCCAGAACCGTATCGGCTTGCTTGCATACCTGATGCCGGTAGATCACCAGCGGATGGTAGTGCATCAGGAGGGGATAATTTTCTTTAGGCGTATTGGCAAAATCCCAAGGCTCTTTATCTAAGAAGCTGTCGTCCTGCAGGCAGATGCCGCGCTCTTCATCATAGGGAAGATACATTTTT
>CALXBD010000133.1 GCA_944386445.1 uncultured Clostridia bacterium
GGCCGGGTTGGTGGGGGCCGCTGGAGGGGCGGCATTGGCGCACTTTCTAGGAAATGAGATATTGACAAAGATTTTTGCAGTTTTTCTGGCGGTCATCGGCGTGAAAGAACTGTTCCGCATTGGAAAGTAGTTGCCTTCCCTGACGCACCATGGTACAATAAACGAAAGGGGGAGTTGCAATGAAAGGGTATCGAATCCTTCCGCAGCTGACAGAAGGGCTTCCTGCAGGAGACGGGTTGGGGCTTTCAGTAGAGGTGACGGTTGACCGCCCTCTGGGAAGCCGCCATCCCCGGCATCCGGATATGATCTATCCGATCAATTATGGGTTTGTCCCGGGAGTGATCGGCGGGGATGGTCGTCCTCAAGACGTGTACATATTAGGACTCGATCATCCCGTGGAGCACTTTATAGGACGGGTCATTGCAGTGATTCACCGAAACGATGACAGCGAGGAAAAATGGGTAGCCGCTCCAGAAGGCATGATCTTTTTTGAGCCGGAGATTCGTAAAGCGGTCCATTTTACGGAACAATATTTTCAAAGCAGCTTCCGATGCCTGTTTGAAAAGGCCTGTGGCGCGGTGTTGTTTACCGGGGATGGGGGACAGCGACGCTATCTTCTGGTCTGCGGAGATTTAGGTCACATTGGATTTTCCAAGGGCCATATTGAGGGGGAAGAGGAGGAGCAAACCACTGCTCTTCGGGAAATTTTGGAGGAAACGGCCTTAACTCCAACACTGATTCCGGGCTTCAGGGAGGAGTATTTTTACAGGCTGCCCATGGGAATTCATAAACAGGGGGTCTTTTTCCTTGGAGAGTTCCATGGGGAACCGTCTTTTCAGCAGGATGAAATTTTGGAAGGTTTTTTGCTGCCCTTTGATGAGGCGGTGAAGACGTTGAATTTCGAGCCGGATCGGAAAGTGCTTCGAGCGGCGGAGGACTTTTTGACAGCAAGGGAGAAACAGTTATGAGTTTACCGAGGATGATATTGTTTGATTATGGGCAAACCCTGATGTCAGAGCGGAATTTTGATGCCATTGCCGGTGATGAGGCGCTGCTGCGATACGCAGACAACCCAAGGGGAGTTACCGCTCCGGAGATTCAGGCTCTGGCCGATGCGATGATCCGGGAACTGCGGGGAGAGGATTATCCTGACTGGCTGCACACCCATGTTTTGGAGATACATGAGTGGATGTTTCAGCGGTATCTTTACGAATATTTTGGGATTACTCTGCACCTGACGCCTTTGGAGGCGGAGGAGCTGTTTTGGGATACGGCTGCTCCCGCCAAGCCCACTGAAGGGATTCGGGAGTTTTTGGAATGGCTCCGATGTAAGGGGATTCGCACCGGTGTCATCAGCAATATCACCTTCAGCGGGGAAGCCTTAACGCGAAGAATCCGCCGGGCTTTCCCGGAGCATCCTTTCGAGTTTATTCTGGCGTCCAGCGAGTATCTCTTCCGGAAACCCAGCCCGAGGATTTTTGACATTGCCCTGCGGAAGGCGAACCTTTCCCCGGAAGAGGTCTGGTACTGCGGCGACAATCCCGTCTGTGATGTGGAGGGGGCTGCTGGAGCCGGGATCTTCCCGGTCTGGTATCGGGGCGCTCTTTTGAGTAAGAAGGATCCTCCCCAGGTTCCTCACCTGGCTGTGTCCTCCTGGGAGGGGCTTCGCCGGGTTCTGGAACCTGAAAAAAGATAACATCATTTTACAGATAAAAACGGCCTGACGCCGGTGTGTTCACCGGTTGTCAGACCGTTTTTTAGGTATCCTCTTAAATTTTATAAGTAGTCCACTTGCCGCTTTTGAAGCGGAAATAGGTCATCGCCAGCCGGATGAACTGGTCTACCGCCAGCCCGATCCAGGCACCGATCAGCCCCATATTCAGCGGGTAGCAGAACAGCCATCCACTTAGTGGTCGGAAGATTGCCACACTGATCAGGGACACCAGCGCTGTAAAGCGAGTGTCACCGCCTCCCCGCAGACAGCCGGAGTAAACCACCTGAGTGATTTGCATAAAGACGATCACCGCGATCATCCTCATAATCAGGGAGCCATATCCCAAAATTTCCGTGTCATCTGAAAACAGCCTGAAGATCGGATCTCCGCAGGTCACATAGACAACGCAGAGGATCACCGAGAAGCATACCCCCATCCGCTGACAGATCCCGCCGTATATTTTAGCCAGATCCGGTCGCTTCTGCCCAAGACTTTGGCCTACCAGGGAGACTGCGGCCACCGAAAGACCGTCTCCGAAGGAAAAGGAGATGCTCATAATGTTCATTCCCACCTGGTGGGCGGCAAAGGGATTCGTTCCCAATCGGGCTACAATGGCAGCGTAAGTCAAAAATCCGATCCGCAGGAAAATCTGCTCTGTCAGGGTGCTGGACCCCAGGTTTGCCAATGCAGACAGAGAGCGTTTGTCAAATCCGATCTTTTTAACTGCCCGGAGGCTTAGAAACCGATTCTTGTTTAAAACTGAAAAAATGCTCATGCCGCAGGCAAACACCGTACCGATTACGGTAGCGATAGCGGCGCCTTGAACGCCCAGTTTGGGAAATCCAAAATTGCCGCCGATCAGCAGGTAATTGAAAACAATGTTGACGCCATTGGAAACCATATTGGTCCGCATGGCGATTTTAGTATTACCAGCGCCGCGTTGGGCCGCGTTGATCACCAAAGAGATCACATTGAAGATCATACCGCCTGTAATGATTCGGAAATAGGCGACAGCAGGCTCATGGGTATCATCTGCGGTACCTGCCAGGCGCAGGATCGGTTCTGCAAACACGATTGCAAGAATGCTGATCACAACGGTCAGCGCCACTGTGATAATCAGTGCCTGCATTAAGACACTGTTGGCGCTTTCCCGGTCATCCTCGCCCTTGCGCCTTGCCACAATGGCGGAAACTGCTACGTTTAGCGATATAAAAATAGCCAGGCAGATAAATTTAGGCTGAGTTGTCAATCCGACAGCCGCAATCGCATAGGATCCCAGCGAGCTGACCATGACTGTGTCGATAAGTCCGACCAGTGCAACCAGAAATGATTCCAGAATGGAAGGCCACGCAATGCGCAGTGCCCGGAGGAGCATTTCTTTACCGGGAGGAATTTCTCCCAATGGAGGGGTATGGTGTAGAAATCTCTGGACAGACCATCGACTGTCTGCGGCTGCCATAAAACCACCTGCATCTTTCTGTCAAAATAAAATCGTTGCGCTGTGAACTATTTTACCATGATTCCTAAAATTTTGCAATTATTTTACAAAAAACAGCAATTTTGACAATCAATAAAAAAGATACGGCAGGAAAATCCTACCGTATCAATCAACATTTACAATTAAAGCAAGGGCTTACTGCCGGACACCAGCCAGATAGATCTCTTCCACGTTGACGAGATTATCAGTAATCAGAAGGTCTGCGTATTTGCCAGGAGTGATGCTGCCGACGACGTCGTCGATCTTTGCAGCCCGGGCCGGGTTAATGGTAGCGGCTTTCAGGGCGGATTCCACCGGTACGCCGAAGGAAATCACCCGCTGTACTGCCGTATGTACATTAATAATAGAACCAGCAATGGTACCGTCGGCCAGTACAGCCTTGCCGTCTTTTACAAAGACGTCTTGTTCGCCCAGATCATAAACGCCGTTAGGGCATCCGGCCGCCCGCATGGAGTCGGAAATCAGGCAGATACGGTCATTGCCGAGCTGCTTAAATGTAGCACGGATGACTGCGGGATGAATGTGGAACCCATCGCAAATCAATTCAGCAAAGGTATTAGAGTCAAAAATGGCCCCAACCGTACCGGGTTCCCGATGAGAGAGACCTACCATGGCATTGTACATATGGGTATTGCTGGTAGCGCCCGCTTCATAGGCTGCCAAGGTTTGCTCATAACCGCCTGCGGTATGGGCGACACAAACGGTGCAGATTTTAGATGCCTTTGCGATAAAATCCATGCCGTTTTCGATTTCGGGTGCCAGATCTACCTGACGGATCCGTCCGCCTGATAATTCGTTCAGTTCACAGAAGAGATCAAAATCGGCGGGAAGCAGGTATTCCGGAATATGCGCACCGCGTTTTTTCATGGAGAGGAAGGGGCCTTCCATGTTGACGCCGATCATTCGGGCGCCGTGATCCTGTTTTTTGGAAAATTCCCCATAATTGCGGAAGACCTTCCGCAGGGTATCCGGCTGCAGGGTGGTAGATGTTCCCAAAGTGGTTGTGACGCCGGCTTTCAGATAGGTATCTGCCATCGTCTGCAGAGCTTCGGGGGTTCCATCACAGAAGTCTGCTCCGCCACAGCCGTGGGAGTGGATGTCAACAAAGCCAGGGAGCAGCCACTTTCCATTCAGGTCTTTGACTTCATCCGTTCCGGCCTCCAAATTTCGGCCGACCTCAGCAATTTTTTCGCCTTTCACCCGGACGTCCAGCTTTTGAAAAACGCCGTTTTCCGTAAATACCAGGCCATTTTTAAACAGCATAAGAATTCCTCCAATAAGATTTGTGAATTTCAAATAACGGTCTCAATTTCCTTTTTAAGGCTTAGAATTATTATATCACGATTTTTTACGTGCGGCAATCTGAACATCAGGAATTATTCGGAAAAAACTTCAGGATATTGCGGTATGCTAGTTTCGAGAATTGTTAAAAAATGCGGAAACCCTCTTGACAATTCGTTCAAAAAGGAATATAATCACAATATCATGAACGTTCAAAAAATGAACAAAGAGTAGGAGGCGTCTCTTTGGAAGATTTGTTTTCGCTTCTTTGCGCGCTGAATCATTCGCCGAAGGCCAACCAGCGGGAATTGGCAGCGGCGATGGGACTTTCGGTGGGGAAAGTCAACGGCTTGCTGCATAAAGCCGGACAGGAAGGCTATTTGGAAGTTGTCCGGCAGGGGAAGCGCAATGTTTTTTCGATCACAGGCAAGGGTCGAATCTTACTGGAAGGCGCTTTGTTGGACCGCCAGCAGATGAAGCTGTCATTACCGCAGGAGGATGAGCCTGTAAAGACCGCCGTAATTCTGGCTGCGGGACGCCGGGATGCGTTTGATGGACCTGCAGCGCTGCTGACGCTGGGGGAAGGAACAATTTTGGAGCGCTCCCTTCAAGTGCTCGAAGAGTGCGGGATCCAAAACTTTTTTATCGTAGGTGGATTCGGATTCGAACAACTCAAGGAGAAGTATTCCGGTCGTGCCAATATCACTTTAATGGAAAATCCTCGTTATAAATGGTCGGGCACGATGTATGGGCTAAGTTTGCTGGCAGGGCAATTAAAGGACGGTTTTTTGCTGCTGAAAAGCGATCTGGTTTTTGAACAGAAGGCAATTAGTGCTCTGTTGGAGGAAAGAAGCCCGTTTAGCGCCTTGTTGGCAGCTCCTTCGGATCACGGAGATGAGACTTTCGTCGAGCTGGATGGGGAAGGCGACATCTTTCGAATCAGCAAGGACCTTCATCAGATGAACCGGCTGCAGGGAGAGATGACCGGAATTGTAAAGCTTTCCGGCCCGGTGTTCAAAATGATGTTGAATTACTTTGCAAAGAACGAAAACCCTTACTTGAATTATGAATATGTTCTGGAAAATATCGGAAGGCTTTACCGGTTTCGCGGGATCATGGTGGATGACCTTGTTTGGAGCAAGGTGGAAACGGTGAGCCAGTATCAGAACCTGGTAAATATTGTATTTCCCAGGATTCAGCGTAAGGAAAAGGAAATGCGGGAAAAATTGGCGGCAGATACCCTCATGGAGGTTTTGGAGATTCCCAGGGAGGATATTTTGGAGATTTCCTT
>CALXBD010000134.1 GCA_944386445.1 uncultured Clostridia bacterium
CCAGACATACGTACTACAGCAACCTTTAAGGTAATAGGTTCGGCTGCAATTGGAAGGCCGGTAACATAGGTTCCGTTGACAATTTCCTGATCTCCAGTACCTGTAGTGCTGGTATCAGAATTTGATGATGCTCCGGAGGATGAACTTGAGGAGGAAGAATCCCCGCCACAACCGCCGAGTACACTTGCCGCTGTACATAAAGCTAGGAAAAAGGTCAGACATTTCAAGCTCTTTGTCATTTTGTTCACCTCATAATAGAAAATATGTGTACAGGCATGCACTGCCTGTAGGGAACGGAAATCAACCTTTCAAAGACCCAATCATGACACCTTGTACGAAGTATTTTTGAAGAAAGGGATAAATACACATAACAGGTAGGGTGGAAACAACGATAACAGCATACTTGATAACTTCCAAGAGACGCTGATACTCAGCCATAGCCTCTGCATTTTCTGTTTGCTGCTTCATACTTTCGGTACTTACCAGTAAAATTTCCCGAAGGAAAAGCTGCAAAGGTTTTTTAGAATTATCCTGCAGGTAAATCAAGGCAGTAAAATAAGAGTTCCAATATCCTACTACCAAATAAAGCGCAATTACAGCAATAATCGCTTTGGAAAGCGGCAGAGCAATTTGGATAAAAAATCTTCCATAACCGCATCCGTCAATAGATGCTGCTTCCTGCAGTTCTTTGGGAATGGTATTGAGAAAGAATGTGCGAATCAGGATAATATTATACACGGATACGCTGCCTAAGATAATCATTATGGTTCTGGTATCCAGCAGTCCCAACTGTTTAACAATCAAATAAGAGGGTATTAGTCCTCCGCTGAAATACATGGTAAATACCATAATAGCCATGATCCCTTTTCGACCCGGCAGTGTAGGGGTTGCCAAAGAATAGCCCGCAAGAAGGGAAGCGAACAAACCTAACAGAGTACCGGCTGAAGCGTAAAGAATTGTATTTGCATACCCGACCCAAATACGCTCCTCCTTCAGAACATAGCGGTAACCCGATAGATGAAATCCTTTTGGCCAAAGCAGGAGGGTGCCGGAGTTAACATACTGTGCATCTGAAACAGAGGCCAGAATGACAAAGTAGACAGGATAGGCAACAATCAAAAAGATCAGACATAATATCAGGGAATTTAAGATTACGAAAATGCGGTCACCTTTTGTTTGTCGGATTGCATTTTTGCTTCTCATAATATTCCCCCTTACCACAAGCTGTAGCCGGATAACTTATTAGCGACTTTGTTGACCAGTGTCAGCAAAACGAAATTGATAAGGTTATTAAATAGACCGATAGCTGTTGAATAACTGAATTTTTGCTGCAGAAGGCCCATTTTGTAAGTATAAGTAGAAATAACTTCTGACGTCTCCATGTTAAGGCTATTCTGAAGGAGGTAGACCTTTTCGAATCCGATGCTCATAATGCTTCCGCAGTTCAGGATCAGCATAATGACCATGGTAGGCATGATAGACGGAATATCGATGTGCCAAATTCGTTTCAGGATACCTGCGCCGTCAATAACAGCTGATTCATGTAATTCCGGACTTACCGAAGCCAGGGCAGCCATATAGATAATGGATCCCCACCCAGCGCCCTGCCAGACACCAGACCAGACGTAGAGGTGCCGGAAGTATTCCGGGGCACCGAAAAAATAAATCGTATGGCCGGTAATAGCCTCAATGATCGTATTGACGAAGCCCGAACGCGGAGAGAGAAACACAGAAAGCATACCTACCAGTACAACTGTGGAAATAAAGTGGGGCAGATAAGTCACTGTTTGGAGGGTGCGCTTAAATCGAATGTTTTTTACATAATTTAATGAAAGTGCTAAGATAATCGGCATTGGAAAACCGGCAATCAAGCCATAAAGGCTTAATACCACCGTATTGACCAATACGGTAGAGAAGAGTTTGGAGCCGAAGAAGAAACGGAACCATTTAAGGCCTACCCATGGGCTACCCCAAACGCCGCCAGCGATAGAATAATCCTTGAATGCGATTTGTATGCCGTACATTGGCGCGTAGGCAAACAGCGCCAGATAGAGGAGCGCCGGCAACAGGAAAACATATAAAATCCAATGACGGCGGATTTCCCGGAACAGCCGGCCTTTTTTTCGAGCGGAGACGGTAATTGCCTTCACAAGAAAGACTCCTTTCTATCCCAATACGATTTGAAGCTTCCTACATCAATAAAGTGGAAAAATATGATGTGTTGTTTATCATTATACACAAATTTAACAGTGCAACAATGTAAATATCTGCCCGAAATTTGTAAAAAGCATTATTTGCACTTTTATGCATAACCACAGCGCAGTAAAATATCTTTCAGATAAGAGAGGGCATTTTGAATGTCCCGCTTCTGCTCCTCGCCGGAAATTTCCCGTTCGATGATGACATAACGATCATATTCAAGCTCTTTCAGCCTGGTGAATACTGCCAGGAAATCCACATGACCGGTACCGATAGGGACTTCTGGTCCCAGCCTTCTTGGGTCAGTAGGAGGGAGGCCATCCTTCGCATGCATGTTGCGGACATACTTTCCAAATGTATACAATGCATCCACCGGATTGCCGTAGCCGTACATCAGAATATTGGCAGTATCCAGATTGATGAAAAGATTCTCTTCTCCCACATCCTGAATGAGCCGCAGCAGAGTAATCGGGGACTCGCCGCCGGTCTCAAAAAGAATGTTTACTCCCAGCTTCCGGCAGTGCCGGGCCAGTACCTTGACGGAAGAAAGCATAGCCGCATATTCCGGCGAAAAAGGATTGTTTGGGACGAACCCTGCATGAATTACCATATCGGTAATACCCAGCCACTGTATGAACTGCGCTCCCTGGAACAGGTATTCCAGCCTGGATTGACGGAAAGCATCGTTGTTAATGCCGCAGAGGGCATAATCATAATAGATATCCCATAGGGTAAATTGATCCCGGAACCCGCAGAACTGGGCGGAGATTTCCACCCCATTCTCGTCGGCAGCCTGACGGATAAGAAGCGCATCTTCTTTTGTGTAGACCTGAGGCTTGTACACCAGCTGACAGGCTGTCATACCCATTTCCCGGATTTGGCGAAAGTTTTCATGGCAGCTTTTTGCATCTGCTATACGTGCGAGAGTGCCGAACTTCATATAACTGCTCCTTTCAGCTGTCCAAGGACATTCGCAATAAATCCTCCGTAATCACCATTTCGCTATTGGAATGGAGCTGCAGAAAGGAAGCCGGCGCAAAACGGCTTGCCGGTTCCAACGCAATTTTTCGCATAATGCCCCATTGCCAGTCACAGTAGAGGTAAACCTTCAGGTTTCGCGCTGCAAGCAGCTGCTTCATGCCAAGGGAGATACAGCGCCGCGGGAAGATGTCCAGAGCGCCGTGGATCTTATGTGCACCGTTGTTGACAATGGTTTCCCTGGAGATATCCAGACAGCGGGTCGGGCAGCGGCGAAATTCTTCATCGGATATACTTTCTTCCGGAGTAGGAGGCTCATTGAAAGCAATATGCCCGTTGATCCCTACGCCGGTCAGGCAGCAATCAGCACCGCCCAGTTTTTCCAGCAATGCGTCAATTTGTGTTTCCTGGCCCGGTTCCGGAAAGAGCCGCTGCTCAGGTGGCATTACCAGAGAGGGATCAATCTGTGAATAGAGAAGCCGGTTCATAATACCATGAAAGCTTAGCGGATTCGTATCAGGAATAGGGCGATCATTGCAGTCCAGATATTCGTCCATATTCAGAAACCAGACGTTTCGGAGATTAACGTGCTGTTCGTTGATTTTCTTGGCCAGAATCGGATACTGACCAATCGGGCCTACCGGACAGATGACAACAGCATGGCCATTGTTTTTCTGAATGGTAGAGATTATAATGTTCGCCATTTCCTCATACATGTCTATTTCCGTAGGCAGAACACGGATAGGAATTCGGCTGTTTCTAAGGAACTCCTCCGCAGAAACCTGATAAGGATTCATCACAGGCCCTCCTCGATTTCCGAGATTTTAACGGTCCGTTTCAGTTCGATTGATCGAAGAGCGGCATCCAGTACTTTCTGGCACTCAACCCCTTGAATCAACTCAGCGGTATAGCTGTCCTTCTTGCCCTGCAGAAGATTGATGAAGGAGCGGGATTGATTGGCGTCATATTTGGCAGGGGGAGTAATGTGATGGGTTCCACCTGCTTCCATATCGGTTTTTCCGCAGCAGATTTCAATATCCTGCTGTCCATCCCGATAGGTATACTTCAGATGCCCGTTTTCTCCAAACAACTCAAATTCGATTAAATCTCCAATTGTAGTAGCACATCTTGAAACGTTGATGGTGACATTAACACCTGTCCGGGTTCTGCCGATCAGATTGCACCAGTCGTCCGTAGTGACAGGCGCAATTTCTCCGCTGCCAATGCGGGGACGTTCAGGGATGATAATGCCGCAGTCTGCTGCTACCTCATCAAATTCTTCACCCCAGAAGCGAGTGATATCGATCATATGAGAGCCAAGGTCCCCTAAAACACCGCTGCCACCTTTATCTTTTTCAAAACGCCATTCCAAAGGCCGTCCTTCCCAAAGACCACTGTTTTTGATGCAGCGTATGTAGATGTGATATATTTTCCCTACACTCCCACGATCAATGAGAGCTTTTAGGTAACGTGTGTAGAGCCGGTACCGCCAGGAAAAGCAGATAAATGCCGGCAAGCCCTTCTCCTCTGCATGGGTAATCAAAGCTTTGGTTTCTGCGTAATTCATGCCCAAAGGTTTTTCCACGCTGAAGGGCAGTCCTGCTTCCAGGGCAGCTTCGGCAATGGGACAGTGAAGATAGTTAGGAGTGCAGATGTCCACGGCATCCACCAGGCCGCTGGACAACAAATCCCGGTAATCCTCGAATAGCTGACTGTCAGAAAGATTCAGACGTTCTTTTGCTGCCTGTAAGGCAGCAGGATCGATATCACAGACAGCAGTGATTTCAGCGTCCTCCTTACATTCAAGATAGCCAGGCAGATGTGCTCCTCGGGCAATTCCGCCGAATCCGATGATGCCAATACGAATTTTTTTCATAAAATCGCGCTCCTTTTAACGAAAGATATAACCTAATAAATCTGAATTTTCGATAGTTTTTTCAGGTTTAAAATAATACAACTATTTTTGAAAAATAAAGGAAATGTAAAATTATGGATAAAAAATATAAGATATATTTGTATTTTATGTAGAAATCATACCATATATTGATTGATGCAGCAATAGAACTTTCGATACTAAAATTGGATTTTTCGGTATTAATTTGTTGACAAATCGGGACGAAAGGATTATTCTCCCTTTAGGGGGGATCGGAGTGAGACAGGTTTGTAGTTTTTCGGAATTGTATCAAGCCGAATATTTCTTACAGGTGATTAACGGCCTGAAACAAACTTTGCGGGAGCGCGGAGCATTTTCCTGTATCGGTGAGCCTAAAAAGTATAATATGTTTTTATATCTCCATAATTGTACGGGCAGGTACGTACTTCAGGATGGGCGGGAAATCGTTGCAGAAAACGAAAGCTTTGTATATACCTCTCAAGGATCCCAGTACAGTGTTAAGTTTCAGCCAGTGGATCCTTCACTGGAAAGCTATAATGACGGGATCAACTTTTTGATTTGGGATAGCCAGCAGCAGCCATTGTTTTTTTCTGAAGAGGAGGTAGTGGTGATCCATCCTTCCAATCCGGAACATTATCGAATGCTTTTTTCCGAAATTTCGGAGCATTGCCGTTTGTCCGTCCAGTCTCCCGCCCGGCTCCAGTCGATATTTTACGGACTGCTGTCAGATTTAAGCTACAGTTATCGCCGGGAGGCGATCCGGTCGAAACAGTTTCATGTGATTGAAAAGGGGATCCTCTATTTAGAGGAAGACAAGGAGCAAAATCTGAGTATTCCTGACATTGCAGCCTTGTGTAATGTCAGTGAGATCTATTTCCGGCGGCTGTTTAAGGAGTACGCAGGAATGTCACCGGTGGAGTATAAACTGCATACACGGCTTTCGCGTGCCCGGCAGTATCTGACCAGCGAAAATTTCAGTATCCGCGAGGTTGCGGAATTGTCAGGTTTTGAAGACCCGGCGTATTTCTGCAGGGTATTTAAGGAAAAAACCGGTTTTACTCCTCGGGAATATCGTGCGCAGAACCTTACCGCCATGCCAGAAAGTCCCACTCCGTCAGAAATATAGTTTGCAAATAAAAATCCGGCAGGTCTTAAAAGAAACCCGCCGGATTCTATTATTTTGAAGGGTTATCTGGTTACAATGATACTCATGGGGTCGATCCATGCGCCGTCCTGTTTCATTCCCAGGTGGAGGTGCATTTCCTCAGCAGACTCGATAATGCTGGTATTGCCCACAGAACCGATGACATCACCCAGTTTGACTTCCTGACCTTTTTTGACTTTGACGTCGTCGGACAATCCGCAGAAAATAGCGGTAATATTGTTGGGGTATTCGATTTCAATGGTGACGCCCCATTGGGAATCTTCCCGGATATCAATGACTTTTCCATCATTCAAGGATTTAACCGGCGTCCCTTCGGCAGCCTTGATGTCTACGCCGTCATGGGTACGCCATTCGCCAAGAGTTTTTGACTTGACTAATTCGCCGTTGCTGTAGGCGTTTAAAATTTCACCGGTCAGGGGCATCGCAAAGGCGCTGACGGTGGTTGTTTGGGTTTCTTTAATCGTAGGAGCCTGCGTTTCTTCAGCTGCGGAAGAAGTGGTTTCCCCCGCAGGTTCTGCGGAAGATTCCGGTGTTACAGTGGGTGTATCTTTCGGAACGCCGGTTTGCTCTTTATCGATGGTGCTAACCTCCGGAATGGACCATTCTGTGGTGTTGTCCAAAGTCTGGGACTGGGACGGATCTGTTTCCGGAACCTGATTCAGTCGCGACAGGGTCAGATAGGTTACAGTTCCCACGGCCGCTACGCTGATGGCCAGGGCGATTGCGAATCCCTTGGAAGAGTTTTTCGATTTACCGAAGCTGAGTTTTTTCATTTGATACCATACCTTTCTACTTGGCTTATTTCTACCGGGGACTGTATGAACGTACAGTCCTCCCGGATTTAATGCAAACTGGTCCGGCAGTACCGGCCGCGCCGCGTCGGAGAAACGAACTGTTTTGGAATTGTGGAGTACCGTTTCGAATATAGTGTTCACAGGAAGAACTTTTTTATGCTCAAAAATCAGGGGATTTTTGTGAAAGCCGAGAAAAGACCGTCAGATGGAAACAAATTTTACGAACCTGTTAGTTATTGCGTACAGATATTTCTGTATTTTGTGAGAAACAGCAAAAGTTTGGGAGCAAAGTAACTGAGATTTGAGAAAATATGAAATATTTTAGTGAAACAAAGTGTTTTTTTAAAAAATCAATTGACTTTTTCTCGAAAACACATTACAATAAGAATCAATATCCGAATGAGAAGGCCCGTCAGTGAAACGGGTTAACAGAAAAGTTGGAGGTATCGAAATGAGCAGAGTGTACAATTTCAGCGCAGGCCCGTCCATGCTGCCGGAAGCAGTCCTGCGGAAAGCAGCCGCAGAAATGCTGGATTATGAAGGCAGCGGTCAGTCGGTCATGGAAATGTCCCATCGATCAAAAGTGTATCAGTCTATTATCGATGGATGTTCAGCGCTGCTCCGGGAAGTGATGAGCATCCCTGAGAATTATGAAATTCTCTTTCTTCAGGGCGGCGCATCCTCTCAGTTTGCGATGCTTCCCCTGAATCTGGCAACAAAGTCCGGAAGCGCGGATTTTGTCATCACCGGACAGTGGGCCAAAAAGGCTTATGCTGAATGCAAAAAGCTGGCAAAAGCCCATGAGGTGGCCTCTTCCGCCGATAAAACCTTTACATATATTCCCAAATTGGATCCGTCTACCTTTGACCCCAATGCGGATTATTTCCATATTTGCTATAATAATACAATTTACGGAACCCGCTATACGGAATTGCCGCAAACCGGCAACGTTCCGTTGGTGGCAGACATGAGCTCCTGCATCCTGTCGGAACCTGTGGATGTCTCTAAATTCGGCGTGATCTATGCCGGCGCACAGAAAAATATGGGTCCTGCCGGCCTGACAGTGGTTATTATCCGTAAAGACCTGATCGGAGAACCCAGAGAGGGTACGCCTACGATGATGACCTATCAGATCCACGCGGAAAACGGTTCCATGTATAATACACCTCCTACCTACGCGATTTATATCTGCAAACTGGTGCTGGAGTGGATCAAAAATGAAATCGGCGGTTTGGAACAGATGAAAGCCATCAACGAGAAAAAAGCTGCTATGCTTTACGATTTCCTGGATTCTTCCAACCTGTTTAAAGGAACTGTGGAGAAAGAATTCCGTTCGATGATGAATGTTCCATTCGTTACCGGAAATGAAGAACTGGATGCTAAATTTGTGAAAGAGGCAACCGCTGCCGGCTTCGTAAACCTGAAAGGACATCGCACTGTAGGCGGTATGCGCGCTTCTATTTACAACGCCATGCCTGTAGAGGGCGTTGAAAAGCTGGTCGCATTCATGAAGAAGTTTGAGGCGGACAACAGCTGAATGAAAGGAAGACATGGATATGTTTCAAATTCAGACTTTAAATAAGATTTCCCCATTAGGGTTAGAAAAATTCAATCGCGCTAATTATACCTGGGGCGACAGCGTCGAGAACCCGGATGCGATTCTGGTGCGGTCTGCGTCGATGCACGATATGGAACTGCCCGCATCGGTGGCGGCAATCGCCCGCGCCGGAGCCGGCGTCAATAATATTCCGTTGGATCAATGCTCTCAGGCGGGAATTGTAGTTTTCAATACTCCAGGTGCCAACGCTAACGCCGTTAAGGAACTGGTATTGTTGGGACTGCTGATGTCTGCCCGGAAAATCCAGCCTGCAATGGACTGGATTAAGACCTTAAAAGGACAGGGCGCAGAGGTTTCCAAATTGGTGGAAAAAGGGAAAGGCCAGTTTGTCGGACCGGAATTGATGGGCAAAAAGCTGGGCGTCATCGGTCTGGGTGCGATTGGCGTTTTGGTGGCCAACGCTGCGGCTGCACTGGGAATGACCGTTTACGGATACGACCCGTATTTGAGCGTCGATGCGGCTTGGGGACTTTCACGGGATACCATCCATGCGAAATCTTTGCGGGATATTTACGAAAACTGCGATTTTATTACCCTCCATGTTCCCTGCAATGCGGAAACAAAGGGAATGATAAATGCCTCTTCCATTGCAATGATGAAAAACGGCGTCCGGATCCTTAATTTTGCCCGGGGCGAATTGGTTGAAACCGACGATTTATTGGCTGCGCTGGATGAGAAAAAGGTCACGGTGTATGTGACGGATTTCGCTGTGGATGAAATGCTGGATCATAAGGGAATCGTTGCGCTGCCGCATTTGGGTGCGTCTACTCCCGAATCGGAAGATAATTGCGCTAAAATGGCTGTGGAAGAGATTATGAATTATCTGGAAACAGGTAATATCGTTAATTCCGTTAATCTTCCCGCAGTTACTCTGCCCCGCAGCACAGCCTGCCGGATCTGCGTGATCCATAAGAATATCAGCGGTATGCTGAATAAAATGTCTTCCGTTATGGCCGAAGATGGCATCAATATCGAAAATATGATGAACGCGTCTAAAAAGGATTATGCATACAGCATTTTTGATGTGGCACAAAGCGTCGGAGAAGATGTGGCACAGAAGCTGAGCGCTATTCCGGATGTGATCCGCGTGCGTATTATTTGATGAGCAAATTGCACAAAGGACGAAACGGAGCCTGAAAGGGCTCCGTCCTTTTTGACTATCTTTTTTGAAAATTAGGGAAAAAGATTGCATTTGGACGAAAAATGCGGTATAATAAAGGAACTGTTAATTAGTAAGTTTAATGCGTGTTCATAAACAGGCCGATGCAAGAGGGGTCCCGTTGCCGGGACCCCTCAAAAAAATGTAACTTTGCCCGTGAAATGAAACAGAAAGGAATTTTTATGGAAGAAATCCGCGAAAACAAAATGGGAACCACGCCAATGTTCCGATTGATCCTGTCAATGTCGGTGCCGGCAATGTTCTCTATGTTGGTACAAGCCCTCTATAATATTGTGGACAGCATCTTCGTTTCCCGATTGGGTGTTAATGCCTTGGCGGCAGTTTCGTTGGCATTCCCAATCCAAACATTGATGATCGCAGTGGCTGTTGGCACCGGAGTCGGTATCAATTCTTTGATATCCCGCCGTTTGGGTGAAAAGAAGATCGAAGAGGCAGACAGCGCTGCAACACATGGGTTGTTCCTGGGTGTGTTCAGCTGGGTTCCCTTTCTGCTGTTCGGCTTGTTTTTCTGCAGAATGTATATGGCCGCCTTCAGCAGTACTGCTGAAGTGATCAATATGGGTGTGGATTACCTGTCAATCGTCTGTACACTGTGCGTAGGCTGTATGGTAGAAGTGATGGTGGAAAAAACCCTGCAGGCAACCGGCAATATGATTTATCCGATGCTGTTTCAGCTTTCAGGCGCTATTACCAATATCATCTTAGACCCTATTTTCATCTTTGGATATTTCGGGGTACCCGCTATGGGGGTTGCAGGTGCTGCAATTGCAACTGTAATCGGACAGTTCGTATCCTTGATTTTCAGCATGATTATTCTGTTTACCAAATCCCATCAGGTGCGGATTCAATTGAAAGGATTCCGTTTTAACGGCAAGACGATTCGGGATATTTATGCTGTCGGACTACCCTCTATCGTTATGCAGGCCATCGGATCTGTAATGAATATGGGCTTAAATGGCATCTTGGCTACTTTTTCTGATACCGCTGTAGCTGTCTTGGGCGCCTATTATAAACTCCAATCATTTGTGTTCATGCCTGTGTTCGGTTTAAACCAGGGCGTCATGCCGATACTCGGATACAATTATGGTGCCCGGAAACGCCACCGCTTTACGACAGCTATGAAAATCGGCGCAATTATTGCGTTGATCATTATGGCCTTGGGAATGGTTTTGTTCTGGGTTATGCCGAGCCAATTGCTGGATATCTTCAAAGAGGCCGGGCAACAGAGCGCGGATGCGGAATTACTGCGGATCGGTGTGCCCGCATTGCGGATCATCAGCCTCTGCTTTACGCCTGCCGCGCTGGGCATTATTTTCTCCACAGCCTTCCAGGCAACGGGTATGGGAATCCGCAGTTTGATTATTTCGCTGTTACGGCAGCTGATCCTCATTTTGCCGGTAGCATATTTGCTCTCCCTGACAGGCGAGGTCACCAATGTATGGTATTCCTTCCCTATCGCGGAAGCAGTTTCGCTGGTTGTAAGTATCCTGCTTTATATCGGCCTGTACAGGAAACATATTCGTACAATCGAAGAACCTGAAAACGTGAATAAGTGATAGAGCGACGCCCACAGGAGACGATTTTTGCGGATCCATGTGGGCATCTTGGCAGAATCTGTTCCGCTGGATAGATGTTTTTCAAAACAATCAGGGAGAATGGGATAAGCCCTTGAAAACAGCGGGGGATTCTGGTATAATCAAAAGAAATGAAGAACGGCGAGGAGCGATTGAATTGGCACAACAGAAGAAAATGGTGGAGGAAATTACCTCCATGGATGAAGACTTTGCCAAATGGTATACGGATATCGTCAAAAAGGCGGAGTTGATTGACTATTCCAGCGTGCGGGGTTGCTATGTGCTGCGGCCTTATGGCTATGCGATCTGGGAGAATATTCAAAAGATTCTGGATGCCCGTTTTAAAGAACTGGGCCACGAAAATGTCAGCATGCCACTGTTTATTCCCGAAAGCTTGCTGCAGAAGGAAAAAGACCATGTGGAAGGCTTCGCCCCCGAAGTGGCTTGGGTAACCTATGGCGGCTCCGAACCGCTGCAGGAACGGCTGTGCGTGCGGCCAACTTCCGAAACACTTTTTTGCGAACATTATGCCCATGTGATCCATTCTTACCGTGATTTGCCGATGCTCTATAACCAGTGGTGTTCTGTGGTTCGCTGGGAGAAAACAACTCGCCCGTTCCTGCGCTCCATGGAATTCCTGTGGCAGGAAGGCCATACAATGCATGAAACTGCAGAGGAAGCTCAGGAGGAAACACGGCGGATGCTGGATTGCTATGCTTCTTTTTGCGAGGATTCTTTGGCAATTCCAGTGCTGAAGGGCCGCAAAACCAAAAAGGAGCAGTTTGCAGGTGCAGAGGCAACCTATACCATCGAGGCGATGATGCACGACGGTGTAGCACTTCAGTCCGGTACCTCCCATTATTTCGGAGACGGCTTCGCCCGGGCTTTTGATATCCAGTTCACCGGCCGGGACAATAAGCTTGCCTATCCGCACCAGACTTCCTGGGGCGTTTCTACCCGACTGATCGGCGGAATTATTATGACCCATGGCGACGATAACGGCTTGGTGCTGCCGCCTGCAGTGGCTCCGATCCAGGTGATTATTATTCCAATCGCGCAGCATAAGGAAGGCGTTCTCGATAAGGCACGGGAGTTGGCTGCCCGTCTTAAATCCATCGTGCGGGTCAAATTGGACGATTCGGATAATTCTCCCGGATGGAAGTTCAGTCAGTATGAAATGAAAGGCGTCCCTGTGCGTCTGGAAATCGGACCGAAGGATATCGAGCAGAATCAATGCGTGCTGGTGCGTCGGGATAACCGGGAAAAACAGGTCGTCTCCTTGGACGAGTTGGAAAAGGCGATTCCTGCTGCGCTTCAGGCGGTTCATGACGGTTTGTATCAGAAGGCTCTGCAGAACCGGGAAGCCAAAACCTATACTGCGCATAACTGGGAAGAATTTTTGGAGATCGCCAATGCCGGAAATGGCTTTATCAAGGCTATGTGGTGCGGCGATGAAGAATGTGAGAATAAAATTAAGGATCTTACGGGAATCAAATCCCGCTGCATCCCCTTCGAAGAGGAGCATATCAGCGATACTTGCGTGTGCTGCGGCAAGCCGGCTAAGCATATGCTTTATTGGGGCCGTCAATATTAAGGGAAATTACCCTGCCCGTTGTGCCGGGCAGGGTGATTTTATACGTAATATCAATGTTGCAGGTTGCACAAAACAGAATCCAGGATTTTTCACTGAAATTGCTTGCAAAGAACGGAAAAATATCGTAAAATGAAGATAATAGGCTGGTAGTTTTTGTCAGCTTGTAATTGATGCAGGAGGGATTTATTCATGAATGCGTATGCTAATATCGCAAAGGAACTGAAAGACGCCTTGGGGAAAAATAGTGTTACCCAAAAACTGCTGTCTTTGGACGTGGTGGTTCTCTTTGCCTCCATTGGTCTTCAGCTGTTTTTCTGGCTGATAAATCTGTGGATCCCGTGGGTTTTCCTGAGTAATTTTGTTAGTCTGATTACAACGATCCTCTATTATGTGATGATTGTGGGTATGCTGTTGACCATCGCCAATCGTAAGGATCAATTGTTGGCTTTTGGCTGCTGGGCTTTTGCGGCGATTCAGTTTATTTCATTCCTGAGACAGCTCCTTTATCGCTATGCTCATTACTTTAACCTGTCTACATTTTTCGTGATCGCACTGTGGGTGTTTTTGGGATTGGCAGCATTTTTTGTGGCAAATCCTGATAAAATGCCGAAGTTTAACAAGCCTGCAGCTCCTGTGTATCCTCCTCAGAATGGTGGACAGTGGGGCACACCTCCTCAGCAGCCAATGGGAGGACCTCAGCAAAATGCTGCCCCTCAGCAAAATGCAGCGCCTCAGTGGAGTGCACCTCAACAAAACGCAGCGCCTCAGCAGAATGCGGCTCCCCAGTGGAATGCTCCCCGGCAAAACGCAGCTCCCCAGTGGAATGCTTCTCAGCAGAATGCGGCTCCTCAATGGAATGCTCCTCAACAAAACGTTGCCCCTCAGCAGAATGCGGCTCCTCAGTGGAATGCTCCCCAGCAGAACGTTGCTCCTCAGAATAATGTCGTGAAGAATGTTGAGAAGGTTACTGCGGCGCAAGCACCTGTCGCACCCTCCGGTGACGAAACAGTCGTTCAGGATAAGCCTGCGACGGCTCCTGCTGCCGGCGGAAAGTGTCCGGTTTGCGGCGCAGCGGTTCCTGCAGACGGAAAATTCTGCCCGGTTTGCGGCGCGAAGCTGTAAGTGATACATAGTTCCAATAAATCAAAAGCGGCATGGTTTAACCATGCCGCTTTTTGTGTCAACCTGATTTGCTTTCCAGTTGCTGCATAGATTGCTGAAAATCGATCAATTTCATCCGGCCCCGTTCCAGCATATCCCGGAGAACAGAGCGTTGCAATTCCCGGAAGAACTCTTGATTCTCAAAAATAGCACAGCTTTCCATGCCACGCAGTGGAACGAACGTTGTATCTGACGCCTCCATTGAACGGCCCCCTTCCCATAATGAAACTATATGGGAAAACGAAGCATAATATTACTCTTCTTGGGTTTTATGATGAAGAATACAACGAATTCCCTCCCGGGTGGGAAGCGTGAAGCACTGGTTGCAGCTCAAGCAGCGGGAAGTGACAGGGCCCTCTTCCATTCTGGCTGCCAAATTCGGTTCGCAGATCAGGGGGCGTGCCATGGCGGCAAGATCGATTCCTGCTTTTTCCACCCGTTCCAAATCCAGGGTGCTGCGGATACCGCCTACCAGAATGACCGGCAGTCCGGACTCTTTGCGCAGACGAGCTACCCGCTCCAGGTAGTAAGTACGCTCATTCCGCCGGGACATGAAATCATAGCCGGACAGTTCCGCTGCTTCGACTCCCAATTCCCGGCAGAGGGTCAAGTCCGCCAGCAGTTCCTCTTCATAATTGCCATCCCCCACAGGAATATTGGAGTTCAGCTTAATAAAGACGGGAAAATCCTCGCCGCAGCGCTCTTTAATGCCGCGGATAATCTCCGCGCAAAGGCGGAAGCGATTTTCGCCGGAGCCGCCGTAGCGGTCTGTCCGCAGATTCATGGATGGAGTCATAAATTGGCTCAGCAGATAATGATGGGCCGCATGAACCTGAACGCCATCAAACCCGGCCTTTTGAGCCAGGACCGCTGCCTTGACAAACTGTTCACGAGTTTCTGCAATCTCTTCAAATGTCATTTCCCTGGCCGGTTTTCCTTCTATCAAGGTAATGGTCGAAGGGGCCTTGCGATCAGGTGAGGAGGCTTTGGCGCCGGCATGGCTTAGCTGAGCGGCAATGCAGCTGCCATTTTCATGGACAATGCGGGTCAGTTCCTGCAAACGGGGCAGCAAGGCCGGATCACAAATGCTGTTTTGCGGACTCCCTGCCTGACCCGAGAGATGAACATACATCTGTCCGGTAAAGATCAACCCCACCTTGTTCTTTGCCAGCGTCGAATAGATCTGTAACTGGGCTTTGCTGACACCGCCGTCGGCATCTTCCACATAGTCGTGTGTTGCGGAACGGACAATTCTGTTCCTCAGCCGAAGATGGGCAAATTCATAAGGTTCAAACATAGCGGTCATATTCAATGACCTCCTTTCCAAAAAAAGGGCTGCCGCAAATCGGCAGCCCCTGATTTTGCCTATATATCAACAATTTTTATTTGCCTGCCACGGAAAGATCCTCAACAGCCACAGTAGGCGCACCAAAAACAGTAAAACCGGACGGAATCCCAAACGAAAGGTCTTTGCCGATCCAGCGGATCTTTTTCAGCAAAGAAAAGAAGTTATCCGCAACGGTAAAGTTTTTGACCGGTTTTCCAAGCTTCCCATCCTCAATGAGGAATCCGGCACTCTGAAGGGAGAAATCTCCCGTAACCGCGTTTGCGCCGGCATGGCCGCCATTGATCTCTGTAATATAGACACCTTTGCCGACCTTGCTGAGCACCTCTTCCCGGGAAAGCTCTCCGGGTTTCAGGTAAAAGCTGTACGGAGCAATAGAAACATTGGAAGCGTAGCTGCCCTTATAAGCATTTCCCGTACTCTTTTTGCCTTCCTTAGCGGCAGTCTTCAAGTTATACAGCAGCGTGTTCAATACACCGTTTTCAATAACGTTTTTGGTATAAGCGGCCACTCCTTCCGCATCAAAGGAAGTCTGAACGGTACATCCCGGATACAGGGGATCATCTACCAAGGTCACGCCAGGGGCAGCAATGACCTCGCCCTCTTTGCCTTTCAGAAGCGACAGGCCCTTTTGCACATTATCCGCAGAGAAAACAGGGCAGAAAATAGCCAGCAGATCGGCCATCACTTCCGGGTCAAAGACCACCGTATACCGGTCGGTGGAGATCGTTTCAGCGCCGATGGTACCGGCAGCACGCTTCACGGCTCCGGCGACCAGCTCTTTACGGCTGATCTGAGCCAAATCCCCGACCCGATAATCATAGCCGCTGTATTTTTCTCCGTTTTCCTCCAGGACAGCTTCCACCAGTCCGCACTGAAATCCGGTGACATTCTGAAGATCCAACCCATTGGAGTTGGACAGCCTTACCACAGTTCTTCCTGCAAAAAACTGTGATTGCGTTCCCTCAGAAACTCTGGAATCTGCGTCCTGGGCTTTGCGCTGACAGTCCAGCACAAAGGGAATCATCTGTTCCGCTGTAGGGAGGGGGGCCTCATAAGACGAAGCCTCCCGATAACTGTCTCCGGCGTTGTGCAGGAACACCGGATCCGTATTTTCTATTGTACGGGCATTTTCCACAGCCCGGATAACAATCTCCCGGGCCTGTTCTTCGTCCAGAAGTTCAGTAGCGGCATAGCCCATTTTCCCATCCGCGATACAGCGGAAGCAGACCCCTCCGCTGACGCTGCTGGAAAAGTTTTCAATTTCCGTCTTAAAGGCAGAAATTGAAACGCTCTGATCCTCCATATAGTACAGCTCGTAATCGCTGATGCCGTGTTCAGCGGCAGCAGCAGCTACAGCTTCTTTAAATGACGCATAGTTCATGGCGATGCACTCCTTTCCCGCGATCAGCGGCCTCCGACGGTGATAGACGATACCCGAATCAGCGGTTGGCCTACATCCGTGGGAATAGAGCCGCTGACAGAACCGCACATTCCCTGGCCGGTAGCAAGATTCTGGCCTACCATATCGATATTCATCAGGATTTCGCTGCCGGTTCCGATGAGGCTGGCTCCCCGAACCGGTTCACAGATCTGACCATTGCGGACCAGATATCCTTCCGTAACCGCAAAGTTGAACCGTCCGGTCACCGGATTGACAGATCCGCCGCCCATCTGCCGGCAGTAAAGACCGTAATCCATAGAGCGGATGATGTCCTCATTTTTATCCGGTCCATTAAGAATAAAGGTATTGGTCATACGGGAGGTAGGCTCGTAGGTATAGTTCTGCCGCCGGGCGCTGCCGGTGGAAGCCATGCCCATCCGTTTGCCGTTGAGACGGTCGATGAGATAGCTCTTAAGGATACCGTTTTCGATGAGCAGGTTGCGCTGAGAGGGATGTCCTTCGTCATCGATATTGATGGATCCCCATGCGCCGGGGATCGTGCCGTCGTCTACCGCAGAAACCTTGGGATTGGCAATCTGTGTTCCCAGCTTTCCGGCGAATTGGCTGCGGCCCTTGGCCACAGAGGTCGCTTCCAGAGAATGGCCGCAGGCTTCGTGGAAAATAACGCCGCCGAAGCCGTTTTCGATCGCTACCATCATTTTTCCAGCGGGGCAGTAGCCGGCGGAAAGCATGGTAACTGCTTGCCGGGCGGCCTCTTTACCCACGGTAGCGGGGTCGATGGTATCAAACATTTCCAGTCCCATTCGACGCCCGGGGCTTTGGACGCCGGATTGATTTTCGCCGTTTTTGCTGGCGACAGCGTTTACCATCAGACGGGTACGGATCTGCCGATCTTCGGTAAAAAGCCCCTCCGAGTTAGCAATCAAAATATTGTGATCCACATCCAGCAGCGTTGCCTGAACCTGAGAGATATTCTCATGGTATTCCCTGGCAGCGGCGTATGCAGTGCGGATAATATCCGCCTTTACGCTGTTTGCCACGGTGCCAGGAACGATTTTGATAGGATGTACGTCACCAAAGATCCGTTCAACCAGATTGATTTGCCGGTCGGCGCTGCCATTGGCAATCGCCTGGGCTGCATTTTCAGCGCAGCTCAGCAGTCCGGAAAGTGTAGTATCACTGGTAGAAGCATATGCGCTTTTCAGTCCTTTGCAGACCCGAACGCCGACGCCGCTGAGAAAATTATCAGTAATGGAATCGATTTTACCATCGATCATCACCATTGAATTTGATTTCGTATGTTCCGCATACACCTCGGCGAAGTCTGCGCCTGTAGAAACGGCTTTCTGGAGAACTTGCCGGATGGTGTCGCGTGACAGAATAGATGGCATAGGGAATCCTTCCTTTCGATGCCCGGTCTATACCGGGAAATAACACCATACTAGTATACACCCCTATTATAAAAGATTTTGTCGTTTTTTACAAGCAAATCCAGAATTATTTTACAATTATAACAGATTTCGTCTGCAAATCCGCAGATTTAGGCCATTTTATAAATAAAAAAACCGTTCTGAGATCCAATGATAACAGAACGGTTTTCAGATAGACAAAACGCTTCAAACAATTTGGTTGAATCTTTGATAGGCTTCTTCCCAGCTCTGATCGGGATGAGGTTCAAATTCTTTAAATCCGCCGGATGCCGCGATAATTTTTCTGGCCTCGGCAATCGAGGGGATTTCCCCCAGGGCAATCAGCTGCACTGCAATATTGCCCAGAACTGTAGCCTCAATAGGTCCGGCAGTCACAGGAATATTGCAGGCGTTGGCCGCCAGCTGGCAGAGGAACCCATCTTTAGTGCCGCCTCCTATGATATGGATGGCGGGATACTCCTTTCCAGTGGTCTCACGGATCATCTCAAAGGCCTGACGATATTTGAGGGCCAGACTTTCATAAACACAGCGCATCACCTGGCCGCGGTTTTCCGGGACATGCTGACCGGTTTTCCGGCAGAATTCCCGAATTCGTTCCGGAAGGTTACCGGGGGTTTCAAATTCCGGCGCATCCGGGTCGATAAAGGATACAAATGGCGGTTCTGCCAGGGCTTCCCGTTCCAAATCGGCATAGCTGACATCAAAACCCTCCCGAATCCATTGCCGCCGGGATTCCTGAATCAGCCACAGGCCCATGATATTTTTCAACAGAGTGATAGTGCCGCCGTAGCCGCCCTCGTTGGTCAGGTTCAGCCGGGACGTCTTTTCGTTGATGACAGGCTGCCGGGTTTCGGTCCCAAAAAGCGACCAGGTGCCGCAGCTGATATAAATAAAGTCCTCCTCTTCGGCAGGAGTGGCCGCCACAGCTGAGGCAGTATCATGGGTCGCTACCGCAATGACCGGCACCTGCGGCACTCCCAGCTCTTCTGAAAGCTCTTTGGTAAGGGTGCCATAAACCGTTCCGGCCGGAATCACTTCCGGCAGCAGACGGACAGGGATTCCCAGCTTTTCCAGAAGTTCCAGGTCCCAATCCCGGGTGCGGGGGTCCATCATCTGCGTCGTTGTAGCCTCGGTATATTCCGCCTTTTTCTCCCCGGTCAACAGGTAGTGGAAATAGTCAGGAATCAGCAGAAGGCTTTCGGCTCGTTCCAGCAGGTCAGGGCGCTTTTCCGTCAGAGCCAACAGCTGAAAAATGGTGTTCAGCCGCATAAACTGAATCCCGGTTCGTGCATAGATTTCCGCTTTTGGGACCCGGCTGAAGGCCAATTCCATCATACCTGCGGTGCGTTCATCGCGGTAATGAACAGGGTTGGCAATCAGGTCTCCGAATTTGTCCAGCAGGGCAAAGTCCACTCCCCAGGTATCGATACCGATGGAATCAAAACCGCCTTTTGCCTTGGCCTTGCGGATTCCCTCTTTGATCTCAAAGAAAAGCCGGGGAGCATCCCAGTACAAAGTACCGTTCATCTGTACGGGATCGTTGCTGAAGCGATGAATTTCTTCCAGGGTAATTGTCTTCCCATCAAAGCCGCCAAGCATTGCCCGGCCGCTGGATGCGCCGAAATCGAAGGCCAGAACCCGCATATTTTACTCCTCCTTTTTGGCAGGGTATTTTTTGTAGCCGGGATGACGCCCGGTAACTTTGTAGTAATTTTTACGCAAATCCATCAATTTGTCAATTTGAGGTCTCGGGATTTCCTTTGCGCCACCCAAGAGGTGAGCCGTCAGACTGATTTTGGCATACAGCTCTAACGTTTCCATCCGGTAGTAAGCGGTC
>CALXBD010000135.1 GCA_944386445.1 uncultured Clostridia bacterium
TATACCGCCCGTTTACGAAAAAGTGCTGCATGGTCCGGTTGGAACGACTGTACATCGGCTTTCCGGCATAGCCGGTCACTCGGATTCCCCCATAGGTATAGTCCACCGGCATCAGGTTTTGGGAAAACTCCCGGCCGAAGAGGGTATAGATAACAGAAAGCAGCTTACCGTCTCCAGGCGTATGAAACACGGTGCGGTTATCCCTGATAAACTTGAAAGAAATCTCCGGATGGGACAGCGCAATTTTTTCCGCGATATTCTCCACCGCATTGGCTTCAGAAACATCCTTTTTCAAAAATTTCAGCCGCGCCGGAACATTGTAAAATATATCTCGTGCTACAAAAGTCGTTCCCAGCGGGCAGCCAGCCTCTGTCACGGACTCGACCTGAGAAGCGCTGATCTTCACCAGAACGCCCAATTCCTCTTCCGGAGTCCGGGTAAGCATTTCCACATGGGCCACTGCCGCAATAGAAGCCAATGCTTCCCCGCGGAAACCAAGGGTGCTGATATGATCTAAATCCGCAGCCGTCCGCACCTTGCTGGTAGCATGGCGGAGAAATGCGACCGGCGCATCCGCAGTGGCAATCCCGCAGCCGTTGTCGGTCACACGCAGATAACGCACGCCGCCATTTTGGATCTCAATCGTAACAGTGGTCGCCCCTGCATCGATAGAGTTCTCCACCAGTTCCTTTACGATCGATGCAGGCCGTTCGATCACCTCTCCGGCAGCGATCAGTTCGGATACCGCACCCGGAAGGACATTGATTTTCGGCATAATGCTCTCCTTTTCTCAATGCTCGCCGGGAAGGGAAAAGCCCCGGATCCGCAGTCGTTGTCCCAGCAGATATGCGCCCACGGTCAACAGGATACTTCCGACGATGAACAGCCACAAAGCCATTTTCCAGCTTTCAAACCACAATACCATTCCATAAAGCCCTGCGCCGAAAATCTCCGAAAAAATCAGCTGCAGAATCGCTCCGGCTCCATATCCCCAGACCATACCTTTCCACTTCCGATATCCGGCAACACAAGCCAAAATTGGAACATCCAGGCAGCACAGGAGCGACAAAAACAGGCTGTAAGCTGTGGGCTGATCTCCGGGACCGGGTCCGTTCAAGCAAAACAGCAAATTGCCCCCTGCAAACAGCACAAAGGCCGCAGCTGCCTGAACGATTCTCCATTTTTTTCGACTACTCATCCATGGTCCTCCAGGGATTTTTAGGTTCCACTGCCTCCTTATCAATGACCGGAGCGCCGTGCTCATCCAACAGCGGTGTTAAACCTGCCCCGTACCCACTTTGCACCATCAAATAGTGAACGCCGGTTTCAGAATCCACATAAATAGATACCGCTGATGTCAGCCCCTGACTTTCTTCCATCAGCTTCACAAACCGTTTTTCTTTGGCCATAATGATTCTCCTTATCTCACTTAAGAAGTTCCTTTAATTCGTAAAGGGCGTCCAGCGCTTCCCGGGGGGTCATACTGTCCACATCCATTTTGCGCAGCCGCTCCACTGCCGTATGATTTTGCTGGTCAACAAAAGAAATCTGTGCTTCTTCGGGCTCCGGCTGGTAGGTAAGCTGAGGTTTCTGCACGCTTTTTTCCAATTCGGTGAGAACCGCTTTCGCCCGCTTGATGACCTTTGCCGGAACCCCGGCCAGACCTGCTACCTCGATGCCGTAGCTATCATCTGCACCGCCGCGCAGGATCTTCCGCAGGAAAATAATGTCGTCGCCCCGCTTCTTCACCGCAATATTGTAATTTACGACACCCTCATACTGGTTTTCCAATTCCGTCAGCTCATGATAGTGAGTCGCAAACAACGTTTTACAATGCAGGCTTTTCTCTTTGACAATATACTCAACCACAGCCTTGGCAATACTCATGCCGTCAAACGTTGATGTTCCGCGGCCGATTTCATCCAGGATCACCAGGCTTTTTGGGGTGGCATTTTTCAAGATATGTGCCACTTCGCTCATCTCGACCATAAAGGTTGACTGACCTGCTGTCAAATCGTCGGACGCCCCAACCCTGGTAAACACTTGGTCAACGATAGAAATGGTAGCAGCCTTGGCAGGGACAAAGGAGCCCATTTGCGCCATGATTACAATCAGGGCAACCTGCCGCATGTAGGTTGACTTACCTGCCATATTGGGGCCGGTGATTACGGAGACCAAATTTTTCCCGTTATCCAGCAAGGTATCGTTAGGAATAAATGGAGTCTGCGGAAAGATGGCCTCCACAACGGGATGGCGCCCTTCCAGTATGGAAATTTCCCCATTCACGGACAGTTCCGGACGAACATAGTGGTTATCTACTGCCACCTGGGCCAGAGAAGCAAGCACATCCAGCTGGGCAACCGCGGTAGCCGTTTCCTCGATCACCGGAAGCTGAGCCGCAACCTGCTTCCGGATTTCCTCATATAAGGACGCTTCCATTGCGACCATACGCTCGCTGGCGGAAAGCACCTTGCTTTCCAGCTCTTTCAGTTCGGTGGTAATAAAACGCTCCGCACCGGTCAAAGTCTGTTTCCGGATATAATGCGAAGGCACCTGACTGAGGAAGGATTTGGTGACCTCGATGTAGTAACCGAATACCCGGTTATAATTTACCCGCAGGTTCTTGATACCGGTTTCCTTCCGTTCCCGTTCTTCGATTTCAGCCAGATATCCTTTGGCATTTTTTTGAATATCCCGCAGTTCATCCAGTTCCGGACGGTATCCAGCCTTAATATAGCCGCCGTCTTTCATGTTCACCGGTGCTTCCTCGTCGATAGAAGAATCGATCAATTCCCGCATCGAAGTCAAGGTATCCAGTCTCCGGTTCAGTTCCGAGAGCAAACTGCTTGAAAACCCTTCCGCCACAGCCTTCACCCGCGGAAGGTTCTGGGCGGTATATGAGAGCGACAGCAATTCCCGGGGAGTCACTGTCCCGTAAACCACCTTGGTCATCAGCCGCTCCAGGTCATGGACCCCGCTCAGCGCGTCGATCAGTTCCCCGCGTTCCACGGTTTTTTCCGTCAATTCTGCCACCGCAGACTGACGCCGGGTAATCAGCGGGATAGAAGCAAGCGGCTGCTCCAGATACTTTCTCATCAGCCGCTTTCCCATAGCGGTTTTGGTCTGATCCAGCACCCACAGCAGCGATCCGCGTTTTTCTCTGGTCCGCATGGTTTCCGTCAATTCCAAGTTCCGCCGGGCGGTAAAATCCAAAGAAAGGTACTGGTCCTCGCTGTAAAGAGTCAGCGTCGTCAGCCGCTGCACACCGGCCTTCTGTGTCTCCTGCAGATATGTAATCAGGCTTCCCACCGCATACAGGGCAAGTGTTTTTCCGTCCAGCTCCAAACTTTCCAGATCTGGCTTATGAAACTGTCCCAGCACCGATTTAACACATGCCTTCTGATCATAGACCTCTCCATCCTGAGGGTCAACCACACAATGCAAACGGTTCTTAACGAAATCCTGTGCTTCCTGATACCCCAAAAACGCCGAATTATACAGCAGTTCCTTTGGCGAGTATTTTGACAACTCGTTGATAATACCTCTTTCCGGATCAGAGGTATTCACCTGTGTAAACAAAGCCTGACCGGTAGAAACGTCTGCGAAGCAGATTCCAAAGCCGTCCTTTTCGCAGTAAACGCTGGCGATATAGTTGTTTTCCCCTTCCGGGAGCATGCTACCTTCCACGATGGTTCCAGGCGTCGTAATGCGAATTACTTCCCGCTTCACCACGCCCTTGGCCTCATAAGGGGATTCCATCTGCTCACAGATAGCGACCTTGTACCCCTTCTCCACCAGTTTTTTCAAATACACCTCGCAGGCGTGGTATGGAACGCCGCACATAGGCGCACGCTCTTCCAGACCGCAGTCCCGGCCTGTCAATGTCAGTTCCAGTTCCCGGGACGCAGTCAGCGCGTCGTCAAAAAACATCTCGTAAAAGTCACCGATGCGGTAAAACAGAATATAATCCGGATAACCGGCCTTAATTTCCTGATACTGCTGCATCATTGGAGACAGCTTGCCCACGGAATAACCTCCTGTACTTCGGCACATTGGCTTTTATAACCTCAGAAAGGCCGCGATAGAATCGCGGCCTGCCTGGCTTGGAATCAAATTGTCACAGACACCCGATCAGTGGCATCCGCTGCAGCTGGAACAAGAGCCGCTGCAGCTATGCTCGGGGATCTCGCAGGTATCGGGATCCTCACCATTGACGCACATCACCAAAATGGCGTTGATCTTCTGCATCATGTCGTCCAGATCCTGCTTGGCGATGTTGTAAGCCATCATATGCTCATTTCCCATCACCTTGGTGTAGATCTCCTGCAGTTCTTCATTAAGCGCCTGCAGCTTAGCAGTTTCCTTATCTGTTTTCTGCATTTCCTGATTCAATGCCATCCGCTTCAGGTTAAATTCATTGATTCCTTCCTGAAGGGCCTCATCCTCATCATTCGCTTTTTTTGCGGCCTCATAAGCTTTATATGCTTCAGTAGCCTGAATTTCTTTGCCCATTTCCCGGGCCATTTTGATCAGATCCATGGATCTCTCATACCTTTCTTTTCTTTCGATCTATGCAATGCCCCATTTCGGGACGATTTGCCTATAAAACTTCTTTTAGTTCACCACGCAGGTCATGATTTCGTGCTCCCACGACTTCCACCCGAAGGAACTTTCCGATCAGGCTTTCATCGCCTGGAAAATCGATCACCGCATTGAATTCTGTCCGGCCGGAAAGCCCCTGATCGCTTTTTCCGTCTGCCAGCACCGTAAATGTCTTCCCCACATAGGCCTGATAATATTCTGCGCCGATTTTCCTCTGTACATCCAAGAGTTCCCGGAACCAGCGGGATTTTTCTTCTTTAGGAACAGGGTCCTCCATTGCTGCGGCCCGGGTTCCTTCCCGCTTGGAGTAAATAAATGTAAACAGCGACGCAAATCGGACATGCTTCACCAGTTCCAAAGTCTGACGGAAATCCTCCTCCGTTTCGCCAGGGAATCCCACGATCAAATCCGTAGTAAACATCACACCCGGGATTTTTTCCCGCGCATAAGCGATCAGTTCCTGATACCATTCCACCGTATAATTCCGGTTCATCAGCTTCAGGATTCGGTTACTGCCGCTTTGGACCGGCAGATAAATATGATTGCACACCTTGTCACAGGCCGCGATCGTATCAATCAGTTCCCTAGTGCAGTCCTTAGGATGGGAACTCAAAAACCGGACCCAGAACCGTCCCGGAATTTCATTGACAGCTCTCAGCAAATCCGGAAAATGCCATCCGATATCCAGATCATTTCCATAAGAATTCACATTCTGTCCCAAGAGTGTAATCTCCTGGAACTCATCTGCTACAGCCTGACGGACTTCGCTTAGAATATCCTCCGGCATCCGGGAACGCTCCCTGCCTCTTACCAGCGGCACCACGCAGTAGGTACAGAAATTATTGCACCCGTACATAATCGGGATACTTGCCTTGACACCTGGGGTTCTCCGAACAGGCAATCCCTCGGCGATCACACCGTCGGACTCTTCTACATCAAAGATCCGTTTCTGTTTGGAAAGCGTTTCCCACAAAATCTGCGGGAATTTATAAAGCGTATGGGTGCCGAACAGGAAATCCACCTGGGGGTAGCTGTGTTTGATTTTATCGGCCACATGCTGCTGCTGAACCATGCAGCCGCAAAGCCCAATGAGCAGTTCCGGCCGCCGGGCCTTCAAATGAGAAAGCTCTCCCACGTTGCCATAGACCCGTACCTCCGCGTTTTCGCGCACAGCACAGGTATTATATAAAATTAAATCCGCCTCTGAAGGCTCCTCCGTAAATCCAAAGCCCATTTCAGCCAGGATTCCCATGAGGCGCTCGCCATCCGAGGTATTTTGCTGACAGCCGTAGCTGTGGACCAATGCCAAAAGTGTATGTTCCTCTCCGAACCTTTGGGTCAGAAGGTCAGCACATTGGGCAAGATAGGTCTTTTGCTGCTCCAGTTCTTCCGGCGGAAGGACCGGCACAGGGCGCTTGTGCGAAAGATTTTGCTGCTGGGCCAAAACGGCACCTCCGAAATCGGGCGTATACCCGTTTTTACAACTTTATAGCCATTCTATTTTATCACGACTATTCCAAAAACGCAAGGAATATTTTATGAACGAACCCATTCCATTCCATTAAAACTCTTCCCGCAAAGACTCCGGCTGACGGATAAATTCCTCTATTAATTCGGCGTAGGGGTAAGACCCGTCCGGACGCTTGACATTGGTATAACCGCAGTGCTGGTACCCCTTCACCAACCGGAACAGCAGCTTATTTTCGGGCCAGCCGAACTGCCGCAGCGCCGCCATCAGCAGCAGATTCTGTTCATATCTGGCAGGCATGTCCTGATCCGCGGTTATAGCCAGCAATCTGGGCGAATCCGGATGTGGCTCCCCGATAAAGAAGAGGGGCGCTGTTTCATCCACCACAATTGCTCTTGTGTCTTTCCCACGTTCTGCCAGTACTCTGAAATGGGCAGTAGGCTGTCCTGCATCCAGAAAAAATCCCTGAAAACGCTCCGGCTCCAGGCCCTCAGCCGCCAGATATTTTCTATCAAAGCAGAGCATCATTGACAAATAGCAGCCTGCTGAGGAACCTCCCATAAACCATCCCAGTGGGACATTCTCCAATCCATACCGGTCCGCGTGTTCCCACAGCCATCCTGCAGCGGCAGCGGCATCTTCCACAAAGTCCGGAAACCGAGCCAAAGGATACATCCGATAATCCGCGGAAGCCACCGCGATACCGTGTTCTGCTAACTGCTGAAACGGAGCATCCTGATCGGTACGGCTGCCCCCTTCAAGTCCTCCCCCATGGAAAAACAACAGCACTCCATCCGGATTTTCCGGCAGGTAAAGGTCCAAAAGGCACTGCGGAATTTCGTGCCGATATGCTATGTCGCGATGAATCTTCATTGTGACGCCCCTTTTCTCACGAAGTTTAACATTCTCTTACAGGATACCAGTTTTCCCTTTTCTTTTCAAGCGGCTGGACGCGAAAATTCCCGAAACTCAAAAAAGTTTCGGGAATTCGCATAAAGTCAATGGGTGCCGTCCACGATTTCCACTCCGGCTGCCGCAAGGCGGTCTGCCACGTACTGGATGACCTTGCACCGGCTGCCATGTTTGTCCTTGGTACAGACCCCGAGATGGGCGGCATCGGGGGCCAGCTTCAACAGGCGTTCCAACTTTTCCTGCATGCCGGGATCTGTTTCCGGATTGCTTTCACAGCCGTTGCAGCGGAAAAACGCAGTGAGCTCCAGGGGTTCTTCCCCATAGCGCGCAAAAGTTTTAGCACGGTTGTTAAAGGCCTGCAGACAGGCAGCGCCGGCACACACCGTATTTGCCCGCAGGCAATTGAGCATAACAATTTTTTTCATCGATTCACCGCCTTACGCAAGGATAGAGGATATGCATTTGTCCCAAAGAATCCCGGCAAAGCTCCGCTTCTACGCCGTAAACTCGCCGGATCAGCGTTGGAGTCAGAATTTCTTCGGGAAATCCTGCGGCGATTACCGTTCCATTTTGCATGACCCAGAGCTTATCACAATACATGGCCGCGATATTCAGGTCATGTACTGCGGAAATGACGGTTTTCCCCAATGATTTCACCAACTCCATCAGTTGCAGCTGATACTGGATATCCAGATGGTTGGTAGGCTCATCCAGAATCAAGCATGGCGTCTGCTGGGCTAATGCCCTGGCCAGAATTACCCGCTGCTGCTCTCCGCCTGACAGCGTGGAGAAGGACCGCTCCGCGAATTCACTCATGCCGACCTTCTCCAAAGCCTTTTTCACGATATGATAATCCTCCGCATTGTCCCGGTCAAGGGCTCGCTTATGAGGCGCCCTTCCCATGAGGACGACCTCCCGGACCTGAAAGTCAAAATTGTAATAATTATGCTGGGCAACTACTCCCATTTTCTGCGCCGACTGACGCACAGAATAGTCTTGCAGCTTCTTTCCTTCCAGGAAAACGGCTCCGCCTGCTGGGGCTAACACCCGGTAGATACAGCGCAGAAGCGTGCTTTTTCCACTGCCGTTAGGGCCGATAATACCTACAAATTCGCCGTCGCCAGCCTCAAAGTCAATGCCCTTGAGGATGTGATTTTCTCCCAGCAACGCTTCCAGAGCTTTTGTCTCGATCTTCATCGATCCTTTTCACCTCCAAAGCCGTAGGAGCGTTTCGCCATCAGATAAACAAAGCAGGGGGCCCCCAGCATGGAGGTCAAAATCCCGATGGGCAGCTCGCTGCGAGGGATCAGCGTCCTGCAGAGGACGTCTGCCCATACCAGCAGGATTCCACCCAGCAGCCCGCTCACCGGCAGCAGCTTACGATGATCTGTTCCAAAGATCATCCGCACCACATGGGGGATGATGAGTCCCACGAAGCCGATCATCCCCGCTGCATAGACAACAAAGCCGATCATTGCTGAGGAAATCAGAAGATAGATCAGCCGCCACCGATGAAGGTCGGTGCCCAGGGTGATGGACACTTCATCACCTAACAGCATCAGATTCAACGTCCGTGATTGACTCCAGAAAAACAGACAGCAGATCAGCACAAAGGGGAGAAGGAATGCGATTTGTTCCCATTTTGCTCCTGCCAAACTGCCCATCAGCCAGTAGGTAACGCTCATCATTCCTTCCTTGTCATTGGCGAAATAGACCACAAGGCTGGAAATGGACGAGCAAACTGAGCTGAGGGCCATTCCCGCCAGCAGCAGCCGTACCGAATTTGTACGGCCGCCGATATTGGAGAGAAGGATGACCAGAAGGGATACCCCAAACGCGCCGGCAAATCCCATCACTCCCACAAAATTGGAGCCGAGGAAGGCACCAATTCCCAAAAGGATTGCCAAAGTAGCGCCCAGAGACGCACCCGAGGAGATTCCCAAAATATAAGGATCCGCCAGCGGGTTTTTGACGATGGCCTGCATAACGGCGCCGCAAACGGCCAAAGCCATCCCTACAGCCGCTCCCAGTACCAGCCGCGGCAGCCGGATAAACCATATGATATCCGCAGCTGCTCCGCTGCCGTAAAGTTCCGGATCACCTACGCCGAACAGCTTATACATAACAATCCGCAGGATATCCATTCCGGAAATATCCGTAGAGCCCATGCGGACGGCCAGAACAATAGAACAGAGCAACGCAGCTGTCAGCACTGTCAAGGTACCGGCAAAAGTGAGTTTTTTTTGAAAAAACTCAGAATTTTCTTTTTGAGTCCCATAACGGCCTCCCGAAGCGGCTCAGCCGTTCATGTCAGGATAGAGATGTTCCAGAAAATAGTCCACCGATTGGGATACCCGCACACCGGGACTGTAAATGAGGCTCAAATCGATGGGGAACACCTTTTGGTTTTTCACCGCGGAAAGGCTCTGAAAAGCGGGATTGTCCATGTAATCCGCCACACACTGCTTCTTGCCTTCCTCATCACCAAAATAGACCGCAAAAATAACATCCGGGGCATGGGTCAAAACATCTTCCGCGCCCAGCTTAACGCTTTTGTCCGGCTCGCAGATCTCCGCGCCGACCTGAGAGGCGATATCTCCGCCGATACTGTTTTCCCCATAGTTTCGGAAAGCATCCCCTTCATTCTCCAGGATCAGCACCCGGACAGGCTCTTTCCCTTCCGCAAAAGCCCGGCCGGCTTCCACCTTAGCTTCAATCTCATCGACAATCTCCTGTGCTTTGTCCTCCACGTCAAAGATTCTCCCCAAAGCCAGAATATCCTCATATTCATTCTGAATCGTCTGGTCAGACATCAGCCCGCTGTTCAGAGAAATATAGGTACCGATCCCTCGCTCGTTCCAGAAGGAAGTCGCACCCCAGTATTTCTCCTCGGCAAAGGTGGATTTCCAGCCCAGAATAAAGTCCGGCTCCAACGCCACAATGTCCTCCTTGGGCGGATACTGAGGCGCAATTTCCTGCACCTTTTGAAATTCCTCCTGATACTCAGGAAGGATCTCCTCCTTCGAAACGCCGGCCGCCAACAGAATTTTGTCTCCCAGTCCCAAGGCCAGCATATTTTCCACGGAGTTTGTCCAAATGCACACCACCCTTTCGGGAGCTTTCTCATAAGTAAATTCCACAGGTTCTTTTTCGTAGGTGTAATTTTGGATGGTTACAGGGTAATGACTGTCATCTGTTTCAGGTAACGATTCCGTGACGAATGTCTCATTGGAAGCTTGGGAGGATTCTTCTGCGATTCGAGCAGGTTCCCCTCCGCAGCTTCCCAGGGCCATGACACACAAACCGGCCAACAGCAGCGACAACAACTTTTTCATCGGGATTTCTCCTTTCAAAGATAAAAAGATTCTGCTGCGGCGCAAAAAAAACACGCCGCATGGACCGAAATCTGGTTTCCATACGGCGTTCCGTTTTTTGAGTACACGAAACACACCATGCCGATTCTGCAGTATCGGCACAGCAAACCAAACCTCTCCTGAGTCCGAGGAGAATGTCAGGCTACATGGGCGATGTATTCTGACTTGGCTCTCAACACGGTTTCCTCGCCTTCCCGGAATTTCTTCCAGTGACTGAAAAAGCATTGCTTTTTCGTGAGGTCCGCTCCATCCTTACAGCAGCGTTCCTGTGCGGGACTTTCACCCGGCTTCCTGCGCCGCAAACGCGGACACAAAATCCACCCATATAGGAATCTATTCGAGGTATAGTATACCGAAATTTATGAAAATGTCAACGATTTTTTTGAAATTTTATTTCTTTTTATCTGTTGCAATGGATCCAAAATTTTTTGCTTTCACAAAACGGATATAAAAATGGGCTGATTGCATAAAATTCTTGACACATTTCCTTATTTCGGCTATTCTAAAAAAGATATTTATGTTGTGTTTTCAAGACTCCTGACGATGAAAGGATGTTTTTATGGTGACCTTTTACATTGTGGATGATGAAGACGTTATTCGGGAAGGCTTGCAATTCTACTTTCCATGGAGCCAATACGGCGCGGATGCAATCGGATCTGCTGTCAACGGAATAGCTGCTCTGCCGGAAATCCTTGCCCAAAATCCTGATGTTGTCCTAACAGATGTGGTCATGCCCAAAATGGATGGCCTGGAATTGGCGCGCAGTCTCCGCAAACAGGGTTACACGGGAGAGATTATTTTTTTAAGCGCTTATCAGGAGATGGATTATGTAAAAGCCGCGTTTAAGTGTGCGGCTACCGATTTTCTTTTCAAGCCGATTCAGACCGCGGAAATGGATACTGCTATCCGGGAAGTTGTCGCCCGGGTAGAAAAAAAGTCTTGTTCTCAAAAAGATGCCGATACTGTTGCGCGTATCCGCAGAAATGCTCTATGGGCTGCCTTTCTGAGAAAAGGCAGTGGTGAATTTCCTGCAAAGGTTGCCGATAATACAAAATTTTTCCTGCTGTTGGCGGACGCTCCCCAACTGGATATGAAACAGCGCCACACGCTGCTGTTGCAGTGGAGCATGAAACTGCCGAAAGATTTCACGCTGCTGGATTGTCTGCCGGAGGGCAACAGAACAGATTGTCTCATTCTGGCAATCCGCACCGATACGCAAAACCAAACTGCAATCACAGCGCTCACGTCAAATCTCCAAAACTGTTTGCTGGAAAAAGATCCAAATAGTGTCGTCCTATCCGGAGGCACCACAGATGATCCGCAGCTGCTTCCCGAACTTTATCGGTCTGCGATTTCCCTGTTGATGATAAACTGGATTGGCCCGATTTTTCCGGAAGCTTCTCTGCCGCTCCAAAATTGTCCTTCCGCCAATATTCTGGGGAGGGGGGGGGGTAGCCGGAAAAACTGCCGCCTCCCTACTTATCTCAGGAACAACAGATCAGTTAATTGGTTCTTTACGCCGATTTTTCCGCGAAACATCTGTCAATGGGCCATCTGACCTCCTTTCACTTCAAAATCATTGCGCAATGCTATGTTTCACGGTCTGCTCTGCCCTGGAACAAACTGTCCCGGGAGAATTGCTGGCGGAATTTACGGAATCCGCAGCGCAAATTACTGGCTTAACCGATTTTCAGGATATTTTTCAAAGCATGGAGCATGCATTCCTCCAACTGAAGTCCCGCCTTTCCGTAGAAGAAAACAACATTCGGATTGTGTGTCGTATTAAGGCTCTAATTGAAGACAATCTTCCGCAAGCAGGCGCTGCAATGCTTGCAGACCAGGTACATCTTTCCAAAAATTATCTTTCCTCCCTTTTCAAACGGCATACCGGCCAGACGCTCAATGATTATATCACGTCTGTACGGCTTCAAAAAGCTTCTGAACTGCTGAGGACTCATGGCTGCTATGTTTACGAAGCTGCCGACCGGGTTGGATATAAAGATGTAGCGTATTTTTCCAAGCTCTTCAAGCAACAATACGGCTGTACGCCTGCGGAGTACAAAGCGGAGGCACATAGATGAAAAAGCCTGTTATCTTCAGTTTGGGAAGCAAGTTTTCTGTCATGCTGGCACTTTTTGCGCTTCTGCCGTCTCTGACTCTCGGAATGGTGCTGATCCATTCGGCTCAGGAGCAAATCTTTGATTCTGAAATCAGAGGGGCGGTTTCTTCGGCAGAACAAACCGCTTCTTCTGTTGCGTATCTGGTCCAATCTGCGGAAAATGCGGCTTCTATCCTGTCTCAGGATCAAATTTTACAAACTGCACATAACACCCTGTCCAACCATGCCTCACTGGAAGAGGCGATTGATGCCTATCGGGCCATGGACCGAACATTAAGATATTTTCAAGTCAACAATGACTTCTCAATTCGTGTTTATTTACCCGATTATACGCATATTACTACCCAAGAATGGTCTGTTTATGGAGTCAGCGTTCTGGAACGGGATGTGCCGCTGCCGGAAGCAGTGGGAAAAGGACTGATCAATGCCGGCTGGACAGAATGCTATTCCCTGGAAACAGGGCCTATACAGGGACAAACATTTACGTACTGCCATACACTGTTTTCTTACAGCCAGTATAGCCGGCAAAACAGTATGATCTGTGTTGATTTGCCTAAAGAAAAATTTTTGCGTGCATTTGAAGATGCCAGTCAGCAGGACATCCGCTTTTTTATCACGGATTTATCGGATAAGTTACTGCTGTCCTCAGATGTCGAAGCGGATCAGGCGGCGTTGGAAAGAATTGCCCTGCAAAATGTCCAAAGCACTTCTGATTTCATAAATGTCAGCGGATATGGTGAGTGCTGCTACCTAAAAAGTTCTTTAGGAACCGGAGGATGGACTCTTCATGTTCTCATTCCGGTCAGCGGATTTCTGCAGAAGGCGTCTTCTATTTTGGGATACTACGTTTTCTTTGCGCTGCTGGTGCTGGGAGGAATTTTGCTGGCTGCCCGGATGACGGCCAACGGACTCGTGCGGGAACTGCGCGCATTGACTTTGCGCTGTATTCAGGTCAAGAATGGAGAGTATCTGCCGGTACCCGGAAGCAGTACAACCAAGGAAATTCGGGTGCTGCAGGAAACCTTTCAGGATATGGTGAGCCGTATTGACAATCTGATTAATGATGTATACAAGGAACGGCTGGCAAAACAGGAAGCACGAGTGGAATATCTTTATGAGCAAATGAAGCCCCATTTTCTTTACAATACTTTGGAGAGTGCCAAATGGATGGCAATTCGGGAAGGGGCGTCAGATGTTGCGCACTTTATGGAGACACTGAGTCTCTTTTTCCGGCTGACCCTCAGCCGCGGAGCCGAATGGGTTTCCTTGGGGCAAGAGCTTGAGCTGGCGAGAACTTATATTGAAATTATGAACTCCCGATTCAACAATGGGGTTACGTTGGTGGAAAAAATTCAGCCGGGCCTGCCGGAGGAATCCGTTATGCGGCTGATTTTGCAGCCCTTTTTGGAAAACGCCGTCCTCCACGGTATCTATGAAAAGGAATCCCGAGCAGGAATGATTTTGTTGGAAGCAAAAACGGAGGGAGATAAGCTTCTGCTGACTATCTCCGATGACGGTCAGGGAATGGACGAAGAGACCTTTGATCGCCTAAACGGCCGCGAAAAGCTGGGGTTTGGCATCGCAAATGTTCGTGAACGTCTGACACTTGCCTACAAAGAACAATTTTCAGTTGTCTTTCTCCCACGCTGCGGCGGCGGTACAACTGTACAAATCACAGTTCCAAGAAGGCCCTATAATCTGACAAATTAATATATCACCTGACAAACGCTTCTGCTGCAAAAACGGATGATTTGGCAGAAGCGTTTATTTTTTGTCGCCTTTTTTAAATTAATTGTGCAAAACGCAAAGAGCGTAATTTTGTCCTATAAAATCGGTATTTTATCTTATAGGAAAATTGTAAAGAAATTATTATAATAGTTTCAAGAAACACGGCATAGTATACAAATGGCATCAAATTATGAGGTGATTTTTATGAATTATGAGTTAACACAGCATATCAAAGATTTTGCCTTCCAAATTGGAGCCGATATGGTCGGAATTGCAAATATCGAACGCTTCTCCGGGGCCCCTATCATGATGAGCCCTCAAGGGATTATGCCGAAGGCTAAAACCGTTATTGTATGTGCAGTCCATCATCCGGACCCTGCCATCGAACTGGGCGGCGAACCGGAACCTCAGGACATCGGACCATACAGCATTCAGTATATCATGAATGACCGGCTGGATATGCTTTCCTACCGCATTGCTGCGGAGCTGGACCGGGAAGGCTATGATGCGATTCCGATTGCCAGCTCCAACATCTGGCGGTATCGGACCTACAAAGAACTGGATGCAGTTTTTGCACCGGATATGTCCCATATCTATGCTGCTGTAGCAGCCGGCCTCACGGAGCTGGGCTGGAACGGCCTGAGCATTTCTCCGGAATATGGCGCCCGGAACCGTTTCATCTCCATTATCACCGACGCCGATCTGGAACCTACTCCGCTTTACAACGGGGAAAAGCTTTGCGACATGTGCGGGGAATGTATCCGCAACTGTCCCACAGATGCCTACCGCCAGGAGGTCAATGGCGTTAAAAACGTGGTCATTGAAGGCAAAGACCATAAATTTGCAAACAAAAACCTTTGGCGCTGCGCTTGGGGCGAACACTTTGACCTCGATTTGAATCTGGACATCCCGCCGGTCGTCACGGAAGATGTGATCGCAAAAACAGTAAAGGAACACGGCATCCGCGGCGGAGAATTTGGTGTTTGTCTGCGAGTGTGCCTGCCTAAGCACCTCCGAGTGAAAGATCCGGCCTACACCAGGGTTTACCGCCGCAAACGCCACAGTGTTGCCACAGACCTGCCCATGCACAGAGGTGTTCTCGACCGTGCAGCCGCGTTGGCCGCCCGCTGGAACATCGATTACTGCTGCCAGATCTCTGCCGAAACCCTGGAAAAAGCCGGAATCAATGTCAAGGAATATCTGCCGGATGGCGTTTCTGTTCTGCTGCTGGCTGATGAATACAAGCTGTCTCAAAACGCCAACGCCGGTGATTACATCCGGATTGCCGGATTCAACCTCCATTTCTGCGCGTATGACATTGTCAGGGATTGGGAATACCTGGGCTATTCTGCGATGTCTCAGTCTGCTATCGACTGCAATGCTCTGGCGAAGGCAATCGGCCTGGAGCTGGATCCCGAAAAGGGCGTTCAATTCGAAGCGATCCTCTGCAGCGGAACCATGTCGGACGCAATTCGTATCTGCAAGAAGAGCGGTGACCTCCGGAAACCGCTGGCACAGCTGGTGCGGAAATGGGCCAAGGACGAAGGTGCAGACCTGGTCGGTATTGCTCCTGCAGAACGGGTAGACAGTATTGCCACTCAGATCAAAACCATCAAAGAAGGGGAAGAGCTTTATCGTGTAATCGATAAAAAGCCGCGCTTCTACCGCTATGAGCCGGAAATCACAGTGGATCACCGCAAGATGAAGCTGACTTCCGACTACATTCCGGGTGCCAAGAGCGTTATCGTTTTGGGGCTTCATTACCCGGCCGCAGTGGTCGATCGTACCGAGAAAGAACCTGCGGAAGCCGTTGGACCGTATGTATTCGTTCAGTATGAATCTCAGCGGATGCTGGGCCACATGGCTTATAGTTTGGTAAAACATCTTCAGGCAGCCGGATACGAAGCTGCATACAGCTATGACCCCATCGGCGTGGGCACTATGGTAGGCAGCCCCCGCGGACCTCTTTACGGACCTACCTGCTGTTCAGTAGAAGCTGCTGCTGCCGGACTGTCTGTGCCGACTCTCAACGGGCGTTCGGTTACACCGGAATACGGGATGAATCAGAACTTCATCGCCATTATTACAGACGCTCCTATGGACACAGATCCGATTCAGGACTTTTCCAAGGTGCAGGCGACCTGTGACGGCTGCCGCCGCTGCACAAAACAGTGTCCGATCCGGGCGATCAGCGTGGAAAAGGGCGCGGATGTTCTGGTAGAAGGGCAGACCTTCCGGTATTCCTTCATCGATTCAATCCGGTGCGAATGGTCTTCCCTCCATGCTTTGGTAGGAGCTGATGGGTTCCAGTACATCGGTTCCCAACAGGATGAACGCCCCGATGAAATCACCACTCAGACCCTATCCGAGGCACTTCAGCGAAAAGATCCGATTCAAAAATACCGTCCCGCAACTGCAGAAATGTGCGTTCTTTCTTGTCCCTTTGCGCGCTCTCAAGATTGATGATTGACGGCAGGGCCTCCGGCCGGAAAGGAGGCCCGCCTGACTGACTGTTTTCCGGGAAAGGAGCAATTTTATGACCGCCGTTCAAAAAAAGGAGAATGTCTCTGTCAAAAAGCGTTCCCGTCTGTGGAAAGGCATCCGCGACAACTGGCAGATTTATTTGATGATCCTGCCTGCCATCGTGATTCTGATCTGGTTTCGATATGTTCCCATCTACGGGATTCAGATCGCATTTCGGGATTTTACCCTCAAGGGCGGCATCACTGGCAGCGAATGGGTCGGCCTCAAGCATTTTGAAGCGCTTTTTGCAACTCCCCAGTTCCTGCAGGTATTACGCAATACCATCCTGATCAACTTTTACCGGCTGATTTTCGGATGGCCGCTGCCCATTATACTGGCAATTCTGATCAACGAATGCCGGTTTCTGGGGTTTAAACGCTTCAGTCAGACTGTCTCCTATCTTCCCCACTTCCTTTCCTGGGTTATTATCAGTGCCATTTTCAACAGTCTCCTCGCACTGGATACCGGTATTGTCAATATGATCCTGAAGGCGCTGGGATTTCAGCAGATAATCTTCCTTTCTGACCCGAAGCTTTTTCGTTCCATCCTGGTCATTACCGATATTTGGAAAAATGTCGGCTGGTCGTCCATTGTCTATCTGTCTGCCATGACGGCAATTGATACCAACCTCTATGAAGCTGCTGCCATCGACGGGGCCAGCAAGCTCCGGAGAATCTGGCATATTACGCTGCCTGGCATCAAGGGAACCATGGTGTTTATCCTGATCCAGCGTGTCGGCTATGCACTGAGCAACGACGTGGAGCAGGTTCTGATGTTCTACAACACCATGGTGTATGAAACCGGCGACGTTTTAGGAACTTATCTGTACCGGATGGGCATCGGACAGATGAAATACAGCTTTACCACTGCGGCAGGACTTTTTACCTCGGTCATTGGGATTATTCTGCTGCTCAGTGCCAATGCCGTCGCCCACCGTCTGGGCGAACGCGGACTCTGGTAAAAGGAGGGAGATTCTATGACAGCATCTAAAGTTCACAAGCGTATCCGTCATCGTATTCCAAAAAGCCGAGATGAAATTGTCATTGAATGGATTGCGACAATCGTTCTGGGAATTATCATTGTTGTCTGTCTTTATCCCTTCCTGAATGTTCTGGCCAAATCCTTCAGTTCGGAAGGTCCGATCCTGGCTGGCGAAGTCTTTCTGATTCCCAAAGGGTTCACGACCTTAGCTTATGAAATCGTTTTGGGCAGCCCGCGATTCTGGAACTCTTTCCGCTCTTCCGTGTTTATTACTGTAGTGGGAACGGCGCTGAATCTGTTGCTGACTGCTTTTGTAGCCTTTGCCCTGTCCAGGAAGAATCTTCCGGGGCAAAAATTGATTGCCTTCCTTTATATCTTTACCATGCTGTTCGGCGGCGGCCTGATTCCTACCTATCTGGTAGTTGTAAATTCCGGATTATATAACACACTTTGGTCGCTGATCATTCCGGGGCTGGTTTCCCCCTTCAACCTGATTTTGATGCGCAACTATTTTGCAACCATTCCGGAAAGTCTGGAAGAATCCGCCAAGCTGGATGGGGCAGGACATTTCACTATTCTTTTCCGCATTGTTCTTCCGCTGGCATTGCCATCCATCGCCACAATTGGTCTATTCTGCGCCGTAGGCACCTGGAATGAATATTTCAACGCCCTGATTTACATCAATGACAGAAACATTGTTCCCATTCAGGTTTACCTCCGGGAGATCCTGCTGAATGCCGGTTCCGCCGACCTGAACAATATGGATGCCATGCTGCTGGTGGCACAGGAAGCAGTTCGTGGAGCAACCGTATTTGCCGCAACTGTTCCGATTCTGTTAATCTATCCATTCCTTCAGAAGTATTATGTTCAAGGAATGACAACTGGCGCTATTAAAGAATAAGTTTGTTTTTCCCTGCGCTGGATGCGCAGATCTCATTCGACACCAAATTAAGGAGGTTCACGTATGAAAAAGCTTCTCGGCATCTTAAGCGCCCTTGCGATTGCTGCTACCGCCTTTGCCGGGTGCGGCGGCGATCCTGCTCCCAGCACTGGTGATACCGGCAATACCGGTGATACCACATCCGCTGATTCCGGCGATTCTGGAGAGAAAACCGTTATCCGGGTCTTTGGCCCCAACAACGTGGAAGAATTTCCCGCAGGCCAGGATGAAAACAACAACCGCATACTGGATTACATTGAGCAGCAGACCGGTTATGACCTGATCTGGGAAATTGCCCCAAAGGAAAATGCCCGTGAGAAAGTCAATCTGATGTTGACCTCCGGTGTGGATTGTCCGGATATGATCGTCAGTGGTGACCGGAACTGGGGGCTTGATTTTGTCAACGAAGAAATGCTGTATCCGCTGGACGAATACATCGCCAACACCAAAAATTTGAAGAATCTGCTTACCGAGGATGCCAACAAAATGATGACCTTTGACGGCAAACTTTACGGCATCGTTGTCCCTCAGAACCAGGAAGCCACAAGCGGCTTTATTATCCGGCAGGATTGGCTGGACAAAGTCGGCATGGAGGTTCCATCCACTCTGGATGAATTCCGGGCCGTAATGGAAGCCTTCAAAGAGATGGATCCTGACTGCATTCCTTTAACCGGTAGCGCCGGCACAGGCGGTATTGACGGTGTAAGTGGCTTTAGAGGCGCTTTTGGTATCGCAACGGGATGGCGGGAAACCGACGACGGCAAATTGGAGAATACTTCCATTACCCAGGACATGAAGGATTTTCTGACATACTGCGCAGGCTTGTATGCGGATGGGCTGCTGGACCCGGAATACGTAGTCAATAAGACGGACCAGCTCAATGAAAAGATTGTCTCCAGCCGTTCCGGAATGCGGTTTGTCGGATGGGCCGACGTATTGAACCTTCGCAACGGTCTGGCAGAAAAAGATCCCAATGCGTCCTTTGCATACGCCTATCCTGTAGGCCCAGACGGACGGACCGGTGCTGTTATGAATTCTCCTGCCCGTATTTACTTCTGGGTACCGATTCACAGTGAAATTCCTGACAAAGTTGTCGATTTCGTTGACAAATATGTAGAAGAAGACGTCCGCATGGTCGTTTCTTACGGCTGGGAAAATGAAGACTATACCATCGACAGCGATGGCGTTATCCAGGCAACAGAAAAGGCGGAAGAAATTCGTTACCGGATTTACTATCAGCTGTGGGATTCCAAAGAGGACTTCCTGAATCGCTGCAAACTGAAAGGCTTCTGGCCTGACTATGAGCCTATGATCAAGTTTGCAACCGTAAAAGATCCTATGTGGTATGCCCCTGTTATTCCTGAGGTTCAGGATACGAACAGCACCCTTAACGATCTGCAGGGACAGTATTTTGTTAAATTCATCACCGGCGCACTGCCGCTAGATCAATTTGACGAATTTGTATCTCAGTGGAAGGCCGCCGGCGGCGATGCCGCAACAGAAGCAGTTAATAATTGGTACACCAATCAGTAATCTCCTAACTTAAAAGGAGCCGGACGTATATATGTCCGGCTCCTTTTATCTATTTTCGGAGGTTTTTTCTTTTTTTTGAAGAAGCTGCAAAAAATTCTGATAATTTGGAGCGGCACCCATAGGAATCTTTTCCGGCATACCGCTTTCTGTATCCCCGCATAACTCTAAAAATTCCTCATAGTCTGCCACTGTTTTCAGCAAACCTTCTATTCTTTTTTCATCCAGCTTTTGTTTCATTCCGCATTCTCCTTTCGGTCCAGACAGTCAGAAAGCATTGATGCTTTACTATCTCGTTGATCACGGCAAAGGCCCATTCCTTTTGCCATGGCCTGAAAGGTTTCATATATTTCACTACTTTCCTCATATGGCACATCAAAGCCATACTGTGCCAAGATACTCTGAAAATTTTCTGCTTTTTCACAGTTTACCAGGCAAACCGCAAACTTCAGATCTTCCCGCAATACTTTTTTAAGTTTCTCGAGCATTTCGCGTGTCACATTTTCGGCCCCTTTCAGTGTTTCTATCTCGAGATACACCAAAAAGGCAAAAGTGTTACATTATATGACGTTTATGCATCCCATTCAAAATGATTATTTTCCAAATAAGTTTTCAGTTTGGCAAGGATGCGGCTCAATAAAACCCTAACATTCCCCGAAGTTAATCCCATTTTAGCACCGATCTCCGTAGAATTCATTCCATTAAAATACCGCATCAGCACAATTTTTCGTTGCTGTTCCGACAGATTACGCAAAGCTTCACGAATCATGCCGCGTGCTTCTTCCAAAAGCACTGCATGTTCCAGGTCGTCGACCGCCGCTGGTTCATCGCCTTCCATATCATCTAATGAGGCAACATTTTTTTGAGCACGATAATAATTTTTTAAACGATTGGAAGCGATCACAAAAATCCAAGTTGCCAAAGAGGCACGTTCAGGGTCATAACGCCAAAAATTCTTGTAGCATGCTACGAACACGTCGTTGGTCAGGTCTTCCGCGTCCTGCTGATGCTGAAGTCGCTTAAAGAGGTATAGATAAACGCTAAGATAATACCGATTATAAATCTCTTCAAACGACATTTTTCCCTCCGCAATAGTAACAACGCTGTCGTCCCACTCCATTATTTCGCCTTCCCCGCATGAAAATTCGAGTTCTCCCACATTTTATACCCACGCCATTGATCAAAAACGAATAAGATTTTGCTATTTTACAATTATATTTATCTTAACAAAATTTAATTCTGCTGTCAAGGCAATCTATCGACCTTGTTATAAAGAAGGAAAACCCCTCAACCTCTTTTATGAACTGCACCCCATTTGTTGGACAGTATGGTATACTGGATAACAAGTGGGGTGCTTAATTATGCCAAAAGGAATACCGAACAAACGCTACACGCCGGAATTTAAGCAAATGGTAGTAGAGACAAT
>CALXBD010000136.1 GCA_944386445.1 uncultured Clostridia bacterium
ATTGTCTCTACTACCATTTGCTTAAATTCCGGCGTGTAGCGTTTGTTCGGTATTCCTTTTGGCATAATTAAGCACCCCACTTGTTATCCAGTATACCATACTGTCCAACAAATGGGGTGCAGTTCAAGACCGAACTGGGCTTTTTATAGTTTAATAAAGTTACCGGCCGCCCAACTTTATTTTAACACAGAGAAACGGCAGACACCATGGAATTTTTCCATGTGCCTGCCGATTTCTTACAGCTTTCCTTCGCCAAGGTATATTATTTAAAAAGTGATGGTGCGGGGTGCACTGGTAAAGGAAGAAAACGTTGCGGTAACGTCTTTCAGTGCAAAAATCTGAGTATTGCCGTCTCCAGCCTGGTACATTCCCTTCAAGGAGGGATAGGCGTCCAGCATATGAGCTTGGGCTTCCACACGGGGATCCTCTATTGCCGTAGCCGCTACCCGCAGCCAGTTCTCGCCGTCAAAGGCGCAGATCTCCACCTTAGGATTTTGCATAATCTGGCGGGATACCTCCTTTACTTTGCCGGTCTGGATGGTCAGCCTGCCGTCAAACAGGTCGATCGTTCCGAAGGGACGTACGCGGGGTTGATCACCGTCGGCTGTAGCCAAATAATATGTTCCGCACTTTTTGAGAAACTCATACACTTCCTGCATCATGATGACCTCCTTTGTACCTTCATTATACCACATTCTGGGACGAATGGAACTAGATTTTTCCATACGGCAGGAAAAAACTTTCAGCGCTTTCCGGCCTGACCGACAATGTCTTCCGGCGATGGGAATCCCAGCAAAAAAGGGGAGTCCGGATCATGGGGAAGCTTACCAAGCATCCGGTTGCCAGACGCGTAACAGTAGGTACATTGGTGAGGACAGCTGCCATAAGCGCCAATGTCGACGCTTTCAGCACAGCCACAGGCCGGACGTTGATTTCCATCCTTTTTGTAAGAGAGGCTTTTTCCAGAGATTTGGCTGATCCATAGGGGATCAATGCAGGCGCCCCTAGAGATCCCCAGGGGGGAAAGGTCAATTTCTTCCGCGCAGGTAAAAAGGGGAATCCCGCAGGCGGCAGCACTTTTGGAAAATCCGTCTGCAAGCCTATACATCGTGGGCTTTGGGACAGAAGAAAAACTTCCAGCCTTCATCCGGTTGGGGTAAATATCCAAAAAGCTGAAGATACAGCGGTTTACCTTGCCAGACAAAATCTTACACATGCGATCGAACTGTTCCAAATGCCATTCCACCGGATGTGTTGCGTCTACAATGACTGGGTCATAGCGCCATGCCAACGGCAAGGGACTCCATGCATCTCCAAGGCGGCACAGATTTTGGAGCAGTAGCTTTTTGGGAGGCAATCCAGGTTCCAGCTCCGTGCCGTAGGGGGTCAATGTATGCTGGATGCAAAAAGAATACCCCATATCCCGGATTTTTGGGAGGTAATCCATAAATGGGCCGATGTCTTTGGTCCAGAAGACAAGACAATCCACCGTTTCAGGGAAGAGGAGGATTTCCCGGACCCGTTTGGGTGCAAAGGGATTCCGGACTCTTACAAAGCCCTCTTCCAGGCGGCGGAGCATCCATGTCCCGTAAAAGGCCGGGATATCGGTGCGGCGGCTGGCACTGATAATCATAGGGTCCTCCGTTTCAGGTTGCGGATTTTTGCGCGAGTGGCATCATCGACCCGTCTGGATTCACAGATTTTCTGAAGAGCTTTCTGGAAGGTGAAATCGTCCAGCCTACTTTGGCAAAGCCGGGGGAAGGTTTCCTCCGGGAACTTTACATAGCAAATGGACAGCGCCCAGGCCGCCGCCATTTTAGCATAGTATCCTGGATGGGAGAAGTCGTCCAGCCGGTCCAGAACGAGAGTGATGTATTCCGATGTCAGAAAGTGGTCTGTGGCCATGACGAAAGCAAACCTCTGAAAAAATTCTTCCCGTGCAGAAAAATAATCCTCCAGAAAAGCCCAATATTTCTCCCTGTGAGAGTCCGCTTCCCGGATACTGACGCACAAGCTATCGCAGATCGACCAATTGTCCACACGGGGGAGAAAGCCCTTGATTCGTTCAAAGCGTTCCTCCAACGGCATAGCGGTCCCTCCGATAATCATGCCGGCCAGCATAGTTTCCTCAAAGCTGACCCTGCTTTCCCGGCCGAATTCCTCCAGCCAAGCTGCCCAGTCTCCTTTGGAAAGCTGTTTTGCCATCCGTCGCAGCGCCGGCAAGCGGACCCCCAGAATATTTTCTGTACCCGGCAGCAGCCCTGCAGAAAAGTCCCGATATGTCGGTTCAGCCAATTCCATTAGCTGTTTGCGGGTATCTTCCAGCAGCGATTCCATAAAGCGCCTCCTTGGACAAATGTTTGATTTTAGTATACAACTTTTTTCACAGCTGTCAAGAGACAGAAAAAAGTTCGAAAATATTTTCGAACCCCCTTGTAATTTTGAAGAACATATGTTATACTCAAAAAGAAGAAACGAATATTCGTTTCAAAAGTTTGTTTGAATGGCAAAGCCGGGAGGTTTTTATGGAAGGGTTCGGAGAGTTTGTACTGGCGTTGATGCGATGTGTGTTGACAGGGGCAGTTTTTGTTGGGACCTTGCGGTATATTGAACAACGAAAAATTTTCCGTAAAAAAGCGATGTTTGTGATAATCCCTGTATCGGGTTGGTTGATCGGGTTGCTTTCGGATGGGATGCTGTATGGTGTGGCAGGACTTTCCCATCATCCGTTGGCAGAGGCGCTGGCCGGCTTGGCGTTGGCAGCACTGACGGCATCTGTAGTCTCAGCGGTAGGATGTCGGAAAAAAAGCCGAAAAGATCGGAGGCCTGACTGCAAAAAAGGCCCACGGATTGAAGTGCGCCGGCACCCTATGGAGCGGGTCGCATAGAGATGAGCAGGGGAAAAGAAAGGAATATCACAATCTCTGTCAAACTGAGGCGGGAGTTCTGAATCTGTTGGAAGGGTCTTGCCAGAAGGGGAGAAGTGGGCTATAATAAGTCCAGAAACTTCCACGGGAGGACTGTTTATGAATCCAATTTTGTCACGACTGGAAGGAAATCCTGTGATTGCAGCGGTACGATCTCCGGAGACGGTGACAGCGGCTTGTGCCGCGCAGACAGAAGTGGTATTTCTGCTCTGCGGAGACATTTTGAATATCGGAGAATTGGTGCGGCGGCTGAAAAAGTCCGGGAAAATGGTGTTTGTCCATATGGATCTGCTGGGCGGAATCGGCCGTGACCGGCAGGCGGTGGAATATCTGGTTCAGGCGGCTAGTCCAGACGGAATTATCAGTACCCGAAGTCAGTTGATCCGAACAGCGCGGGAGCTAAAACTGTTAACAGTGCAACGCTTTTTTCTGTTGGATTCCCAATCAGTCGCGATGACAGCAGAAACTGCGGCAACGGTACGTCCTGATATGGCAGAAATCATGCCCGGAATTTGCCCGCGCGTGATCCGGCGGCTGATCTCCCAGCTTGGCAAACGGGTGCCAGTGATCGCCGGAGGTATGGTGGAAGAAAAGCAGGATATCATGGAGGCGCTTTCCGCCGGAGCAGCCGGGGTATCTACCAGCCGGGAGGCATTATGGAATTTGTAAATGATCGGGAGCGGCGTCGGAAAAGACGATTTTTTTTAGTTTTGGCAGCCTTATTAAGTGCTGCCATGGTGGGAATGGCACAGTGGCTGGCGAATTTTTTCAATCTGTTGCGGCAAAAGGCCTATACAGCGGCGGCTTCTGGAGTTGAGTCCGCT
>CALXBD010000137.1 GCA_944386445.1 uncultured Clostridia bacterium
AAGCATCTGCCACTGCCAAGGCATTCATTGTAGTTCCCAGCATACCGATATGGTCAGCACGGGTGCGATCCATTGATCCGCTGTCACGGCCTCTCCAGAAATTTCCGCCGCCGACGACGATGGCCATCTGAACTCCACGATCTGTACATTCTTTGATTGCCTGACAGATTGGACGGATAACATCATAATCCAAGCCGAACCGTTTTTCACCTGCCAGCGCCTCTCCGCTGAGCTTCAGAAGCACTCTTCGATAGTTAGGCTCCATAGTTGACACTCCATTTCACGAATTTATACAGGTATATTTTACCCTATCTGGCTCCCAAAGTAAAGGGCATCTCATGATTTTTATTGTTTTTTTTACAATGCTGAAGGTATTTCCTCACAAAACAGCCCCTTTTATAAAGGAAATTGCTTCTTTCCCTTGTCACAGACCGGAATTTGTGATAAAATAGTACAAGGCTTGCCGCTTCCCCGTGCCCGGCGGCAGGGGCCTGTACCGGATTAACCGGCAAATCAATTTGTTGCACGGAGAAATGGAGCTATCATGAACGCAACTGTAAAAACCACCTGGAACACCAAAACCCTCGTCCAAATTTCTCTCATTGGCGCCCTCTACACAGTCCTGACCTTGGTCAGCGGCCCATTGGCTTTCGGCACCGCCGCAGGTACAGTCCAGCTGAGAATCAGCGAAGCCTTTACACTACTTCCGTTATTCTCACCTATAGGGATCTGGGGTGTGACCTTCGGATGTTTCCTCTCAAATCTGGTAGGATTCTTCATGGGAACCAACATGCTCGGGCTGATTGATGCACCGTTGGGAACAATTGCTACCCTGATTGCAGCTTGGCTTACTTATCTGATCGGCAAGGCTTGCACCAAAGATGTGAGTCGTTTCCTGTTGGCACCGATCCCTCCTGTTTTGGTAAATGGTCTGATCGTTGGCTGGGAACTCACTTTTGTCTACAAAACACCTTTTACCTTGAATTTTCTGTCAGTCGTGATCGGTGAAGCCGCTGTCTGCTATACTTTGGGAATTATGCTGTGTGTTGTAATGCGGCGCAATGATTTTTATAAAAGAATTTTTCGCTGAAAATTGATTTTTTGCAGCAAAGGTGCTATACTGAAAGAAAAGGAGGAACGGCTTTATGAAAACATTTCTGAAAATTATTTTTATCCTTCTCGGGACTGTTTTAGCTCTCAAAGGAATCCAGCTCCTAGTCGACTATTTATATCGCCGCTGCTGCAACTCCTATATTGAAACGGATTGTAACGAACAGTTCTGATCTATGCCTGCTCCAAGATTCGGGGCAGGCATTTTTTATGTCTGCCTGCAAAAAATTCAAAAGCGAGAATAAAAGAGAATAAAAGAGCATAACAGAGATATTATGAGTATGAGTGAGAATGATAAATTCATAACAATGCTTTTTTTGATTGAAAAAGTCGCTTTTTGAAGTAAATCCTTCCTTGTCTTCAAAAGAAAAATCCGGTATACTAAGACCATGTTCCACACCGGAACACGGTACCGAAATTTGGAATCCCTCGTTTTGACAGAAAGGAATCGCATATTATGACTAAAAAGAAAATCGCAACTTTGACCGTTTCAGGCTTGGCTGTTCTTGCTGCTTTAATCGTTGGTGCAGCATCCTTTGTAACAATTCCGGCAGGACACACTGGTGTCGTCGTAAACCTCGGAAAGGTAAGCGGTACAGTTCTCTCCGAAGGCCCTCATTTTGTTTTCCCTTTTGTTACCCAAGTAGTTAAAATGGATAACCGTGTATTGAAAGCAGAAGTGAATGCCTCCAGCGCCAGCAAAGACCTCCAAACCGTTACCAGTACCATCGCCGTCAACTATCGCGTAAGCCCTGCAAGTTCCGCAAATGTGTATCAAAATCTGGGCCTGAATTACGAGGACAGTATTGTAAATCCTGCTATCCAGGAATGTGTAAAGGCCGTTACCGCCGGTTTTACCGCAGAAGAACTTATCACGGAACGCCAGAGTGTCGGCGAACAAATGAAGCAGAACCTCTCTGAGAAAATTTCTCCTTACGGGTTGAATATTGAGGTGTTCAATATTATCAGCTTCGAATTCAGCGAAGAATTTAACGCTGCTATTGAGGCAAAACAGACTGCCCAGCAAAATGCCCTGAAAGCAGAACAAGATCTCCAGCGGATTAAGGTTGAGGCAGAGCAGCAGATCGAACAGGCTCGGGCAGAAGCAGAAAGCTACCGCCTGAAAAATCAGGAAATCACGGAGAATACCTTAAAAATGGCCTGGATCGAAAAATGGAACGGAGAAGTGCCAAAGGTCACTGGTGATACAGACGCATTTTTGGATCTCTCCGACTTGGCACTGGATGAGACAAAATAACAATCGTTGCAGGGCCCTCCTGCAGGAAGGTTGATTAAGCTTGAAAAAACAGATCGAATCCCGAAAAACCATCTGGTTTCTGACTGCCCTGAACCTGATGCAGATCGCGTTGGTACTGGGAATTGCTTTACTCGGTTTCCTGCGGGAGGATATCACACTGGATCGGGTAGAGTATATTTATCTGCTGATAATAGGCGGCGTTTCCGTCACAGGAAGCATCTTAACTATCTTTGTAGCTGCGCCCATCTCTAAACTGGACCGCAAACTGGAAATGCTGGGAGATTCACTGACGGATATCAATGATTTGAATCATGAACTTCGGGCTCAGCGACATGATTTTCTGAATCATCTGCAAGTCGTCTACAGCCTGATTGAATTAGAAGACTATCAGTCTGCGCATAATTATATTGAAACAGTTTATAAAGATATTCAAAAAGTAAGTCGTGTCTTGAAAACCGCTCATCCCGCTGTCAATGCCATTCTTCAGGCGAAGGCGGACATGTGTGAAAAGCGCGGTATTACTATGACGCTGAATATATCTACTTCTTTAAGCGATTTGAAAATTCCTTCCTGGGAATTCTGCCGGGTTTTGGGGAACATTATTGATAATGCCATCTATGCCCTGGAGAAGGATTCTGTTAAAACAGAACGTCAGATTACTGTTATGCTGGGAGAGGATCTGCATCATTACTTCTTCGAGATTTCCAATAATGGACCTGCCATTCCCCCTACTTTGTGGAAAAATATCTTTGAACCGGGTTTTACCACCAAAAAACAGGATGGTCAGGGCATGGGACTGGCAATCTGCCATGAAATCATGGAAGACTACAATGGCAGCCTGAGCGTTTTCAGTAATGAAGAACGGACTGCCTTTAGCGGTTCCGTGCCGCGCTAAACTGTCATTTGGAACATGAAAAACGACAGTTTGGCGCAATCCTCTTCCCTTTTAGAGTCCTTTTTGTTATGATAAGAACAGAAAGGAGGGAAGCCTATGGAGTTTTTGGAACTATTGGCAAATATGTCAATCTGGTCCGCTATCTTTCTTGTCGGCGGATTGGTTCTGATCGTCGTGGAAATGTTCCACCCGGGCTTCGGCGCAGCAGGAATTTCGGGAATTATTCTGCTGGCAGCCGGCGTTTTGGTGACTGCCAAAACCTGGATGCAGGGGATCATCATGACGCTGATCCTTCTGGTTATCTTGGCAGTGCTGTTGTCAATTGCTCTCTATTTGGGAAGTAAGGGCAAACTGCCTAAATCACTGGTGTTGAAAGAGTCTACCGACAGGGAATCCGGTTTCTCCGGAACAGACGACATGCAATATCTTTTGGGCAAAAAAGGAATCGCGATCACGCCTCTGCGACCCTCAGGCTGTGCAGATCTGGATGGGATCCGGCTGGATGTGGTTACCCGTGGGGATTTTATTGATAAGGATACCCCGGTAACTGTTGTGGAGGTAGAAGGCAATCGCATCGTTGTCGCCAGAAGTTCCTCCAGCGAGAATGGTACATCTGTATAATATCTTTGAAAAGGAGTTGTCAATATGGAATATTTGGGTTGGATTTTGCTGATCGCAGCAATTTTGCTGGTTCTCTGCCTGTTTTTCAGCTTTGTACCAGTTTCACTATGGATTTCCGCCATGGCAGCCAACGTCCATGTAGGCATCGGAACACTGGTCGGTATGCGTCTGCGCCGGGTCCAGCCTTCCAAGATTGTCGTGCCGCTGATTAAGGCAACTAAGGCCGGCATTGATTTGCCTATTAATAAGCTGGAAGCTCATTATCTTGCCGGCGGTAATGTCGACAGAGTTGTAAATGCACTCATCGCTGCACAGAGGGCAAATATCCCTCTTGAATTTGAACGGGCTGCTGCCATCGATTTGGCAGGCCGAAACGTATTGGAAGCGGTTCAGATGAGCGTAAACCCCAAGGTCATTGAAACACCGGTAATTGCCGCCATTGCAAAAGACGGCATCGAGCTTCGTGCAAAGGCACGGGTTACAGTTCGTGCTAATATTGACCGGTTGGTAGGCGGCGCCGGAGAACAGACGGTTATCGCCCGTGTCGGTGAAGGTATTGTTACAACGGTTGGTTCTGCAGAAACTCATAAGCAGGTGCTGGAAAACCCGGATCTGATTTCGGAAACTGTTCTTGCCAAGGGTCTTGATGCCGGAACCGCATTTGAAATTCTTTCCATTGATATTGCTGACGTAGATGTGGGCCGCAATGTAGGCGCACAGCTTCAGACCGACCAGGCAGAGGCCGATAAACGGATTGCTCAGGCAAAAGCTGAGGAGCGGAGAGCAATGGCTGTCGCTCGTGAGCAGGAAATGAAGGCATCTGTACAAGAAATGCGGGCCAAGGTTGTGGAAGCGGAAGCAGAGGTTCCGAAAGCAATGGCTCAAGCTCTGCGGGACGGCAAGCTGGGTGTAATGGATTATTACAATATGCAGAATATCAATGCTGATACCCAAATGCGTGAATCGATTGCTGCGCCTCACTCTGCTGGGGATACTTCTAAATTGGATTCATAACTCTCCGAAAGAAAGGAGCGCTCTTAATGGCTGATTTGGACAGTCTTGTAGAAGTTGCCGTAGACTTTGCCGGCGACTTGCTGGGCGATTTGGTTGGGGAAAAACTTCCCATCAAAGCATCAAAAACGCACAAAGGTCCCAACTTAAAAGACGGATCGGCTAAAACCGCTTCTCAAAGTCGACTCGTACCGGAACCTCTCGTGCCGGAAAAAATGACACCGGAAAAATTGGTTCCGGAGGGGGCGCCGGAAGGAACTTCTACGGAGGGAAAGGTTTCTGTCAGCAAAATTTCCGACAAAGCTCCTGTTACCCATACAGAAGCGGCATCTTCTGCTCAATATTTGCTCAATATATGCCGGCAGGGATTGGCAGGAGCTATGCTGTCCGGAGAAATTCTGGGGCCGCCTATATCGCGGCGGAGAGGAAGACATGGATGGAATTCAAGGTATTGATTGCAGACGATGACCCTGGAATGCGGCTGGTCCTGCGAAAAATAGTGGAGCAGGCGGAAGGATTTTCCATAGCCGGAGAAGCTTGTGATGGTGTGGAAGCTGTGGAAATAGCGGCTTCTTTAAAACCGGATGTGGTTTTTCTGGATGTAGAAATGCCCCGGCTTAGCGGCGTCGATGCTGCCAGAGAAATCAATCGCACTGTTCCCGGAGCCGCATTGATTATTGCTACTGCGCACGCCCAGTATATGCCCGAAGCATTCGAGGTTTATGCCGCTGATTATCTGGTGAAACCATTTAAGGTCGATCGAGTCCGGCAAACTTTGAATAAATTGCGTGCAAATTTTGAAAAACAAAACCGAGAAAATGCTTCCGGGGTACAAAAACTGATGATCCGTAATCATGACGGAATGATTTTAGTGGATGTTGGGGACATTATTTTCATCCAAAGAGAGGACAGGAATACGGTTATCTGTACAACTGACGGAAGTTATTCTACTTCAGACAGCTTGAATAAGCTTTGGGAAAAGCTGGACCACAGGCTCTTTATGCGGAGCCATCGATCCTACATTATCAATACCTCTGCTGTAAAAATGATTTACCCTTACGGCCGCTGGACCTATATTGTTAAATTTAAATATGGCGACCAGGATGCCCTCATTACTCATGAAAAGTTCGAAGAGCTTCAGGAAATTCTGGAAGGTTAAACGAAAAATCCGCGGATGCTTTTTGGCGGCATCCGCGGATTTTTCTTCGTTTACCAATCAAATTCCACTTTCTGTCCATTTAATAACCATGTGCTTGGACAGGTATTCCAACACCAGTCTAAAGGTTCCCCAGGTATCTGAAAGCTTCCTGCGTGCTTAAATGCTTCCCTCAAGGCGCGTTCCTGTTCTTTTCCGATCGCTGCAGCTTCCACCGATACAAAAAGCGGAGTTCCGCTTTGAGCCAGCAAATCAAGCCACTGACGATTTTTCTCCCAAGGAACATTGCGGGTCAATCCCACACAATCGCCGTCTACAGCAAAAAACGTCTCATGCTGCGGCATCCGGAAAGCCAGCGTATTCGGCCCCATCTTACGCGTTACCTCCCATTTACGGCCGCTGGTATCATCCCCGCAGCGCTGAATGTCAAAAATTCCCGCTGCCAGATGTCCTACCGTATTGCATCCGATAATGGTTAGCCCTTTTCCAGCATCTCGCAGGGCTTGATAAAACTGTTTTATTATCTGAGCTGTCGTCAGGTCTTCCCGTGAGAAATGCCACCCATCGCAAGTCAGTTCCGAACCCATATTCATACCCCAGCAACCGAAGATATCATAAGTCGAATAGTCATGTTTGACCAATTCAAATCCCCAGTCAGAAAAACGCTTCATATCTTCCGAAACAAGTTCCAGAACTCCGTCCACACTGGGATCCAGGTAGCGTTCGCCGTCCGGACGCTGCAGCTTCCAGCTGGCCGGAACCTTTCCTGCATTCAGTAAGGGACGGAACCAAAGGCCGGGCCTGACACCAATTTTTTTCATTTTATCTGCCAAGCTCGCCATTCCCTCCGGAAAGTTCCGATTAGACATGCCCCAAGGCCCGCCATTATAACCTGGCAACCCGCTATGACAAATTTCCCATCCATCATCTACAACCATGTAAGGCCTTACTGCATTATCCCCTGCCCAGTCAGCGATCATGCGGCTATGCTCCAGAATTAATGCAGAAGAATTATTCCCATATGCGCTGTACCAGTCATTTCCACCATAAACAGGCCCTTCCGGCATCCGGGGCTGAGCACACAATCGCTGACAAAACATTTTTGCCGCCAAATACGGCCGTTCCGAACTGAAAAACTCGACTATTTCCGCTGCCAGCAGAGATTTTCCGTTCAGCATGACCCCTTCTCCACCACAGCGCACATCAATTTCCAATGTCAGCCGCTTTGCTTCGAAGCGAAAGCTGCAGAATGCATTGCCTCCTGTTTTCACGCCCCAACAGTGAACATCTGCTGCATCACTGACTAAAACATACCATGGCAGTACCCTTTCCGGCACAACACCCCGCCATTCCAAATCGCCATAGCCACGTTCCCAGTGATCTCCCAGAACTTTAACAGGCTCAGAGATCTCCTGCCGCCAACAGATTCTTAGCCGCAACACAGGTTCCCAAGCAGTTAATGAAACTGATTTTCCATCTTCTCCGATTATTACCGTCGTATCTCGTAGTCCATAACAATCCCGGGTTTTTTCCATTTGTTCCCATCCTCGGGCCGTTTCAATTCCCACGTATTCAGGACATTCTCTGATAGATGCATATCGATTCACGGGGTTTCCTCCTTTTTGCATTTCCCACAAAATCCGACTTCATACCGTTCGATGCACTCCGCTATTACCTTTACAGCTTCTTCCCTTCCGCGCACTTCATCCACCGCTGTCTGTTTATGCTCCAGCGCCTTATAAACTGAGAAGAAATGCCGCATCTCCTCAAAAATATGAGATGGCAGTTCGCTGATATCATGGTAAACATTATAGGTAGGATCATTAAACGGAATCGCAATAATTTTTTCATCATCACGACCGTTATCAATCATCTTGATCATGCCGATGGGATAGCACCGCACCAGAGTCAACGGTTCCAGTTCTTCCGAACAAAGGACCAGCACATCAAGAGGGTCACCGTCGTCTGCATATGTCCGCGGAATCAATCCATAATTGGCAGGATAATGGGTCGACGTATAAAGAATCCGGTCCAAAATAATAAATCCCGTTTCCTTATCCAGCTCATATTTTTTCTTACTTCCTTTGCTGATTTCAATCACAGCAATAAAATCCTCCGGATGTATCCGGTTTGGATTCATATCATGCCAGATATTGCTCATAGTACCTCTCCTTTACAAAATCAAAGAAAACACGGCCAGCACAGCCAGAAACAACACATTATATCCGGTAAATACCAAAAGATACTTTCCGGTTTTTGCACCCTCTCCCCGAGTATAAAGGCGAAACGAAATCAGGCTGGCCATAGATGCAATCAGCGTCCCCAAACCGCCGATATTCGTTCCCAGCAGCAATCCCTTCCAGTTTTCCGTAAAACCTGAGAGCATTAAAGCTGCCGGAACATTACTGATCACTTGACTTACTGCTGCTGAGGCCCACAATTCATGGCCCTGCAAAAGCGAAGAAATCCATTGTTCCACTGCGGGAATTTTCCCTAGATTTCCCACCAGCAGGAAAAAGAAGCAGAAAGTCAGCAGAAGACTGTAATCCACCTTTTTAAAAATTCGACGGTTAAACAGCAGCAAGAACAAAATAATCACTGCCAACACGATTCCCCAGTGCAAGACCCGGAATACCGCCAACAGGCATAATAAAAACATTCCTCCGTAAATTGCCGCTTTTTTCCCGGAAAAGGTCGCAGATGATTCTGTGGAAGCATGCACCTCACCAGGCAGCCGCATTACCAAAACCGCGCCTGCTGTCAGAATCAGACCCGCAATCCAAACCGGTGCAGTTACCGCAAAGAATTCTCCGACACCTACTTCATAATGGGAATACAGATATAAATTCTGCGGGTTTCCTACCGGTGTCAGCATACTGCCAAGATTTGCGGCGATCGTCTCCATCACCACGGTAAAGATTCGACAGCGCTCTTCTGCGCCACCCAGCATCAGCAACGTCAGCGGCACAAAGGTAATCAGTGCCACATCATTGGTGATCAGCATGGACGTACAGAAGCATAAAAGCACCAGAAGTAAATTCAGCCGTTTTAATGTGCCACTCCGCTTTGCCAAAAGCCGCGCCACTCGATCAAAAAGCCCTGCCTCTGTCAGCCCTGCCACCGCGGCCATCAGACAAAACAGAATTCCCAAGGTTCGGAAATCAATGTAATCTATGTAAGCGGCATTAGGCGGCACCGCAAGCATCGAGAAAATTGCCAAAATACCCGAAATTATCAATACCGGCTCTTCACGCAGAAAAGCTGCCAGTTTTTGTTTCAATTTCAGGACTCTCCCTTCCCCTTACAAACATCAATCCAGCCCAATGAACCTGAAAACTTCTCAAGCTCTGAACAATTCAGTTCAATGGCGGAATTCTCACTTCCGCAGGCAGGAAACACTGTTTCAAAACGTTGAAGAGACACATCCAGATATACTTTTGTTCCCTCAGGGTTGGCAAAAGGACAAACTCCTCCCGGAGCATGTCCGGTCATCGGTTCCACATCGTCAAAAGCCAGCATTTTAGCTTTTTTACCAAAAAAGTGTTTATACTTACTATTGTCAATTTTCTGATCCCCGGCTGTAATGATTAAAATACAGTTCCCTTCCTCGCCGTACAAGGAAATCGTCTTGGCAATCCTGGCAGGATCTGTATGGAGCGCTTCGGCTGCCAACTCTACTGTGGCGCTGGAAACGGGGAATTCCAATATATCCTTGTCTCTGCCAAATTGTCTGAAGTATTCTTTTACCTTATCAATAGCCATAATTCAAGCGGTCTTATATACCGCTGTTGCCTCCTTTGTTGTCTGTTGTTTTGGCTCTTCGGACAGCTTTCCGGAATTCACTGGGACTGCATCCGGCATACTGCCGAAAACATTGCGCAAAATGGTATGCGGAATCATAAGACAACTGTTTACCGATCTCCTTAATAGAAAACTCTGTTTCCAGCAGCAGGTCACAAGCGCGCTGCATTCTGGCCCCTCTCAGGTACTCCATAGGAGAGGTCCCAAAATGAGCCTTAAAAATCCGAATTAAATAAAACTTTGATACACCGGTAGCATTTGCCAATTCCTGAAGAGAGGTGTCCTTTTCGATATGGGCCAGCAAGTATTCTTTAGCCCGTTCCACATGCTGCCTTTGCGCGCCGGCGCACAAGTTCGCCGAAACCATCCGGCATAACGCTAGCTGCAAAGCCGCAGATGCTTCCAACAGCCGCATCAGGTCCTGACCCTCTGCAAGCGTTTCCAGCATCTGTTCCAAAAGCGGCCCTGTCTCACGCAGGTTCTGCCGCAATACGATGCCATCCCCTTCAATTGCCAGGCGCTCCCTAAGAAAATCCGTCATTTTTCCATGAAAACTGACCCAGATAAGTGACCATGGAGCCTCCGCATCCGCGCCATAAACCCGAGCAGCTCCGGGCATCAAAATAACAGCCTCTCCCTGATTGACCAGCATGACGCGCCCATCAATTTCAACAAAGCCTTTGCCTTCTGCACAGTATAGCAAAAGTGTTCCATCGCCGCCTGGCTGTTCCACAAGCTGCTCTGCGGCATGGCGATAATATCCTGCCAGCCGGATCTCAATATTCTGCAAAAAAGGATTATCTCCGTCGGAAACCGGTGTGATCAGCACACGGGTATTCGGCTGCATGATTGCCACTCCCTTCATGTGAAGAAAAATGCGCTCCAAAATTGCCCCAGTTTCATTATAACCGTCCTAATCCAGCTTTGCAAGGAATTTTCAAAAAAATACCGAATTCCCCGGAAAACAGCCTGGATTGGCTTAATTTCCCGGGGAATCTTTGAGCCTTAGTCGGCCGGAACCGCCTTGTGGAACACCTTTTTGC
>CALXBD010000138.1 GCA_944386445.1 uncultured Clostridia bacterium
CAAATAAGCAATCACTATACTTAAAACAATTTCCGCAGGAAGGCCCTGTGTATCTCCGGCGCCAAATAGAACACAGACGCCCAGTGCAGTCAGCGCACAGATCCCCACAAACACATACAGATATTTCCGATGGAAGGTCCGGTAACACTCACTTTTCAGATAATTCAGCATTTTGTGCTCCTCCTATCAGCTGAAGGAAATAGTCTTCCAGACTGGCGGTCTTTGTTTCCATTCCCACCAGTGCCGCCCCGCTTTTTACGATGGTCTCTGAAATATCCTGCGGCCGGTCTAAGTGGCTGTATATCCGAATAACCCCTTCCGGAAGAACTTCAAAATCCCGAATTTTTATCTGTTCTAACGCTGCCGCGGCCATATCGGTATCCATAACCCGGACCACCAAACAATCCCGACAGCGGTTTTGGATTTCCTGGGCGGAAACCTGTTCCAAGAGCCTTCCCTTTTCCAGAAAGCCGTAATGAGTAGCCAAACTCGACAATTCGCTTAAAATGTGGCTGGAAATCAAAATTGTAACGCCCTGTTCCCGATTCAGCTTCAATAGGATTTCGCGAAATTCCACGATTCCCATGGGATCCAACCCATTGATCGGCTCATCCAGCAACAGCAATTCCGGCTTGCCCAAAATTGCCAGAGCCAAGCCCAACCGCTGCTTCATTCCCAGAGAAAACTCTTTGAATTTTTTTCGTCCGACAGCCACCAGTCCCACCTGCTGTAACGCCTGTTTTACGCAACCCTTGTCCTGAATCCCTCGCTGGATTCGATAGCACTCCAAATTTTCTTCTGCGGTGAGATACGGAAAAAAGCTGGGGGTTTCGATCATGCAGCCCATTCTGTGCCTTGCCCGCTCCAATCCCCCGGGGCGATGTTCTCCGAACAGAGAAAGCTCTCCGGATGCTGCCAGAACCTGTCCGGCGGCTATGCGAATCAGCGTCGTCTTTCCGGCTCCATTTTTGCCTACCAGCCCGAAAATATTTCCTTTCCGCACTTCAAAACTCACATTATCCAAGGCGGGCTCCCGGTAATACTTGCACAAATTCTGCCCTGAGATCAGAATATCATCCAACTTTCTCATCCTCCTCTCGCTACTGGTCTTATTGTAGCACATCCGATTAAAAAAAGAATTAACTTTTTCTTAAGCTGCCCTGTAATGCCTTTATTTCCAACATCCTTCACGGATATCTGCATAAAAATATCCCCCTTGCGCTGCAAGGGGGATATTTTTATAGAAATTTCTAATTATTCAACTGTTACGCCTTCGATGCCTTCCAAATCAGCAGCATACTGGGAAGCTGCGGAAGTCTCTTCCTCCGCTTTCTCTTCCTCGGCAGGAGCCTCTTCCAGAGTTGCACGGATAGACAGGCTGACTTTCTTCTTGTCATAATCGATGTCAATGATCTTAGCTTTGACTACATCGCCGACAGCCAGCTTATCAGACACTTTGGCAATCCGCTCGTTGGCAATCTGAGAAATATGGATCAGGCCGTCAACGCCGGGGATGATCTGTGCAAAAGCACCGAAGGAAGTAATGGAAACAATTTTGACTTCCACTACAGAGCCAATGGCATAGTCTCTCTTAAAGATTTCCCAAGGATTATCCTCGGCCTTCTTATAGCCCAGAGAAATTTTCTTCTTCTCAGGGTCAATATCCTTAATATAGACTTCCACCATGTCGCCCACATGGACCACTTCCTCAGGGCTCTTAATCCGGGTCCAAGACAGTTCCGTGATATGAATCATGCCGTCAACGCCGCCCAAGTCTACAAAAGCGCCGTAAGAGGTCAGGGACTTCACTTCGCCATGATACACCTTGCCGACTTCCACATTTGCCCAGAACTCTTCCTGTTTTGCCTTCTTCTCGTCAGCCAGAACCGCACGAATAGAGCCTACTGCGCGACGGCGGCGATCATTGACCTCGATAATTTTGAAGCGGACATCCTTCTTAAGCAAGGTATTCAGATCCTCGACCTTACGGTCAGAGGTCATAGAAGCGGGGACAAAAATCTTAAGGCCGTTGGTCAGCACCAGAACGCCGCCTTTTACGACTTCCACAACAGTACCTTCCAGAACAGACTGATCCTCATATGCCTTGCAGATCGCGTCATAACCTGCCTCGGCATCGCAGCGCTTTTTAGAAAGGGTAACAATTCCTTCCTGGTCATTGACCTTCAGAACGATCAATTCGATCTCCTGGCCTTTTTCGAAGGACTCAGTTGTAACAGAGGGATCGTCGCTCAGTTCAGAAGCGGGGACGATACCGGCCTGTTTTGCTCCGACATCCACATGCAGTTCATTGGGAGCAATATTTGTGATGATGCCTTTTACTCTCTTGTTTGTATATAATTTCTCGTTATTCTCGCTGAGAGACTGCTCCAAAAGTTCTGCGAAGTTCATCTCTTCGTCTTGGTTTTCCAAAATTTCAGTCATGGTATTTAGAACCTCCTTGATTATATCAGCCGGCGTAGATGCGCCGGCAGTAACGCCTATTCTATTATGGCGTAAAATCTGATGTTTGTCAAGGTCTGTTTTGGATTCTACCAAAATCGTTTCGCAGAAACGGGAGCAAATTTCAAACAGCTTCAAGGTATTGGAACTGGATTTCCCACCAATGACAACCATAAAATCAGATTCTTTTGCGAGAGCCACTGCCTCTGTTTGACGAGAAGTGGTCGCACTACATATTGTATCAAAGATTTTCGCGTTTGTATATAGTTTTTCGATAATTTGTTGGAATTTTTTCCACAAAATCTCGTTAAAAGTTGTTTGAGCCGCAACTGCTACAGGATTTTCGCCTTCATCCTTCAGTTTTTGCAGGATTTCGAGCAATTCTTCTTCCGTTCGAAATGTAAAAACCGGTCCTTGGCAGTGCCCTACGATTCCTTGTATCTCCGGATGAGCGGCATCTCCCGCAATCAAAATAGTCTTCCCGGCAGCGGACTGTTCTGCGACAATCCGATGGATCTTCGCCACGAAAGGGCAGGTGCAATCTACAATCTTCCGCGGAGCAAGGGCATCGTAAACATTTTTAGCGACTCCGTGGGAGCGGATCAGCACTACCTGATCCGGCCCGATCTCCTCCGGGGAATTTACAGGTTTCAAGCCCTTCCTGCTAAGCCGTTCCACCACCTGGGGATTATGGATGATCGGTCCCAATGTTACGGCGTCGATTTTTTCCTCTGCCAGCTGAAATGCCCGATCCACGGCACGCTTTACTCCAAAACAGAAGCCGGCGCTTTTGGCGAGCGTAATTTTATACATGGGTTTCCTCCAGGAGCTGTTGCAACGCGGCTGTCAGCATGCGGTTCGCATTTTTGATTTCGGCGGGAGTTTTCTCAACGATGCCAAGCTCCTCATAAGGAATCATTTTTCCGTATCGCACTGTAACCGGTGTACGCAGAAATTTTCGCTTTCCCTTTTTAATGGCACATGGCACGATATTGCCCTGGGTCTGAGAAGCAATTACCACAGCGCCTGATTTCAGTTTCAGCAGCTCCCCGGTTTTTGAACGGTGGCCTTCCGGAAAGATCATCACCACTCGCCCGCTGCGGATCAGTTCCACTGCCCGATCGATAGCGCCGGTATCCCCCTTGCCACGCGCAACAGGAAATGCGCCCAGTGACTTAATCAGCGCGGCGAAGGGTTTAAAATGGAAAAGCTCCTCTTTCGCCATAAAGGTGCATTGGGGCTGAATCCAGGCGCCTGCAAAGATAGGGTCATAATTGGAAATATGATTCGGGCAGAGAATAAACCCCTGATCCTTCGGCACATTCTCCACGCCCTCTACCCGGCAACGATACAGCAGATGGGTAAATCCCCGAACAATCACCCGTGCAAAGGTATAAAAGCTCATTTTCCGTCATCCTTCCCAGCCAGCCGCTCCTCCACCAGCGAGCGGATCAGCGCTACGGATTTTTCCAATGGGAATCCGGTGGTATTGGCAAGCACTGCATCCGGCGCCTGCCGTAAAGGAGCGATCTCCCGATGGGAATCGTTGTAATCCCGCTGGATCACGTCCCGCAGGACTTCTTCATAAGTTACCGTCTCACCTTTTTCGAGCAGTTCCTCATACCGACGGCGGGCGCGGTCCTCCGGGTCAGCTGTAAGAAATATCTTTAAGGACGCATTGGGCAGCACTACGGTACCGATGTCCCTGCCGTCCATGATCACATTATTTTTTCGTGCCATCTCCCGCTGAAGCTCCAACAAAAACGCCCTGACCTCCGGCACCGCGGACACCTGGGAAGCCGCCATGGAAACGGCTGGTGTCCGGATGTCATCCGAAACGTCCTCATCATTTAGGAACACCCGCTGGATGCCGTCCACATGACGCAGTTCCAGCTGGATACCGGGCAGGCTGCCGGTCACATCTTCCTTTTTTTCAGGGTTCTTCCCCTGTTTCAGGACGTAATACCCAATGGAGCGGTAAAGGGCTCCGGTATCAATATACACAAAACCCAGTTCACCGGCTACCCTGCGGGCGATAGTGCTTTTTCCGGCTCCGGAAGGGCCGTCAATGGCAACGGAAATCATATTGCTCTCCTTTTCCCGCTTGTCAGCGGATATATTTTTTTACAAACGCATCGATGCTGGCTTCATCCTTGCGGTCGAACCCCTCTTCAGTCAGAGTCAGCTCCCAATTTTCCGTATGGTCCACGCTCTCGCCGGGAGCCAGTGTCACCAATTCACCCAGGCTTTCCATTTCCAGGAAATTGGCGCAGGTATAGGTTTCAAACGAGCAGCCGCCATCCGGGTAATTGCCGCCGTCGACAGTATGGTACCGCTTTACAAACAGTTCTTTTCCCAACAGGTAAGAAGACCACTGTTTTTCATGATTAATTCCCAACTTAAACGCCTGTTTCTCCTCAGGATCCTGCCGAAGGGTAATGTAGCGGTTTCCCCACCAGACCCGGTCATCGGACATATCGCTGTAGTCCCACAACGCCAGGATCCGGTTGGACAGCAGTCCGGTTTTCTTGTCCGCCTGAGGCACGATCTCCACGCCGTTCTTTGCCAGCACAGTCAGTCCCCAAGGCGCGAAGGTTTTATCGGCGTCGCCCCGGTTGTAAATCGTATGAGCAATAGTAGCCCGAGCCGAATCCTCCTCCAGAGTGATCCGGAACACATACTGAACCAGATTTCCCTTCTGGACATCCGGCGTTAACGTAACGGTATTCCCCTCTATTGTATAGGGCACCGGATCATTGTCGGGATAGTAGGTTTCCGGCATAGACTCCGGGGAGAGCCACAGCCGATGTCCGCCGTAGATATGCCACGCCGCACCCGGATAGAAATACGCATCAAAATCCGGCCCACTGTGAGTCGTGGTATTCTCCGTGTCCTCGAACATCACATTGGGCTGCCCATGGAGTTGGAAACAAATGATGTGCGGACCTTTGTCAACAGTAATGACCATGCGGCAAAGACCGTTATCCATTTCCAGGCACCGTCCATAAACACCATATTGAATTTCTTTACATTGAATTCCCATAATGATCCTTCCTTTACGTTCAATTTATAATTGTCACTGAGAACAGCTTCAATGTTCATCTTCCTCAAAGGGCACAAAAACCGGCCGCGGATCCCGATATTCAGAGAAACTGCTGCCTGACCGGGGGAGTGCTGCACAAAACAGATCGCTTGCCAAGGCTTCCTTCACAGCGTGAACCGGAAAATCCCGTTTCAGCCGGGCAAAAGAATGGTAAATTGGCAATATACTGCTTCTTCTTGCTGTCCGGAGGATTTCCCTTCCCCACTGATTGAATGCAAGGACCCGAATATACCCCGGTTCAAGTACTGCATCCTGTCGGGTGACTCCCATCATGGCATACAGCAAAATCCGTTTGATCCGGCTGAGAGCATACCGCTTGCTTTTGATCCGCATCAGCAGATCATCCAACCCGCTGGCCTGACGCACCGCATCATAGATGCGGTATTCAATTCCTTCCTGGACCTCGGGAAGAGCCGCAATCTGTTCAACGGATAAGGTTTTCAAATGGTACAGCAGCACCTGTTCCAATGCATACATAGATGCGCCGCCTTGTCCCAAGGCGTAATCCCGACGATAGAGGGCATATGCTTCCGGTGGCACATAAGGCCTGATCTGGCGAATGCCGGAAAGTTGGGCCATTTGCCTTAAAAGCGTAGCACTGGCGGTACAATCCTCCGGCGCCATGCTGTCATGGCCTGCCCCAATGCGCTGGATCGTGGCCGGAATCAGCGGAGCCTCTGTACGCTCCAGCGCGCGAAGGTACTCCACTGCCAGCAAATTGTTAGGCTGACGCAAAATTGCTGCGGATTCAGTGCCGCAGAGGGCTTCCAGCGCTTTTCCGCGGGCATTTGCAAAAGAATACCCCTTTTTAAGGTAGTTCTTCAATTCCTGAGAACCGTCCACTTGCCGCAGTGCTGCCACGCAGCCTTTCAGCTGCTCCAGACTGCCGCATTCGCTGCCAAACCACAGCGTCCCGGGAATACCCAAGCCTGCCAATGTTTTAACGGCTCCCTCTGCAAACCGTTCTGCCGGTGCGCAGGCGTAAATGGCCGGCAGCTCGATCACCAGATCTACACCGCTTAAAACCGCAGCCTTCGCGCGAGTCCGCTTATAAAAGCAGGCCACCTCTGCGCGCTGTACGACATTGCCGCTCATCACGGCAACAATGTGGGTAGCTCCTCTTCGTCTGATTTCCTGCAGTTGGTAGAGATGCCCGTTATGAAACGGGTTGTATTCTGCAATAATTGCAGCTAACTCCATCTTTTCACTCCTGTTCTCACAGCGTTCCCGCCAAGTTATACCCGGTTTTCTGTAAAACAGTCGGTATTCCTGCTGAAATTGACAATCCGTTTTCAAAAAACACTTGAAATTTTTCCCCTATTATACTAATATATAATGTAGAAGTATTAAAGTCAAGCCCGACCGGACAAGTTTCCATGAATTTTGCCCGACCCGGGTTCCTTGTGTTGCTGAGGATGCGGCACGGAATTTGAACAAATTAAGGAATGGTGGTTATCGAATGAAAATCCTAGTCCTCAATGCGGGAAGCTCCTCCCTCAAATACCAGCTTATTGACATGGAAAATCAGCATCTGATTGCAAAAGGCAACTGTGAACGTATTGGCATTGCCGGCGGCCTGATTTCCTACAAAAATGATGCCGGTGTGGATGCAAAAGAAGATTGCACCTTCCCTTCCCACACGGAAGCTTTCATGAAAATTATCGAGGTCCTGACCTCCGGCCAGGGCAAGGTTATCGATTCTGTGGATGAGATCTCTGCCGTAGGCCATCGTGTTCTCCACGGCAGCGAGACCTACAAACAGTCTACGCTCATTACCGATAAGGTGATCGATGACATCGAATCTTTCTCTGATTTAGGGCCCCTTCACAATCCTCCTCAGGCTGCCGCTATGCGTGCCTGCCGCAAGGTCCTTGGCCCGAAAGTCCCGATGGTTGCGGTATTCGACACTTCCTTCCATCAGACCATGCCTGAAAAAGCTTACATGTATGGTATCCCCTATGAGTATTATGAGAAATATCACATCAGAAAATACGGGTTTCATGGAACCAGCCATCGGTATGTCAGCAGCCACTTCTTCCAGGTCACCGGCAGAAACCCCATCGGAACCAAGATCGTCGTGTGCCATCTGGGCAATGGTTCCTCTATTACTGCTATCAAAGACGGGAAATGTATCGATACAACGATGGGCTTCACCCCTCTGGATGGTATTCTGATGGGCACCCGCTGCGGCTCTATCGATCCTTCGGTTGTCACCTATCTGATGAAGAAGGAAAACCTGTCTCCCGACGAAATGTCTGATATTTTGAATAAGAAATCCGGCTTCCTGGGTGTTTCCGGCTTTTCCTCTGACTCTCGTGATCTGGTGGACGCATCCCACGAAGGCAACAAGCGCGCAATCCTGACCTGTGACATGGTTCGTTACCAGATCAAGAAAACCATTGGTGCTTATGCGGCTGCTATGGGCGGTTTGGACGCTGTGCTGCTCACCGGCGGCATTGGCGAAAACTCTGATGAGTTGCGTGTGGACATCTGCAAAGATATGGAATTCCTGGGCATCGAACTGGATCCTTCCAAGAATATCCAGCATATCCGTCAGGATACACGGATTTCCAAAGACGGCTGCAAGGCTGAAGTATGGGTTATTCCTACTAATGAAGAGCTGGCAATTGCTCTGGATACTCTGGAGCTTATTAGCAAATAAATCTCCTACTAACGCCAAACGGACGGTTCTGTCAGAGCCGTCCGTTATTTTTTGCAGCGAACCGGGAAATAAAGGACTTGTCTCCGAAGCGTAATTGTGGACGAGATTAAAAGCTTTACTCAATTTTTCTCGAAAAATTGCGGATTCCAAAGGCAGAGCCTTGGCCGCCCTCCGCAGAGTGCGGAATCCCATCTCTTCGCGCCTCGGGCGCGAACTATAAAAATAAAGAGGGCCTCCGCAGAGGCCCCGGCGATGACCCGCCGCCGCCATTTTGCGGAGCAAAATGGCGGATTGGAGCGTTTTGTCGCCCACCACTGAGTATTTGCGCAAGCAAACGAGAAGTGTTCAACCCTTATATGAAAAACGAACATACGAAGCACCGCTGCCGGACCATTCACTGGATGGTCCGGCAGTTTTGCGCTTCGAAAAACAACGGACGGCTACCGCCGTATGGAAAACCCCAGGCGTGGGTTTTCCACACCTTTCCCGCGCTTTTTTATCGTAGATAGAGATTTCGCTCGTTGCGACGAGCGAGATGGGGCGCTGCCCCCTTCACCCCCGCGATTTTTTGAAAAAAATCGAGTAAAACTTTTATTTTCCCGAACGCAATTGTAGACGAGATTGAAAGTTTTGGTCAAGCTTTTTCAAAAGCTTGCGGGTGTCCAGAGGGCAGAGCCCTCGGTCGCACTCCGCAGAGTGCGGAATCCCCTATCACAAATAAAGATCAGGAGGGTAAGGGACCCTATCAAGGGGTTCCCCGAAAAAATCGCTCTAACAAAAACCGCTGCCGGACCATTCACTGGATGGTCCGGCAGTTTCGCGCTTCGAAAAACAACGGACGGCTACCGCCGTATGGAAAACCCCAGGCGTGGGTTTTCCACACCTTTCCCGCGCTTTTTTATCATAAAGATTTCGCACTCTGCGGAGTGCGACCGAGGGCTCTGCCCTCTGGACTCCCGCAATTTTTCGAGAAAAATTGAGTAAAGCTTTTAATCTTCCCTATCCGGTACGCTTTAAGCTTTCTAGCTCCTCGTTTTCTTTCCCGGCTCTTTCGACGCCAGCGCAATGATTTCAAGCTGCTTCTGTATCAGCTCCTCAATAAGCTCCCCGTACTCCGCCGGAACATGCGACAGCCGCTCCGAAATCTCAACGCTCTTTTCCTCCCTGCTCCACAACAGCCGGTCAGCAGATATCCCTAACACCTCACATAATTTTTTCAATGTTGTTATAGAAACACCAACTCTGCCCATCTCTGTATCATACAGAAACCTAGGACTTACATCTATCAGTTCCGATAATTTTTCTCTTGTATAACCAAATGATTCACGATAAAATCGAATATTTTCGCCTACTATGACATTAATTTCCTTTTTTATACATATCACCCCTGTCTATTACTTCTATTTTATGTAGATGTGACACTAGACAAAACGAATTATTACTTAATATAATTTAAGAAGTAATAAACAAAGGTGGTTGTTATATTATGATATGCAAAGAAAAAACAGCGTGCTTCACAGGCCACAGGGAAATAAAGGATTCGCCCAATGCGTTATTTTCACTCGTTTGCAAAACAGTGGAAGAACTGATCGGCCAAGGTTATTTATATTTCGGCGCCGGCGGCGCCCGCGGCTTTGACGCCCTTGCTTCCGAAGCCGTTTTAGCACTCAAACAAAAATACCCCCAAATCCATCTGATTCTGGTCCTGCCCTTTCAAAACCAATACGAACACGAAAAAAGCTGGAGCCGCCGGGAAATCGACCAGTACCAGGCACTAAAACAAAAAGCCTCCAGGGTCGTATACACCCAGGAGGCTTACAGTTTCGGCTGCTACTATAAAAGGAACCGCCATCTTGTGGATTTTTCTTCCGTTTGTGTCTGCTATCAGTATAAAAGCACGGGCGGCACCGCGTACACCGTAAAATACGCAGCGGAAAAAGGCCTGAAAATAATAAAATTGTAATCAGACACAACCGCATAAGCCCTGCTGTACTGCTCTTATCGGTGGCTCGATGGCGGTACACCCAGCAGCTTTCGATAGGTTCTGGAAAAATAGCTGAGGGTTTTAAATCCGCTTTTTTCAGCACACTCGCTGACATTATACATGCCTGTGCGAAGAAGGCTGTCGGCATTGTGGCACCGCACAAAATTGATGTATTCTACCAGTGTCTGCCCGGTAATCTCTTTGAAAACATGGCACACATAAGAGCGGCTGAAGGATACTGCCCCGCAGATATCTTCCACCGTCATAGGCTCGGCAAAATTCCGCCGGATATAGGTGATGACCGATTTTACCATTTCCAGCTGCTTCCCTGTTCCATCCGGCTCCCGGGCTTCCTCCGGGAAGTTCCGGCAGAGATACACCCACAACCGGCTTAGCCGAGCTCGAACCTCCGTCTGATAATAGGGCCGCCGCTCTTCCGCTTCCTTTACTGCTTCCAACAGCTGCTGCCCCGCTTCCTCATCTGCAATAAAGGGCTGCACTGCCGTCCCAGGCAAATTCCAAATCGACGGGTCCACCAACAGACAGTAATACTGGCAGCTTCCTGCCGCATAAAAGGTGTGCAGCCGGTTGGGATTAATGACTGCCAACTCCCCGGCTTTCAGCGGAATATGCCGGGTATCCGACACCGCCGTTCCTTCCCCTTCCACACAATAAAGGAACTCTACCGCCTGATGCCAATGCAGGTCCCAGGCCTCCGGAAAATCGCGCAATTCATTCAGGGCCATGTGCAGCGGCAGACCAGGGTCATCATATATATCCGAATCGTACTCGTAAAATGTCATTTCACACCTCCGTTGTGCACAATCGGTCAAACTTTTGGCAGAATCCTTGCTTTACTTTGGGATATTTTGCATTTACAATAAAATTATACCACAAAAGGAGTGAGAATCTGTGTATGATTTTTTAATAGGCGTATTATTGGATTCTTTTCGTATGGAAGCTCCCGCTGCTATGAAAAAAGCGGCCGGGTTGGGGCTGAAAGGAATCCAGGTCTATGCAACCGAAGGGGAAATGGCTCCGGAAAATATGACGCCGGCCAAAAGACGGGAATTCCGTGCCATGGCGGATTCTTACGGCCTTACGATTTCCGCCCTTTGCGGGGATTTGGGATATGGTTTCCATGATCCTGCCAGAAATGACCAGGCGATTGAAGCTTCCAAACGGATTCTGGAGCTGGCACGGGATTTGGGCACCACAGTCGTTACGACGCACATCGGGGTCGTCCCGGAAGACCCTGCCCATCCCCGTTACGGAGTGCTGCAGGACGCCTGCGGGAGGCTTGCTGAGTTTGCCGACTCTTTGGGCGCCCATTTTGCCATCGAGACCGGCCCGGAACGCCCCGAAACCCTGCGAAAATTTTTGGATGGGCTTCATTCCACCGGTGTCGCCGTCAATCTGGACCCGGCAAACCTGTTTATGACCTTTGGGACCAATGCGGCGGAAGCGGTGTACACCCTGAAGGATTACATTGTCCACACTCACGCAAAGGATGGACTTCTGTTCAAGAAGTGTGATGCGGAAATTCTTTACGGCCTAAAAGAACCGGATGGTCCCTTTGATGAAGGGGATTACTGCGCCGAAGTCCCACTGGGCCAAGGCGGCGTCTGCTGGCCGGAATACCTGAAGGCTTTGGATCAAATCGGATACAGGGGATTCTTAACAATCGAACGGGAAGTCGGCGATGATCCGGCGGCGGATATCCGGCTGGCTGCGGACTTCCTGCGGCAATATATCAAATAATCTGAAGGAGGATGTTATATGGAAAAGGTTAAAATTGGTATCATCGGCGTAGGCAATATCGCTCAGGAACACATCTACGCGTATAAGCAGAACCCCAATGTGGAGCTTTATGCTTTCTGCGACATCAACCCCCAGCGCCTGAAAGAGATGGGAGAGCTTCACGGTATTACCCGGTGCTATACCAGCGAACGTGAAATGCTGGACGCCCTGCCGGAATTGGACGCGGTCAGCGTCTGCACCTGGAATAACCAGCATGCCCCCTGCACTATCATGGCCCTGGAAGCCGGCAAGAATGTCCTTTGTGAAAAGCCTATGGCGACCTCCGTTGCTGAAGCGGAAAAAATGCTGGAAACAGCTCGTCGCTGCAACCGTTTGCTGATGATCGGCTTTGTCTGCCGCTTTGGAAAAGACTGCGCCCTGATGGAAGACTTTATCCGTTCGGATTTCTTTGGGGAGATGTATTACGCTAAGGCAACCTATCTGCGCCGCTGCGGAAATCCTGGCGGCTGGTTCAGCGACAAATCCCGCTCCGCAGGCGGCCCTCTCATTGACTTGGGTGTTCATGTCATCGACCTGACACGGTTTTTGATGGGGAATCCCAAACCGATCTCCGTATATGGCGCTACCTTCCAGAAACTCTGGGATCGTCCCGGCGTGAAAGGCAAGTTCGAATATGGTGCCAGCAGCGGCTCCGCTGAGCATATCTGTGATGTGGAAGATTTGGCGGTAGCTCTGGTCCGCTACGAAAACGGCGCTGTTCTGGAAGTAGAGACCTCCTACAGCCTGAACCTTAAGGAAGACCGCTACTCTCAGGAATACTTCGGTACCAAAGGCGGGGTCAAGATCGATCCAAACCTGGAATTCTACACCGAAGTGAACGGTTACATGGCCAATGTCACACTGGCAAACGGAGAGCAATACACAGACGAATCCAACTTGTTTGTTGATGAGATTGCCCATTACATCGATTGCATCCGAAACGGTACACCCTGCCGGGCTCCTGCAGAAGACGGAGTTGCAATCATGAGGATTCTGGAAGCAATTTACGAATCAGCCCGTAGCGGTCACGAAGTCATTCTTTAAAAAGGAGGGTACTCTCATGCGTATTGCGCTCAGCACATACAGTATGGATCGACGGATGGGAGAAGGAACTCTCAACCAGCTGACCTGCATTGCAAAGGCCAAGGAGTTGGGCTTTGACGCAATCGAATTTGTGGAAATCTGGCCCCATGACGGCTCGACTCCCGAAGATTACGCCAAACGGCTTCGGGAAGAGTGCGAACGGGTCGGGATGCCGGCTGCTGCGTTTGCGGTCGGAGCTGATTTTCTCCGGTGTGAGGATCTTTCGGCAGAAATTGCCCGGGTTGAGCATCTGGTGGACATCGCCGCCATTCTGGGCGCGCCCAAAATGCGCCATGATGCAACCATCGGCTATCCCGAAGGAACTCAGGGCAACAGGGGCTTTGACGCCAGTCTGCCTATACTCTCCGACGCCTGCCGACAAATCACCCGCTATGCAGCGGAAAAGGGTGTCCGAACTATGGTGGAAAATCATGGATGGTTCTGCCAGGACAGCGATCGGGTAGAGAAATTGGCCAACATGGTCGGTGACCCTAATTTCGGCCTGCTCTGCGATATGGGAAATTTTCTGGACGGTGATGAGGATCCGATTTCAGCCTGCACCCGGGTAGCTCCCTACACCATCCATGTCCACGCCAAGGACTTCCACTGGAAGTCGGGTGAACAAACCGACCCGGGCTGGGGATACTGGCCTACCCGCGGCGGGAATCTTATCCGGGGCGCTATCGTAGGCCATGGGATTGTACCAGTAAAACAATGCCTCTCCGTTTTAAAAGCCGCCGGCTTCGACGGAGATGTCACCATCGAATTTGAAGGGCTGGAGGAGCCGGAGCTGGCTGTCAGCATAGGGCTTCAAAATCTTCGGCGTTATCTGGAAGAGCTTAGCCGCCCGCGTTGTTGTGAATAATCCCTTCGTCAGCGGCATTTCTCATATGAAATGCCGCTTTCCGCTTTCACAGCGGAAAAACGGGACTTGCCCTGCCGGAAAAGTCCCGCTATAATAAAAAGAAAGTTACATCAAATCCTCAAATTCCTCCGGGTAGGCATCATCTAAAGAATACCAGGAAGGTTCATCCGGCCCCTTGGTCAGCCAGAGTCCATTGGTAAAGTCGGGAACTGCTACCGGCATTCCGCCCAATGCAATGGACTGTTCGCTCAGACAGCCTACCGCCATCCAAACAGCAGTATCATAAACGTCAATGGGCGGCTCCCCGCCTTTTTGGATTACCTCTACAAAAGCGCGCAGCGTTAGATAATCCAATCCACCATGGCCGCCGTGCATCCCGAATTTTTCATAGGCTTTCCAGAGTGGATGACGATATTTTTCGAACCATTCCTTATCGGACTCCCAGTCGCCCCATTCTTCTACTTCACCGGAGGCTTTCTCTTCAATAAAAATATTATGTCCTGCTTCCCGCCAGACACCTTTGGTGCCCTGTACCCGGAAATCCTGAGAAAACGGCCTCGGAAGGGTACAGTCGTGGGTTAGTTGGATCAGCTCGCCGTTGGCGCAGCGGAGCAGCACTCCTACTACATCTCCCTGAGTTACCTTCCAGCTGGCCAGGTCGGGACGGTCCGGGCGGCACTGCAAAAACCAGTCGTGAAGTCCGGCTGCTTTGGAAGACATCGCCGTCAGGGACACGATCCGATTGCCCCGGTTGATCTGCAAAAGCTTGGAAATCGGTCCAAGTTCGTGGGTCGGATAAATCTCCCCGTTCCGGTGGAGAAAGTGCCGCTGACGATAATGGCGATTCACATCACCGAAGCCAATCTCTCCGCGCAGGTCATGCTGATATCCGCCCGCACAAAAAACCAGTTCCCCAAAAATGCCCCGGCGCACCATATTGAGCAGCGTAACCTGCTGATCCTCGTAACAACCGTTTTCCAGCATCATACAGGGCAGGCCAGTATCTTCCGATGCATGAACCAGGCTCCAGCACTCGTCAACAGACGACGCAGGCCCTACCTCCATGGCCACGGCCTTGCCGCAGCGCATGGCGTCGATGGCGATGCGGATATGGGTTTCCCAACTGGTCATAATCACTACTGCGTCTAACCCGGAAAAGCGGTTTACCTGCCGATAGTCCGTTGTGGAAAAACACTCCGTTCCCCGGCGCTGCTTTACAAGTTTCACGCCTGCAGCCGCACGATCCGGATAGACATCACAAACTGCAGCGATTTCCACATCCGGCATGTCCAGAAGGGTTTCCGTCTGTCCGTAGCCACGGCCTCCCAGGCCGATAATTCCCAAACGAATGGTTCTATTGATTTCTCCGAATTTCATATTTTCTCTCCTTTCCGGAATCATTCGTTTCCTTTCCAGTAAATTCGCACCGCACGGTCGTCCCAATACTCATCGGCATGGACCTTGCGGGTATTCCACTCGAACAGTTCAATAATGCAGGCGCAGTTTTCGTTGACGGCATCAAAAGAAAGCCCCCTCTGACGGCACCATTCCAGCGCTGCTTCCAGATCATCCTCCTCACGACAGGTCCATAGGATAATCAAAGCCCCCATTTCCCTGAGCAGGGACACAGCAGCGATCAATTCAGAATTTTCCGGTCCGATTTCTGGCCACCGATTTTCACAAAGAGTGCCGTCGAAATCTACCGCTATGATATATGGACGATCCTCCCGATGAAGCTTCTCCGTTAAGAGAGCCAACGTGTCTTCATTAGCTCTTTCCCCCACGGCACGGAGTGCAAGTGTCAAAACCTCCATAAATGCGCCCCACTTTCTTATTTTTAGTGTAACATAGTTTGCCGTTATAAGATTTTTTATTTGTATCGTGATACTTTTTCGAACCTTTACAGAAAGGAGCGCCGCCGATGAACGCCTACAGCTGGGAACAGATCCAGCAGACAGGATTGCCGGAAATGCCTGAAATCGGGAAAATGCAGATTCGCGCTGCCACCGGCCCAATGCGCATGGAATTTCATCCGGAAATGATCGAATTTCTGCTGCTTTATTCCGGCTGCAAGCGAATGTGGGTGGAAGGGAAGAGATATGACATGCAGGGAGGAGACTTGCTGATTATTTTCCCGGGGGAAAACCATGGGGCGGAAGATGTCATTCAGAACCGATCTGCCCTTTGCTACTTCCTGATGGCAGTTCCCACAGCCATGAAAAAGTTCTGCATGCTGGAAGAGAATGAACGGGCGTTTCTTTGGCAACAGCTGTGCAGCCTGCCTTCGCGAATGTTTAAACTGCCGATACCGGCACGCAGAGAAATGGAACGGCTTTTTAACAGTGTGGGTGATACGTCACCGCTAAGCGCTGCAGTCACTCGCCTTCGGCTGACGGATTTTCTCTTTCAGGTTCTGGAGGCACGCAGTCCTGACAAGCCTCAGCTGCCGGAAGATATTTCTTCCGTAATTCGCTATATTCGCGACTGTCACAACGAAATGCCAGATGTTCCGCAAATGGCCGCCCTGGTTAATCTTTCCGAATCCCGATTTAAACAGAAATTTAAACAGGCCACAGGAATCCCGCCGGCAGAATTTATGATCCGTGAAAAAATATCACAATCCAAGCTGCTTCTTCGGGATACTGAACGAACTATTACGTCGATTGCCATGGAACTGGGATTTTCCTCCAGCCAACATTTTTCCGTCCTTTTCAAGAGATATGTAGGGGAATCTCCTGTCCAATATCGAAAAACAATGGATTCGTACGACAATACCTTTTGAGTGGAAAAAAGCGCAATTATGTGTTAATATGAAATAAATATTTTTGAATATTCATAATAAAATGCAGCAAATCGCTGCGCGTCTCCTGCTAAGCGCAAGAAAGGATCAGAAAATGAAACATTTTTCCAAGAGACCATTTCTGGCACTTCTGGTCTCTATGACCCTAGTTGCATTTCTGCCGCTGCTCCTTAATAACGTGTTCTATATCCGGTTCCGAAATACCGTGCTGGAACAGCAAAAATCTTTGGCAGAAGAATCCCTGCGGTTCAGCGTCCAGCAGATCGACCGGACACTGCTGGAACTGACTACCCTCGCTATGCGCCTGGATGACGAAATGTGGAATTTGACGATTCCCACAGAAGAAGCCCTGAATTCCGTACAACGGCTGGAGCTGTTTGATGTCTCTTCCAAACTCCAGCAGGAGCTGCAAAGCGGTTCCGAATATCTTTCAGCTCTCTATCTCTATTCCAACGACAGCAACTATGCCATCGGCAACTCCGCCTCTTACAGCAGGGAAATGCTGTATCAAAAATTCTACCAAAGTGCCGGACTTTCAATTTCAGAAATGGATGAGCTGCACAGTACCTTTTCTTACGCAGATTTAGTTTCACTTACCGATGAAAATATGGCGTTTATCCGAACGATCCGCAAAAGCAGTACCGGTCAGCCGGAGTTGCAGCTGGTTCTTCTGTTGAGGAAGAGTTTTTATACTACCCTCATCGACAAAGGCAACGTGGAAAACGGGCTTTTCTTGCTTTTGAACACCGACGGGATTTTGGCCGCCAGCAACAAAACCGGCATCCAGTTTTCAGATGAATGTCTCCGTTCAATTGCCGACACGGAAAACTCCGGGGATATCCGGGTCGAAAAAGAGGAGATGCTCCTTTATACGCTTCATTCCTCCATTAGAGGATATCAGGTCAAAGCCATCGTACCTTACTCCCAGCTGCTGGGCAAAAGCCAAGAGCTGCAGCAATATTATTGGATCCTGCTGTCTGCTTCCGTTGTCCTGGGAATGATCCTGAGCCTTCTGCTCAGTCGGCGCAATGTGACGCCTATCCGGCAGCTGATCTCTTATATCCGCGACCATTACGGTCCTGATACGCCGAATTCCCAGGGTCTGGAGCAGATCAAAGATGCGGTGGACGCCCTGCTGGACCAACGACGCACCGCCCAGGAGCAAATTGTCGAATACGAAGCTTTGATCGACCGCAGCCGGATTCTGGAAATGCTTCGAGGCAATCTTCGGGAGCATGGAGTGACTTCTATTCCATCGGAATGCCGATATATCGTCATTTGCTTTTCGGCTCAAAGTTCCCCCGAAGACGCTTTTCAGCGTGTTACACAGTCCCAGCAGGCGCTGCCGAAAGACTGTTTTTGCCGCAGTGTGATCCTGGATGGCACTATCGTCGAAATTTTCGGAATGGAATCTCCGGATTTTTCCGAACAGGACGCCGAAAAATTTCTCACTGCCCAAATCGAATGGCTGGACAATCTACCCGGGCCTTCTTTCAGCGCAGCCTTCAGTTCGATCCATCAGGGGACCGACAGCCTGGAACGGGCTTACGGAGAGGCTTGTATGGCCAAGGCCTTTGCGCAGATCCGCCCGGACCCGATTCTGACCAGCTTTTCCAACTGCGAATTTAAAGCCTCAAGCTTTCTCCGCGACTGGCATCACCTCGACAAGCAGCTCCTGTTTTCAACCTTGGTGGGAAAATGTCAGTTTAAAGAGGCGTCGCAGTTGCTGTCCACCCTCTTCCCTGCCGAATTCCTGGAAGAGTATTTCCCGGAATCGGATATCACATTTCTCCACCTAGCGTCTTTAAAATATCAATTTCTGCATGACATCGACGCCCTCTGCGACAGCGGCAATATCAGCGAAGAACAATGGAGCCGCCTGCTTCAGGAGATCCTATACTGTAAAAACCATCGGCACCTTTATCAGCTGATGGAACAGGTTTTTGCGAATCAGGCCCATGAGGAAAGCCATTCTGTCACTGAGGCCTCAGAGATCGGAAGAATCGGTGAGATTCGCCAATACATTGACTGCCATTATGCGGACCCCCTGCTGAATGTCTCCTCTGTTGCGGAAGCTTTCGGAATGTCTTCCAACAGCCTTTCCCAGCTGTTCAGCCGTAAGGCTGACGGAGGTGTTCTTGACTATATCCATCAGGTCCGGATTCGTCAGGCTGCCCGTCTTTTAAAAGAGTGTCAGAATCTGACCATTCAGGAAATTGCGGCCAGAGTCGGGTACACCAGTATTCTGACCTTTAACCGGAAATTCAAATCCATCTATAACCAGACCCCCAGCGAATACCGTAAAAATACAGAACATACTCCGCCGGATGCGAATACTTCCTCTGCTGCCGGCAGCTAACCTTTCCCGCCCAGTCATAGTCTGTATGGCTGAGCGGCCTTTTCTTCCCCAAAAAGTCTCTAAAATAAAAACGGAGCCCTTTCGCGTCACTTTTTGATGCTTAGACCTGTCAGAAACTGCGGATTGCAAAATATTCACTAAAAAATATAATGTAAGTGTAAGTTTTTTGTGCTTATAATCGCATTTTCAACTGGGTCAAATCACACTACGCAAAAGGAGGATATCAAAATGAAAAACAGCAGTCTTATCCGTTTCCTTTCCATCGCGTTGTGCACCGCTATGGTGACCTCTGTTTTCACCAGTTGCGGCTCTGACGCCGATGAAAACAGCTCCGAGGTCAGCAGCCAGAGCAGTACCGGAGCTTCTGAGACGTCTTCTTCCAACCAGGAAAAGGGATCCTTGTACATCGAAGGCAGCGAAGGCGTCACTCTGACCTACTGGATTCCCATAGATAGTACGGCTGCCCAGAATTTCTCCACATTGGCGGAACACCCCTATTTTCAATGGCTCCAAGAGCAAACCGGCGTCACGATTGAGTTTATCCATCCGTCCTATGAGCAGATGGAACAACAACTGAACCTGATGATTGCTTCAAAAGAGTTTTACGATCTTCTTTATGAGCCCTGGTATCCCGGCGGACCGCAGGCGGGTATCGACGAAGGCTGCTTTGTGGACCTGAACCCGTATCTGGATGAGTATATGCCGGACTACAAGGCGGCACTGAACTGCTCGGACGGTTCCTTCGGAGACTGGGAATGGGGTCCTGAAAAAGAATTGTACCAGCCTCAGCCGCAACGCGCCTTCCTGGAAGGCTGTACTACCTTTGACGGGTCGCTGTGGTGTGTTTCACAGATCTGGACCGACGCCTACCTGCCGGAAGCAGGCCCTGTCATCCGCAAGGACTGGCTGGATGAGGCCGGGCTGGAAGTCCCGGAAACCCTTGACGAATTGGAAGTGGTACTGGAAGCTTTTAAGCAAAGAGGCGAAGACGTTATTCCAATGAATCTCGGAAATTATGGCTGCAATGGACTCGATGGCTCCATCGCTAGCGCTTTTGGCCTCTACCCTTCCTATTTTACCATGAGCAAAGACCGTACCACTGTTTATCCCCATGCCTATACACAGGATGCATTTAAGGATTATCTGACCTTGATGAACGACTGGTACCAAAAAGGCTATATTGATCCCGACTTTATGAACCGGGATTCCACTTCTCTGGACGCCATGTTCTTAGACGACCGCTTGGGAATTTACTTTAATCAGTGGACTACCCCCGACATCTGGGAGCAGAACTATACCGGCGAACAGGAATTTGAAGTGGTTGCTATGCCGCTGCCTCGGACAGATACCAATCAGCAACTGACTTGGCTCAACAGCTATGATTCGCAACCTACCAGCTATACCTGTATTACCACCTCCTGCGAGCATCCCGAAATTGCCGCAGCATGGCTCAATGTGGGCTTCAAGAAAGAGGCAATCCTCCGCCACACGTACGGCATTGAAGGCGAAACCTATGAATTGCGGGATGGTATCCCCTATTATACCGACGCGGTATTCAATGGCGATCAAGATTATCTCTTTACCTGCGAACTGTTCCCGAATTCTACCGGCTACTGCAGTTATCGCTCAAGCCTGATGCGCACAGCAGATTCCGATACCAAACTTTCTGCCCGCGCAGAAGCCTGCTTGACCTGGGCCCAGAATGCCTCTGCCGATACCAATTGGGGCTATACCGTCTTTGAAGATGATCTCTGGGGCGAATTTGACTCTGCCTACAACGACGCTTTGACCTATGCGGATCCCATGGTGTTAAAATTTATCATCGGCGAGGAAAGCCTCGACAAATTTGATGAATTCCGTGAAACCGCAAAATCCATGGGCTTAGATAGGGCACAGGAACTGGCTCAGGAAGCCAGAGACAAAATGGCTGGGAAAGAATAAGTCGATTCGTATTGCCGGTAAAGGGAGGACTGTACTGTGTTACGCCGTTTGAAGCTGGACCTCCAGCGCAACTATCAGGCTTACCTAATGGCCATTCCATCAATTGTTCTGATTTTTATCTTTTGCTACATACCGATGTACGGAATTCTCATTGTTTTCCAGGACTACAAGCCTCAGGCGGGAATTTTGGGCAGTGAATGGGTGGGGCTGGCAAACTTTGCAAAATTTTTTCAATCCCCTCATGCACTGAAAGTCGTCCGCAACACTTTGTTTATCAGCGTTTACAGCCTGCTGGTCAATTTTCCGTTTCCGATCATTTTGGCGCTGCTTTTGAATGAGGTACGCAGCCAAGCCTTTAAACGAACGGTACAGACCATCTCCTACATGCCCTATTTTATTTCCACAGTGGTTATCTGCGGCATGCTGAAATCTTTTATGGCGTACGATGGCGTTATCAACGAGATCATTAAGATCTTCGGGGGAGAACCTCAGAGCTTTTTAAGCAATGCTGCACTTTTCCCAAGTGTGATCGTCTTTTCTGATCTGTGGCAGTCCATTGGGTGGAACTCCATTATCTATATGGCTGCTCTGACCAGTATCGATCCCGACCTCTACGAGGCCGCCCGCATGGATGGATGCGGGCGGCTCCGGCAGATGTGGCATATCACCATTCCTGGGATTGTGCCTACCATGACAATCCTGCTGATTCTCAGTGTCGGTGGACTGCTGGCTGCCAACTCAGACAAAATCCTGCTGCTGTACAGCCCCCTGACTTACGAAACCGGCGACGTCATCGGTACCTTCATCTATCGGCAAGGCCTTCAGGGCGGGGACTACAGCTATTCGGAAGCAGTAGGACTTTTCCAGACGGTTATCAATTTCCTTTTGCTGGTCTTCGCTAACTGGTTCAGCAACAAGACCACCGAGACTAGTCTCTGGTAGGAGGGAACATTATGAGCAGACATCATCAGAAACGTACTCCCGGCGATATCGTCCTGGATACAGTCATCCATGTCCTTCTGATTTTCTTAGCGCTGATCTGCCTTTACCCGCTCTATCAGGTTGTAGTAGTGTCTATCAGTGATCCTTCTACTGTTATGAAAAAAAATGGCCTTTTACTGCTTCCTCAAGGAATTCAGTTCGATGCCTATAAAATTGTTTTCGCAAATAAAAACATTGCAACCGGATTCATGAACACTATCTTTTACATCGTGGTAGGAACTTCACTGCAATTCCTGACAACTGTTATGACAGCTTATGTTCTGGCAAAAAAGAATGTTATGCTCAAAAAAGCCATCATGGTTTATTTTACTATTACCATGTATTTCGGCGGCGGAATTATTCCGTTTTTCCTGTTGATTAACCGGATGCATCTGATGAATACCCCATGGGCAATTCTCCTGCCCGGCGCCTGCAGCGTCTGGAACATCATCATCATGCGCACACAGTTTGTAAATATTCCGGATGGGCTGAAAGAAGTCGCTATGATCGACGGAGCAAGTGATTTTACCATTCTGACCCGGATCTTGATTCCGTTAAGCGGCGCAGTAATTGCGGTATTGGTTCTTTTCAGCGCCGTAGGGTACTGGAATATGTGGTATGAACCCATGATTTTTCTGACCAAGCGTTCCCAATACCCGATCCAGTCGGTCCTGCGGGAAATCCTCATTGACAGCAACGAACAGATGATGGCCGGAGCTGGACAGGTGCAAACCAAATTCACAGTTCATACCAATGCCGCTGCCATGACACTGGTCAAATATGCGAATATTGTTGTTTGTACTGTGCCGATTCTGGTTATCTATCCGTTCCTGCAGAAATATTTTGTTAAGGGAGTTATGGTCGGTTCTCTGAAAGGATGATTTTATGAAAGTGCTGATCGGCGCCGGGCGACTGCTGACACCAGACGGTTGGGAAGAAAATCGCGTGCTGGAAATTCAGGATGGTGTTATCTGCCGCATTGCCGCCGGAAACACCGCTGATTTCCGGGCGGAAACGGTGGCTCCCGGCCTGATTGACGTCCACCTTCATGGCGGAGACGGATTCGATGTCATGCATCCTACAGAAGAAGGCATGGTAGCCTGGCTGCAGCGTTTGGCTGAATCCGGCGTTGCCGCTATTCTGGCGTCTCCGTATACAGGCCCCGAGGAGATCATGCGCGGATCGTTGGAAGTGATCCGAAAAGTCATGGAGCGTCAGAAAAAAGAGGGAGTCCCAGGCGCACGGCTGCTGGGGGCACATCTGGAAGGACCGTTTATCAGCAAAAAACGGCTGGGCGCTATGGAAGAGCAGTATATTTTTTCACCGTCGGCAGCCACGGCAAAAAAACTGATGGAAGGCTACGAATCCATTATTTGGGAGATGACATTGGCCCCGGAGGTACCCGGCTCCGAAGAGGTTATCGACTTGCTGAATCATATGGGCATCCGGATTCAGGCCGGGCATTGTGATGCCACCTTCGAGGAAGGAATGGCTGCATTTGAACGGGGTGTTGGTTCTGTCTGCCACTGCTTCAACGCAGCCCGGCCCATCCATCACCGCGATCCGGGATTCATTGCTGCCGCTTTGACAACGCCTTCCATTTACACTGAGATGATTGGCGATCTTGTCCATCTTCACCCTGGAACAATCCGGCTGATTTGGACCTGCAAAGGACCGGATAAGGTGATCTTGATTTCCGATGCTGTCTCCACCACCAATCTGCCTGATGGAGACTATATGGACAATGGCCAAATGGTCGAAGTCCGAAACGGCGTCTCTAAGGTCAGAGGCGGCGGGCTGAACGGAGGAGGTACCTATCTGCCGGGAGCCGTGCGGAACCTGATTTCCTTAGGAATTCCGGACGATCAGGCGCTGAAAGCAGCTTCTGTAAATCCTGCCCGCTGGCTCCGGATGGATGCCGGTATCCGGCTGGGCGCCAAGGCTTTTCTGACAGGCTGGGACAAAGATATGAACCCGCTCTTCACCTTGACAGGAAACCACTTCTGCCGGAAGGGGGAAACCTGTTGAAAAGCATTGGGATTGACATTGGCGGAACTACAATTAAATTCGGGCTGATAGAGGAAGAAAAAATTGTTCTGCACGCACAGGCCCCGACTCCGTTGAAAGATCCTTTTGCTCTGGCGCACTGCATCGCGGATTTGATCCGGAATTATGGCGGACAGGGCTGGGAGACGATTCCCATCGGAGTGGCGTGTGCCGGAGATGTGGATCCGAAAACCGGTTTGGTGACTGCCGACAATTTGGGATGGATGCAGGTCCCCTTGGGGTTCTTACTGGAAAAACAGCTGGGGCGCTCTGTGGTTTTGGAACAAGATACCCATGCCGCTATGATGGCGGAATGGGAAAATGGTTCCTTAAAGGGAGAGCAAAATGCCCTTTATCTGACGTTGGGAACCGGTATCGGCGGCGGCGCAATCCTGGACGGCCGGCCTTATCGGGAAATCAGACGGTCAGGCTCGGAATTCGGACATATGATTACCCATGCGGGAGGAGAACCCTGTCCCTGTGGAGAATTCGGCTGCTATGAGCGGTATGCTTCTGCGGCAGCTTTGGTGAGACAGGCGAAAGGCTATTCTTCGGCACGGGAAATTATCGACGCTGTCCGGGAAGGTGTCCCGGAAATTCTGCCAGTGTGGGAAAACTATATCGATGAAATCTGCGTGGGGCTCATCAGCCTCATATCTATTTTTGTGCCCGACGTAATCTCTATTGGAGGAGGGATCAGTGCCGCCGGAGACTTTCTCCTGAATGCTATTCGAGCAGGTATGGAAAAACACACCGCCTACCGACAGTATTATCATGCAACAGAAATCCGTCTGGCAAAATTGGGGAACGACGCAGGGGTACTGGGAGCTGCTGCAGCAGCACAACGCGCCTTTAAGGAGGGGTGATTCAGTGAAACCGCTGACGATTGACGAAATGCAGGAGCTTCAGCTGGAACTTCGGCGGGCCTATGAGGATGACTGGGGGCCGCTATGTCCGGAAGTGGCCGCCCCTTCCCTGCTTTGGACTGTGGGGGAAATCGGTGAAGTCATCGACATCATCAAAAAGGAAGGAGAAGATGCCATCATTAGCGATCCGGAAACCCATGCCCATTTTGCCGAAGAGGTCTGCGACGTTTTGATGCATTTGACTGATATGCTGATTTGCCTGAAAATCACCCCGGAAGAGGTTGCCGAAAGCTTCCGGAACAAGCAAAAACGCAATCTGCGTCGCTGGAAAGACGATTGAAAAGGAGGTTCCTATGAACGAGAATCAATACTTTATCTGGGGCTGGCAGCATGAAAGCTACCGACTGATCCGTGGGCAGGAGCCCTCTTTTGAACTGTCAAGCATGGAGATGTCCTGCTGCCGCAGGGATTTCGCGGCGGCTTCTCTGGTACTGCGCCCCAAGGAACGCTCGGTTATTTTGGTGGAAAACCGGGCAGAATTTTCATTAAAGGGACCGCTTCCCATCATACGTGGAGAGGTAGAATGCCCGGGCCTGTCCGACGTGACCCTTTTCCGCACCGAAACCCTTCCGGACGATGACAAGGTGCCTAAAGCAGATGCCTTGGCCGGATGGGGCAGCGAAACAGTAGCAGGGTGGCTGCCTACACAGCTATTTTTATATATTTCTGTCCCAGAGGACACGGCGCCTGGATGCTACCAGGGCTCTTTGAAGTTTTATGTTCACAGGATGTTTGAAGATGAAATCCTGGTCGAAAAGATTCCTTTTTCTGTGCAGGTAAAAGATGTGGTGCTGCCGACCGGCGATGACCGAAAATTTCATCTGGTTATTTGGCAGCATCCCTGCAATATTGCCCGGCAATATGAGGTCCCCCTCTTTTCTAAGCGGCACTTTGACCTCCTGGAGGAATACACCCGCTCCCTCAGCGAGCTGGGAAATGTGGCAGCAACTGTGACGGTGGCAGATATCCCCTGGGCAGGACAGTTCTGCTATCAGAAAACCGATCCGCCCTCCGACCTTTTCGAATACAATATGGTCCGTATCTTCCGCCAAAAGGACGGCGCTTTCCGGTATGATTTCTCCATCCTGCAACGGTATCTGGAACTCTGCAGAAAGTACCGGATGACCCGGGAAATCTATCTGTTTGGGCTGATCCGTAACTGGGTGGACCGTGTTGAGATCTATGGCAACATCACCGAGGATTATCCGGATCCCATCCGGCTCCGCTATATCGACGAGACTGACGGATGCGGAAAGTTTATGCGGAAAACCGCTGAGATCAAGGAATATATCTCTGCCCTCTACACGTGGCTGAAGGACGAAGGCTGGCTAAAATTCTGCCTGGTCTCGGCGGATGAGCCACCGGATATGGACGATTATAACAAATCACTGGCTATTCTCAAGGAGGTGGCCCCCGGATTCAGAACCCAGCTGGATATCAGTCCCTCCATCATCGACAAACGGCCGGAGCTGCATTTTGATGCTTACACGCCGGTTATTTCAGATATTGCCCTCAGTGAGGAAGAAGAACGCGGCCTTACCCGCAAGGCTTGTGACCGATGCACCGGCACAGTATGCTGGTCTACCTGCTGCTGGCCTTTGACACCGAATACCTTCCTGCGGTCTCCGCTGCTGGAAGGCAGACTCCATGGCCCGGTGGCGGAGTGGCTGAAAATGGACGGGTTCCTTCGGTGGGCTTATACCTGCTGGCCGGTCCATCCCCGGGAAGACGGCGCTGCAATGGAATGGCCCATCGGCGATGCCTTCCTAGTCTATCCCGGTAAGGACGGACATACCATGTACTCTCTGCGGTATTTTGCCCTCAAGCGTGGAATTGGGGATTATGAGCTGATGCAGATGGTCAAGGCGGAATGCCTCGATGGTGAAAAAATCGTAGACGAAGCATTGACACTCCTATTCCGACAGCCGGATATCACTCGCTGGAACTTCTATCAGGCCGATGATACCCAATACAGCTTCGATCCTGCTGACTATGAAGAAGTCCGCAGAAGATTGGTGGATGCTTTGCTGGAAGCGCGTAAAAAATAAAAAGGGGGATTCCCTATGACCTATGAAGATATTCTCAGCTGCGCAGATCACACCCTGCTTTCTCCCCAAGCTGCCTGGCAGGAAATCGATGCCCTGTGCCGGGAAGCGATGGAATTTCACACGGCATCGGTCTGTATCCCACCCAGCTACGTAAAACAGGTACGGGAAGCTTATCCTGAGCTTACCATCTGCACTATCATTGGATTTCCGAACGGGTATGAAACCACTGCCGTGAAAGTTTTCGAGACCCGGGATGCCATTCAGAATGGTGCAGATGAAATCGATATGGTTATCAACCTGGGCTGGGTAAAAGACGGGCTTTACAATCGGGTCCTTGACGAAATCAAGCAGCTCCGTGCCGCTTCAGAGGGGCGTATTCTCAAGGTGATTATTGAAAACTGCCTGCTGACAGAAGAGGAGAAAATCCGGATGTGTGAAATTGTCAGCCAATCCGGCGCGGATTTCATCAAAACCTCCACCGGATTTTCTACTGGCGGCGCCACCGCAGAAGACATCCGCCTGATGCGGGCCCATTGTGCGCCTACGCTGAAAATTAAAGCTGCAGGCGGCATTCGCACCTTAGAAGATGCTGAGGCCTTCCTGTCATTGGGTGCTGACCGACTGGGCACAAGCCGTCTGGTTAGCCTGGTGCGGAACGCAAAGGGGGTATAAACCATGCCGCTTCCTGTAGATCTTCAATATCATATCCGGATGAAGCCCGGCGATGTGGGAAGGTATGTGATCCTTCCAGGAGACCCGGGCCGCTGCGAGCAGATCGCGTCCTATCTGGACAATCCGAAACAAATCGCGTATAATAGAGAATATTGTACCTATACGGGCACTTTGCTGGGAGAAAAGGTCAGCGTAACCTCCACCGGCATCGGCGGGCCTTCCGCTGCCATTGCTGTGGAGGAGCTGGTCAAAATCGGCGCGGACACCTTTATCCGGGTCGGCACCTGCGGCGGCATGAACGAAGCGGTCATTCCCGGGGAGATCGTCATTGCCAGCGGCGCCATCCGGGCGGAAGGCACCAGCCGGGAATACCTACCCATTGAGTTCCCGGCTGTAGCTGACTTTCAGGTCATGCAGGCCTTAAACGGAGCTGCGGAAACATTGAAACTTCCTCATCATGTGGGAGTGGTCCAATGTAAGGATGCCTTTTACGGTCAGCATGAGCCGGATAATCAGCCTGTGGCAGACGAACTGAATTATCGTTGGCGAGCCTGGCTCCGGGGAGGATGTCTGGCTTCCGAAATGGAGTCTGCCACTCTATTTATCGTAGGGGCAGCTCGAAAGGTTCGGACCGGTACGGTGTTACTGGTCTGCGCCAATCAGGAGCGTTGGAAAAAAGGCATTCAGGATCCCGGTTTCCATGACACGGCTCCTGCTATTCAAATAGCCATCCAAGCCATTCGGAGTTTAATCCGAGCCGACCGTCAGAAAGGCTGAACCGTGAAAAAAAACAATGTGATCCGCTGGCTGCTGTTGGCTGGCGGAATCCTTTTGATGGCGGCTGCTGGGTGGTTATTTTCCTGTTCCGGATTGGGAATGGATCCACTGTCTGTTTTCTGCAGCGGGTTGGCTGCGCTGCTGGGCGTCAAGCTGGGCACCGGATTCTTGATTGTCAATGCGACCGTCCTCCTGGTGCTGACTTTCCTGGACAGAAAGAAGATCGGGATTGGGACGGTAGCGGTGGCTGTAGGTGTGGGGCCGATCATCAATGCCTTTTTGGAATTCATCCCTTGTATTATGGAGTAGTAGTGATTAGAGACCCTCTCCAAGGTCTGTGCTACACTGTAAGGGATGCAGTGGATTGGTTCATTCATCCTACCACAAGATGGTTCTCGAAAGGTTCCAACCACAGCCC
>CALXBD010000139.1 GCA_944386445.1 uncultured Clostridia bacterium
CAGCACAAAGCTCGCCGTCAAAATCTCTTAGCAGCGAAGAGAGTCCCCGGGCAGCCGGCTGCAGCCGGGGCAGGTCGTCCAAAAAGCCCGCGCTGTCGCTGGGAAGACACTCCCGCGCTTCTCCGACTGCGTCTTTATATAACGCCCGTGTTCCCTGAATCCGCTCCTTAAACCAAGGCTCCATTCCCTTCGGCGCACGTTTCAGATTTCCGAAGGACGCCGTTTTTAAATATCGGTAAAGTGCGTCCCATGATCGCTTCTCTGCCAAATCAAGGCCTCCCTCCAACAATTCAAAATCTGAGCGGAGAGTCAATTCATAGGTGTCCTTCAGCGATGGTTCCAATTCCAACAATTCAAATAGCTGTCTGCACATCTGCAGGCCGCTTTTCAGGGCCTGGGCAGCACGAGCCAGCAGCTCCTGCCCCCAGAGAGTATCCTCCGGCGGAAGCTTCGCTTCATAAGCGGCCTCCTGCTCGGAAATCCACTGTTCCGGATACGGCAGCGACCGGGTCTGCAGGTACAAACGGAGAATTTCCCGGGAAAGGCGATTGTGGTCGGTTTCTCCGAAATATTCCACAGCCGCCATAAAGTCGTCGTCCGGTTCAGCAAACCGCCGCTCCAAAACTGCCTCCATGACTCCGGCCCGCAATGCGGCTAATTCCGGCTCATCCGCAACACGCAGATTCGGCGACACCTCAAGGCGTTCAAAATTTTCCCGCACCATAGCGGCAAAAAAGGCATCCATGGTACAGATTCTTGCCCGGGACAGCAACAGCAGCTGCCGCTCCAAAAATGCGTCCTCCGGATAAGCGGCGATCTTCTCGCGCAGACGCGCTGTAATTCGGCTGCGCATCTCCGCTGCCGCCGCATTGGTAAAGGTTACTACCAACAGCCGGTCCGCCGGAACAGGGGGATCCCCTTCGGTGATCTGCCGAATGACACGCTCCACCAGAACCGCTGTTTTTCCGCTGCCTGCGGCTGCCGCAACCAAAACGGTTCCTCCACGAACAGAAATGGCCTGTTCCTGTTCCGGCGTCCATTTTCGTCCAAGGCTACGGGGGCGCAGCCGCAGACGCCGAAGCCGGATACCGGTTCCGGCAAATCGTTTTTTGATACGATAGGTCATTGGTCTTCCCCCTCTCCGGCTGCGCAGGCGGCCGCAATATCCTCCAGAGTGGTCTTGTGAATGGAACGGAATCCATCCCGGGCTTCATGGCCGCAGATCTGGCGGTAATCGCAATACTGACACGGTTGGAAATTCCCGTCCGCATACGGGTCCGGACCGATTTCCCCCTGCCGCAGCCGGTCAGACATGGTGCGAATCAGCCCTTCTGTATACTGTTCCAGATTTTCGAAATCCTTCCGACTGGCCAGGTATTTTCCCTTCAACCCCTTGGAGCCCAGGTACACCGGCAAAAACCGTCCGGAAAGATCCGGTTCCATGGCCGCTAAAACAGTCTGGTCATCCAGCAGCAGCCCGTTCATGGCATAAGCGGTTTCCACAGCCCGCTGCTCGTCCTCGGCTCCGGCATCCCGGGGCAGGGCAGGCGCAACTGTTCCGGCAGGCATGTAGAGGATTCCTGCCGGGGTCACGTCCTGATATTCCTCCCGGCCGTTTTTCCACAGCGCGAACAGGTAAAGCAGCATCTGCAAATTCAGTCCCTCTGCCATGGCATCCAGCTTAAACTCCTTGCCGCCGGATTTATAATCCACGATCCGTGCATAGCAGAATTTCCCGTCCCGGAACAAATCGACCCGGTCAATTTTTCCGGTGACTGTGATAACGGTGTCTTCATCCACAGAGATCTTCAGCGGCAAAATCTTGCTGCCTTCCTCCACCGGCTCTTCCAGCCCTGCAATCACAAAGCTGGTCTGGGCAAACTCTGCACGAAGCGCCTGGAAAATCCGGAATGCCGTTTTCCCCATCCGGCGATAATAGTAAAGAAACTGCCTGCTTTTTTCCGCCTCACCGCCCATGGCCTTCTCCAGATATTCCATGAGAAGATCATCCAGCAGCTGTCGCAGATCCTCATCAGGAAGGGAGCGAAAATCGTCGTATTCTCCGGACAGAACCCGTTCCAGCAGAAAATGGATCACGGTTCCCCGGGCAAGAGGATTCAGTTCCGCCCGGCCACGGGCCTTCAGCTGAAGCCCATAGCGGCAGAAATACTGGAACCGGCAGGTGAAAAATTTTTCAATTTGGGTAGGGGATACCCGCAGCGCCCCACCGAAAAGCTTCCGGGCCACGGCGCTGTCCTGAAGCCGCAGCTGTCTGTGGGCCAATGTCTCATCCAGTCGGCTGAGCTTTTCCCCCCAGCCCTCCCGCCGCAGGAATTCCCGGGCCGACGCGGCAAAGACGCTGTGGTCGGTACAGCTGCGGACATACTGCAGGAAGGCTGTCCTGTCGGTACGGCAGAAAAATTCCGGCGGAAAATCCTTTTCTATCGGTGTTTCCGGGAAAACTTCCCGGAAGGCGGTTATCAAAGCGGAAGGATACCGGGGTTTGCCTGCCACGTCTCCCATCGGATAGGTAATTACCAGCTTTTCCGATGGGCAGGAAAGCGCCTGCCAAGCTACAAACCGCTCCTCCAAAATCCGTTCTTCCTGGCTGCCTGACAGTTCTACCCCCAACGCAGACAACTCTTCCCGTTCCCGGTCGGTAAAGATGCCGTCGGATTTGGGCACCAACGGGAACTCCCCCTCGCAGGCTCCCAGCAACAGAACAGCTTTTTTCCCGTCGACACGAACCCGGTCTGCGCTTCCCACCTGGACGCTGTCCAGCGTTTGCGGGATCCGCCCCAGGCTGTATCCGCCGGTACAGACCGCAAACAGCTCACGGAATTCCCGGACACTGATTTCTCGGCCTCCGAGAACTGTCTCCATGGAATCTAAAAGCTCCATTACTGCCTGCCAGGTCCGCTCCAAATCATCAGCCGCCCTCTGCTCCCCTTCTGCGCGGTATCCTGCGATCTTTTCCGCCAGTTTGGCGGGCAGTTCCAGCCGCTGCAGTAATCCGAATACTCCCCGGGGCCATGATTCTGCCTGTCCTCTCTTTCCCAGTTCCGAAAAAACATCACAGCAAAGCTCCCGGACCTTTTCGGCCCGGGCCAGTTCTGCCAATTCGGCTTCGGTCATCTCCCGTTCGGCATAGCCCGCCGGATTCTGCCGAAACGGCACAAAAAAGCTGTCCCGGCTGATATTCCAAACGTAGCTGTAATTTTCAAAGGCGTCCAGTTCTTCCAGTGACACATCCATCAAACCGCATTTTAACGCTCCCAGCACCTCGCTGCGGTCAAAACCTGTCATGACTACACCGGCAGCATGCTGAATAAACCTCACCAGCGGCATGGCCGCAATATTCTCCACACGGTCCATATAATATGCGATGCCGTACCGATCAAAGGCGGCTTCCAAAAGAGGGGCATACCGCTCCATATCCCGCACCAGAACGGCCATTTCGGAAAATACATACCCTTCCACCTGAGCCAGGCGCAGCAGTTCTGCGGCAGCAAAGGAAGCCTCATCAAATTCGTTGGCCAGAGCGCAGCACCTGACCCCTTGATTGCTGTCCGGGAAGGGGGTGGGACGATTTCGCAGGGCTTCCCGGGAAAACCAGCGAATCGCAGGGTCTGAATACCCGATTCCGTCTGACAGTCTCACAGGAGAGGCCGTTTGAACACCTGCTTCCCGAGCCATTGCCCGCAACCGCCGGGAAGTCTCCGCGGTAACGGAAAATCGGCTGTCGCCTTCTTCCAGGGAAAGGGTGACGGTCACCTCAGCTCCCTGCTCCAGCATCCGGCGGATAATCCGTTCCTGTGCCGCCGTAAAGCTTTTAAACCCATCCAGCCAAACCGCTTTTCCGGCAAACCAGCCGTGTTCCCGAATCCGCTGCTCTGCGCGGGCCAGATCGTCTTCTCCATCCAGATAGTGTTCTCCAAGAATCGCCTCATATGTACCCCGGATCACCGCCAGATCAGACAGCTTATCCTTTAAAAAGCCCTCCGGCGCTTTACCGGCAGCCTGCAGCAGGTCTTCCCGGGAGATTGCCGCGTGTTTCAGCTCCGACATGGCACGCACCATCTCGCCGGGAAAGTCCGGGCGCCGCGTGAGCGGCCCGTACAGCCGAAGCGCAGAGCCTGTTTCCCGCAAGGCCAGCTTCATTGCCAGCAGCCGGGCGGTTTCGGTTGCCGCGTCCCCGGCGGCTCCCCCGAATTCCCGGAACATCTCCTCTGCCAGACGCTGAAAGCTGAGTACCAATACCCGGTCTGCCTGCCGGATACCCAATGCCGTAAAATACGCCCGCTCTGTTTCGTAGGAAAACTGCTCCGGAACCAGCAGCACCAGCCTGCCCGGAACCGCATCCTCCTGCCGGGCAAGGGAGAGGATTTCCTCCCGGACCCGCGTAGATTTTCCGGTTTTTGCGCCGCCTTGAATCAATCGCAGCATACCTTTCCGCCTTCCTAAAACTTCTAATGGGAGCGAAACCACTCCTTGATTTTTTCAAACAATTCTACCAGAAAGAACCGGGCTTCATATTTTGGTTCTGATTCTAACAGCGCCCGTTCTTCGTCTGAAAAGACATCTTCCGGCAGTTTTTCCGCTGCCGGGATACAAAGGGGCGGATACAGCACACACCACCAGTTATGCCCTTTTCCTTCTCCGATGATGACCCGCAGCGCATCATACCAGCCTGCCGGCATGGTAAACCCATCGTAAACCCGGGTGTCGAAAAACATCCGAACGACCTCCGCATGAACCGCAGTGTCCGCGCCCGCCTCCCGGAGTGCCTCATGAGCCGCTTCTTCCACGACGGAAAGATTCGCGATCGCTGCAGCCCGGGCGTCCGTCTGATTATCGGCCTGGTTAAAGATCTCACCGGTATCCGCGAGGATTTTGTCCCGGACGGCCAGCTTCAGGGCCTGATCTTCTTCCGAATCAGAGTTGGCCAGCACATGCAGCCGCAGCACATCTTCCCGAATTTGCGCGCATTCCTGATGGAACACCGAAAAGCTGTCCAAAAAAATTGCCAGCAGGAATCCCAATGTGATCGTCAGTATGAGAACCCGTCCGCTGCGGTCGGAGACTTCTTTTTTTACAAGATTCATAAAAACCGTCCTTCCTTTTGCTGTCCTGCACCAAAAGTATGGACGGTTTTTTCTTACCTATTCCAAGTTGAGAATTTCAACCCCAAACGATACAGGCCGGGTCAAAAATACTTGCCTGCCTTCCCGCTCCAGGGATTCCCGACATTGCTGTGCGGCGGCTTCTTCTGCGAAAACTCCGAATACTGCTGACCCGCTGCCAGTCATCTGGGAGGCCAGCGCGCCGCACCTCAGAAGTACTGCTTTTGCTTCCGCTACGGCGGGATTCTGCTCCGACTGCTCTAAAACATTTTCCATGTGTTCTCCCAGCTGGGATAATTCCCCGGCAGCCATGGCCTCCAGCAGCCTTTCGTTATTCGGACGCTTCAGCCCGGACGCTGCATCAAACCGGCGAAACGCCTCCGCGGTAGAGGTTCCTGCCTGGGGTTTGACTATGACGCAAAACCCCTCCCTCATCTGGGGCATGGGAACCACCTTTTCCCCGATTCCGGTCACCCTAGCCGTCCCTCCGACCAGGCAGTAAGGGACGTCCGCCCCCACCTTTACCCCAATTTGCTGAAGCTGTTCCAGGGAAAGTCCCGCCTGATACAGGGCATTTAACCCAATCAGAACAGCAGCAGCATCGGCGCTTCCCCCGGCCATCCCGGCCTGACTGGGGATACGCTTCCGGATGGAAATCACAGCACCGCATGGCAACCCTGTTTCCCTGAAGAAAGCATCTGCCGCCTTCCATGCAATATTTCCAGGGCCTTCCGGAACCCCCGGCGCGTCTGCCGAAACCCGGATCTCATCGCTAGCCTCTATTGTGATCTCGTCATACAAATCTATCGTCTGCATGACCATATCCATCAGGTGGTAGCCATCTTCCCGCTTCCCCAGGATATCCAGGGAAAAGTTTAACTTAGCAGCCGCCCGCAGCGTGATTCGATTCATCAAAGTACGTGTCCTTTCCGATCCGTCAATCCAGATATTCCGAAAACTTTGCTCTCAAAAACACACGATATTCCGGATACTTTTCTGATTTCTGGTATTCCGCTTTGGCCATTTTGGCAATCCAGCCAATCTTTTCGGGGGAATGTTCCTGATAACGCCGAATTAGGATTGTCCCTTCCCGCTCTGCCTGCAAAATTGCCTCATATGCATCCGGCACAAATTCCGCTTCCATCACCTGAACCGGCTTCTCACTGATATATGCGCCGGGAATATCCTTCAAAGGCGCACAATTTTCCGGCTTCACGCTGTAAATCCAGCCGGAAACTCCCGCATATCCGTCAGAAAGCGCATCTTTGTAATATTCCTCCAAAACCGGCTTCCCATCCGGCAAAAAGCCATATGAGGCGAATTTATAGAATGATCCCTCATGAGCGAATCCTATTCGTTTACAATGGCGTTCTACAGGATTGCTCAAATACACCAAAACACTTGCCCTTTTATCTGCCAGATAAACCAACGGCGTTCCGTGATTTGAAATACGCGGCTCCAATTTTGTCAGGTTGGGAACCCGCGAGGCGTGATATAAAACATTCACCGCGAATCCCCCTTACAAACGAATGGCCGCTTCCAGCGCGATCCTCAGATACTTTTCCCAACCAGAAGCCGGCATTTTCCCCAGCAGCCGGGCTTCCCATACCGTCTCCGCTACACAATCCGCTGCATACAGAAATTGATAAAATTCTGCCCCGCGGAAACGGCTGCATGCCGCCATGGAAGCACATTCCATTTCAACCGCAATACAGCCTTCCTCCCGGCGTTTCCGGCAATGATCCGCTGTCTCCCGATAAAAAGCATCGGTCGTCCATACTCTGCCCATAACGCAGGGAATTCCCAAACCATCCAGTATTGCTTTCAGCCTTGGAGCAGTCGCAATTTCCACATAGTCCGAAGGCGGCATATAATGATAACTGGTTCCCTCGTCCCGGTAAGCTTCGGAAGGGAGTATCAGATGTCCTGCAGACAGGGATTCATCGAGAGTACCGCAGGAACCAAACATCAAAATCTTCTTCGCGCCCTTAACCAGCATTTCTTCCAGCAACCCCACCGAAGCAGGGCCGCCCAAAAGCGTGTGATAGCACCCCAGCCATTTTCCCGCGTACCTGAACCGGTATACCGGCACGCGGATACCGCCGGCCCCCATAAAACTGATTTCCTCTGCACCATAATTCTGCCGGATTAAATCAATCACATTTTCCTTAAAAGTGACGACAAACGTCTCCGGGCAGTTTTCAACGGGGTTTGCTATATGGGTCGGAGACAAAATCGATTCCGGGTTGGAATCAAACGCATCAAGAATACTCATACTTTTCTCCTTTCCGCAGCACAGCTTTCGCCGCCTGCAGGAGATTGTCCACTACTGGCATACCGGTTTGTTCCAAACGCTCCCGAGACTGGTGTCCACAGGAAAGAAGCAGACAGCGGCAGCCCAGCTTCTGCGCGGTCAGGGCATCGTGATCCGTATCCCCAATGAGCAGACAGCTTTCTGGCTGAATATTTTCCTCCTGCATCCACCGGATCCCCCGCTCCGTTTTGCCCACGGCATAGCCGTCCGCCTGGCCGATGACATGGTCAAAATACTGCCTTACCCCCAATTTGATAAGTTGGCTTTCCAGAAGCCCCTGTTCCGACGCCGACAGAATATGCTGGTGAAGTCCCGCCGCCTGAAACGCGGCAAGGGCCTCTTTAGCTCCTTCTGCCAATCCACAATCCCGGCTTACTTCCGGATAAAGGGCGATATAATCCGCTGCCATACTCTCAAAGCTCTCCTTTGAAAAGTCCAGACCGGCTTCCCGATAGTAATTCTCCACCGGAAACTGAAAAATCCTCCGATAATGGGCCAGGTCGGCAAGGGGCGGTCTGCCCCTTGTAACCAGCATCCGGTTGATAATCAGCAGGCCGGTGGAGATATCGTCAAACAACGTCCCATTCCAATCCCAAATCACATGGGTCAGCATCTTTTCCTCCTACAATTTCAAAAGCCTGCTGCGCTTCACCTCAATGGCATGGATCGGGCACATCTCATGGCAGCAGTAACACCGGATACACTTGCTCCGGTCGATGCAGGCTTTTTTCTCCACGATAGCAATCGCGTGGGCCGGGCAGCTTTCCGCGCATTTTCCGCAGCCGACACACCGGGATAGGATCACCTTCGGCCGCGGAGTCAGGAACTGCTGGATCAACGGCTGGCAAATTCCTCTGAGCGGCCGCGGTATACTGGAAATAAAGTCTACTGTCCGGCTCTTAGGCATTTTAAAATCTGAAAACACCTTCAACGCATCTCCGCAAAGGGTGATCTCCTCTGCCGACGCCGGACAAAGGCCCCGTTCCCTGGCGCAATCCACCAGCGGGATTTCCTCCGGGCTGCGGCCGATGACCTTGGTCAACAACAAGTCCAGTTCAAAGGGATTTTCCCCACAAAGGGTCATGCCGGTTTCCCGCAGTTCCCCGGAAGAAGGCCCGTCGCCCTCCATGGAGACCACCGCGTCCACAAAGGTAATCCCCGGCTTTACGGTTTCGCAAAGGTCGGTGAGCATCCCGCAGAAATCCTTTTCCGCCGGATACCGCCAATGAAATTCGGGCTTGGTCAGCCCGGGGATACAGCCGAACAGGTTTTTTACCCCGCCGGAAAGCCCTGTCATGCAATGGCTTTTCAGCTTACAGGCCGAAATCACAAAATCCGCCTCCGCGATGGGGGTAATCAGGTCAAAGGCCTTACAGACTGTCCCGTCCGGATGGGGAACGTGAACCGTCCCAAAGTCATAATTCAGCTCCGCTCCGGTGCGCCGGGCCACCTCTTCCATTCCGGAAGCGCGGTAAATCCCTTCCAGCGCAAGCCTAGTATACGGCCCGCCGGGACTATCCGCAATGGTAATTTTAGAAACGCCCAAGCCCTGCAGATGCCGAACAATTGCCTCCACAAGAGCCGGATGAGTGGTTGTCCCATCCTCCGGGCGGCGCTTCATGAGAAGATTCGGCTTAATGGTGACCTTCCCCTCCCGGGGGATCCGCTCATCCAGCCCCAACAGCTGAAAATTCCGATCCACTGCCGCCTGCATCTTCTCCAAATCATAAGAAGAAATCTGTACCACTGATATCATGACTGTTTCTCCTTCAGCTCCTGCAAAAAGGCGTCGATCCGGCGAACTGCCTCGGTAATATGCTTGACAGAATAAGAGTAGGATACACGGATATACCCTTCGCCGCTCTTACCAAACGCATCCCCAGGAACCACCGCTACACGCTTACTGTACAGCAGCTGCTCACAGAAATCCTCCGACAAAAGGCCGGTGGATTTGATGCATGGAAAGATATAGAAAGCCCCTTCCGGCTCAAAGGTAGGCAGGCCAATCCGGTTAAAGGCATCTACGATATACCGACGGCGGCTATTATACTCCTCCCGCATCTGGCAGATATTCTCTTCGCAGTGATCCAAGGCCTCAATAGCTGCATACTGGGAAGTCGTCGGCGCGCACATAATCGCATACTGATGGATTTTCGTCATCTGCTTAATGGCCGGCGCAGGCCCGGCAGCATATCCCAGCCTCCAGCCGGTCATGGCAAAGGTCTTGGAAAAGCCATTGATAACAATAGTTCGCTCCTTCATGTCCGGCAGCTCCGCAATGGAAACATGCTTCCCGTTATAGGTCAGTTCCGCATAGATCTCGTCGGAAAGAACGATTAAGTCGTGACGACGGATCACCTCTGCGATCGCTTCCAGATGTTCCCGCCGCATAACCCCGCCAGTAGGGTTGTTTGGATAGGGAAGAATCAGCATTTTCGTCTTAGGAGTAATAGCACGCTCCAGTTTTTCGGGGGTCAGCCGGAAATGATCCTCCGCACAGGTCGGCAGCGCAACGGGCACCCCGTCTGTCAGCCGCACAATCGGGTCATAACAGACAAAACAAGGTTCCGGGATCAGCACTTCATCTCCGGGGTTTAGGAAGGCACGGATTGCCAGGTCAATTGCCTCCGAACCGCCTACCGTTACCAGAATTTCCTTTTTGGGGTCATAGCTTAAAGAAAACTTCCGCTCCAGATACCGGCATATTGCCTTCCGCAGCTCCAGCAAGCCGGCATTGGCAGAGTAACCGGTCTTGCCGATCTGAAGGTTTTCGATTCCTGCCCGTCGGACAGAATAGGGAGTTTTAAAGTCCGGCTCACCAACGCCCAGTGAGATAACCCCTTCCATCTCATTGGCAATATCAAAGAAGCGGCGGATTCCTGACGGCTTCAACTCCACTGCCCGGCTGGAGAGCATCTTTTCAAGATCCATCACAGCGAAACGTTCCCCCTGTCGTCCTCGGGAAGCCCGGAAATAATCACCCCGCGGTCTTTATAACGGGACAGAACAAAGTGGGTCGCCGTGGAAACCACGCCGTCCAACGGAGCCAGACGATGGGATACAAATAGTGCCACGTCTTTAAAGGTCTTGCCCACGACCTGAACATGCAGATCATAGCCACCGCTCATCAAATAGACGCTGTCCACTTCGTGATAGCCGCTGATCTTCTGGGCGATTTCCTCAAAGCCAAAATCCTTTTTGGGGGTTACGCGGATTTCAATGACCGCCTCCACATATTGGGTATCGATTTTTTCATAGTCCAGCAGTGGCTTATATCCCCGGATTACGCCCTGTTCTTCATACATAGCGATTTTCCGTTTTACCTCTTCCTCGGTTGTACCAAGCATAACAGCCAGGTCTCTTGCGTCGGTGCGGGCATCATCATTGAGCAATTCCAACAATCTGTCCATCATTACAATTCACTCCTTTGCCGGCGATGCAGTTTTATCATTCATAAAGCCAGATATTTTCCCCGGTATTACAACGCCTTTTAAGCTATTATACCAAAAAACGCCTTTTCGGGCAAGACGAAAAGGCAGCCCTTCGAAGGATTTCCGGCGATCCTGAAAATATTTTCAATATTGGAACAGAAAAACCGCTTGAAAATGTTGTTCTATTCACATATTGGCCTGTGGTTGACAATTCTTTACCAAAATGTTAAAGTTAAAATAATTATAGCCTTTTGCAGGCTTTTGAATGATAGTTATTATAAATTGATATGCCGGAAAAGAGGAGCCAGCCATATGATTTTTATAAAACCTAACCACCGCAAATGGATCTATATAATAGCAAGCTTGATTTTTTTCCTTTGGTTTGCCTATCAGGTTCCCTTTGGGCATGACGACTGGAAATGGGGGACCCCTGCCCGTTGGGAAATGCTTTCTACGTGGTTTGCCGGATATAACGGAAGATATCTTGGGAACCTCTCCATTTTATTGATTACGAGATCTACGGTCTTCAAGGTCTTAAATATGGGACTGGCCTCCTTTTTGGTGGTTTTCCTGGGATATTTGATTTTCGCCAAAAGCCGGTTGTCCAGCCATAAGACTTCCTTGAATGCGGTTTTTCTGCTCTGCGGAGTTTTACTTTTCGCCGCTCCAAATGAGATCTTCCAGCAAACCTATGGCTTTCCCGCCGGATTTGCAAACTTTGTAAACCCTCTTGTGTTTATTCTCCTATACTATTTGATGGTGCAAAAAATATTCCTGAACGAGGAGATCCGATTTCCCTGGTGGCAGTCCCTTCTGATGCTGCCTCTGGGATTTGTCAGCACCCTGTTCAGCGAACATAACAGTATTTTTTGCATCATGATGGCTGTCGTGGTGATTGGATATGTGCTGATTACCAGAAGAAAGGTTTACCTCGCCACAATTTTGTATTTGATTTCCTCCTGCATCGGCAGCCTTCTAATGTTTATCAATCCTGCCTATACCGACACCGGATATAAAAGTATCGACATTTCTATCAAAGGCTTTATTATCAAGTATATCGAGGAAATGTCGGACAGCCTGTTTTTCAAGAATTTCATTTTAAATATCTGTTTTGCGGTAATATGCCTGATCCTGTTGGCAAAAGCAAAACCCGATGAACACAAAAAGTCTATCTTCTACTCAAAGGGAGTCAAACTCTTTCTTCAGACAATTTTGGTTTCTTTCTCCCTTTACCAGATTTTATATCAGTTCTACCCTTCTTGGAACATTCTGAACAACGAGGTCTATACGGCAAGATTTAACGCAGTCTTTGCAGGAGTGTTCATGGTATGTGTGCTGCTCTGCATTGTATTGTTTGTTTCTCCCATGGGAAGAAAAATGCGCATGCTGGCATTTTCGCTGGGCGGCATTGCGTCAGCCGCTCCGCTTTTGGCTGCTGAACCGATCGGCCCGCGCTGCTTTTTGACAAGCTATACCCTGCTTGCCATGTGCGTCATCGATTTGATCCTGTATGTGAAGGATCTTTACTATGAACGGGTCCATTTGGAAAAGCTTATGCTGCCGGTTTTTGCAGCGGTCTATGTCTTTTATTTCACCATCTTTTGGCAGATCGGGACATTCGGACGCGCTCAGCAGGCCAGACTTCAGGAAGAAACCCAAAACGGCGCAACAGAAGTTTCTGTGTATTCATATCCAAACTCCCAATATATTTGGGTCACAAGTCCCGAAGCCCAGGAGTGGAAAGATGCATATGTCATATTTTATCAGCTGCCGTCAGGCACTGTCATTCACTGGCGGTAACGCTAAACACAAGGCCGCCTGATGAATAACTGCAGAAAGGATCGCTGACGTTTATGAGCTTACTCTCAGTGATACTTCCTTCTTTTAATGAGGAAGCTAATATTGCAAATACCGCTACGGTAATTGGGAAAATTTTGGAAGATAACCAGATTGAATATGAGCTTATTTTTATTGACGATGGCTCAAAAGACCGAACATATTCCTGCATTTTGGAACAAGCTCAAAAAAATAGCAGAGTCGTAGGCCTCAGATTCAGCCGTAATTTTGGGAAAGAGGCTTGTATATTTGCCGGGCTTGAACGTGCAAAAGGGGATTGCTGTGCAGTGATGGACTGCGATTTGCAGCATCCGCCCAAAACATTAGTTGAGATGTACCGCCTTTGGGAACAGGGCTATCAGGTGGTGGAAGGCGTCAAAAAAGCCCGCGGAAAAGAATCGATTCTTTACAAAATATCGGCAAAATTATTCTATAAAATGATCAGCAAGGTTACACACTTCGATATGGAAAAGTCTTCGGATTTTAAACTGTTGGATCGCCAGGTCATTGACGCTTTGTTGCGGGTAAGGGAAAATAAAACCTTTTTCCGCGCTCTTTCCTACTGGGTGGGCTTTAAAAGCACTCAGGTGGAATATGAGGTAGAAGAGCGAAAATTCGGGGAATCCAAATGGTCGTTGCGCAGTTTGGTCCGATATGCGGTGAACAATGTAACTTCATTTACAGCAGCTCCACTTTATCTTGTTATGATTTTCGGCGCAGTTCTGCTGGTATTTTCCGCTATTATACTGGTCTATACGATCATACAGTATATTATAGGAAATACAGTAGCGGGTTTGACGACATTGATTACCCTGCTGTTGATTATTGGCGGATCCATTATGATCAGCTTGGGAATTATCGGATTCTATCTTGGAAAAATTTACGACGAGGTAAAGGGGCGGCCGCGTTACATCATCGCACAAAATACCGACGAGCTTAAGCGGCAATAATATAAGTTGTTTTCGGGCGAGCGTTTTATCTGTTCGCCCTTTAATTTTCTAAACGAAAGCCATCCTCAGCAAAAGCTGAGGATGGCTTTTTAGATGTCTGTAATATGCTGTTTTCAGGGATTTTCCCGAAGCACGACCCTTCCATCATCATAGGCTGCATAACCTTGCTCGACGGCCTTCCGGATCCCGGCTTCCACAGCCTCCTCAATGGAAGCTCCCACCCGGGCAAAACCGAACAGCCGGTAAACTTCCCGGATCAGGTCCTCTCTGGGAAGACTGATCTGGTGGCGGAGCAGGTAATGCACAGCCGCCGAGACTTCTTCCGGAGGAATCTCATCCAGTTCACGCCGGAATCCGCTGTCATCCGGCACCCGGAATTGATCATATGTTTCAGGTCTGAAACCGACCGGCCAGAAAAACTGCTTATCGCCGGCCTCCGTCACAGGAACATCCATTCTGGACAACACCTCGTCCAAACGGCGTTCCAGCCGGACACCCAAGCGGGAAATTCCCCATGCGGTCAGCACTCTTTTAAACAGCTGCTCACGGCAGACCGGGCCTTCTTCTTTCAGAACCTGCTCCAGCTGATTCCGAATTTCCCCATCATGCTGAGACATGTAAAATTCTTCCACACTTGCCTCTCTAGCAGGCAAATCACACATCTGATATACTGGCAGGATCTCTTCTGTCACTTCCTGCCGCTCCAGATGATTCTTGTCAAAATGGAATCGCTTTTTCTCTTCCGGCGGCGTTTCTATTGGGACCAACCGTTCCTGGCCCTCCGCGTCCTCAATTGCCTTTCGGATCTTCAAAAGCTCACCTGTCTCATTTTCCCACCATTCCATTGACCACAGGTGATAAAGCCGCCAGCCCAGCTGCCGCAAAACGCTTTCCTGATTCATATTGCGATCCCGGGCAGTCTTGGCATCCCGATAATGGACCCCATCGCAAAGAATTCCCAGCAAGTAATCGTTGGGATTTTCCGGGTCTACCACAGCCAAATCAATCTTAAATTCCGAGCAGCCCACATTGGTACGCACCTGATATCCCATTTGCCGCAGCCGCTCCGCCACTAATTCTGCGAAATTCTCCTGCTGAACGGACAAGCTTTGCACCGGAATTGCCAGCGCATCCTTCCCACGTTTGGCAAACTCCAAAAATGCCCGCAGACCTGCCACACCTTCCGAACGGGTACGGGACAGGTCAATCTGTTCCGGCTGCAGAGTTGAATAGACCTTCATTTCCTTTCTGGCGCGGGATACTGCTACATTCAGCCGTCTCCAGCCACCCTCACGGTTCAGCGGGCCGAAATTCAGCGCTACTTTTCCGCTCTCATCCGGGCCGTATCCAATCGAAAAGAGTATGACATCCCGTTCGTCGCCCTGAACGTTTTCCAGATTTTTAACGAAAATCGGTTCCTCCGCAGCATCATTCATCGCATCCAGCCGGGGATTTCGGTCAAATGCCTCTTCCAGCAGGTCCTCAATCAGATTCTGCTGGGCAGAGCTAAACGTTACCACGCCGATGCTGTCTCCACGCAGGCTTTCATCAGACAGCCGCCGCATGATTTCCTCTACAACGGCCTCCGCCTCGGCGCGGTTCTGCTTGGTATGCCCCCGGTCATAGCTGCCTTTTACCGGGATAAAGGACACTTTGGATTCCATGTCATTGGGAGAGGGGAAGGTATAGAGCTTATTTTCATAATACTCCATATTGCTAAAGGCGATCAGGCTTTCATGACGGCTGCGGTAATGCCAAAGCAGATGCTCCTCCGGCATGGAAATAGCCAGGCAATCGTCCAGAACACTCTCCAGATCCTCCTGATCGAAATGCTCCTCATCGACCTGATTGGCCGTAAAGAAGCTGGTGGGGGGAAGCTGTTTAGGGTCTCCCACAACGATCACATTATTTCCGCGGGCAATAGCACCAACGGCCTCGCAGGTCGGCAGCTGGGAAGCCTCGTCGAATACCACCAGATCGAAGGGCGGATACTGAGGATCAATGTATTGGGCCACAGAGATCGGGCTCATGAGCATGCAGGGGCAAAGCATCCGCAGTAAATTGGGGATGCTGTCAAAGAGCCGCCGG
>CALXBD010000140.1 GCA_944386445.1 uncultured Clostridia bacterium
GTCCTCACAGCAATCCTTGACATCGCATGCCCCCCAAAAAGGGTGGTCGATTTCCGCGCAACCCTTACAGCCCAAGATCTCCCGATACCGGCAGGTGCTGCAGTCAATGCCGCAGCGGGATAAAATTTCCATAAAAACACACCTCCCTGGTTAAAGAAGCTCCGGATTATACCGGGCCCGCTCTCCGCCCACAAACCGGGGACGGGTTCTGGCCAACAGAAGAATCGCATTGCCGATATGGTCAACGCTGACCCGGACCGGCACTGCTACCTCCTTCAGGTGCATCCCGATCAGAGTCCCGCCGATATCCATCCCGGCCGAGGCCTTCACGTGGGCCACCAGTACCGGTTCCGCAAAACGGCTGTAAGCGGTAGTTCCCATGGCGCCGCCGCCATGGGCCCAGGGCACTGCGTTTACCTCCTCTAAATTCCAGCGGTCTGCGCAGGCGCGCTCTACCACCAACGCCCGATTCAGATGCTCGCAGCACTGGAATGCCAGATAGATTCCTTTTTCTTTGGCAATCGGCATCAAAGCATCAAAAACAGCTTGGGCACAGTCCATGCTGGAACCGCTTCCGATCCTCTTCCCTGCAATTTCGCTGGAACTGCAGCCGATTACAACGATGCTCTCCTTCCGGAGCTTGGCTGCATCCAGCAATTCCGTAAAAGCCGTATGGGTTTCCTGCCTGACACGGCTTAAAAAATTTTCATCCATTTTGATACCATCCTTTCCGGCACTGATCCAGTGCCCGCCGGAATGCCCGGAATGCGCTGGGCAGAGGATACCTTTGTTCCAGTTCCTCCCACCGGGCCAAAGCCTCCTCCGGGCCTGGGGAAAGCTCCCGGCACCGGACCAGCACACCGGTCATCTGCCATTCAATATGGGTAAAAATATGCTTCGCATTCCGCAGCGGGGACACTGCCTGCGGAACGATCCCCCGCTCCTGCAGCCACACAAGCTGTTCTTCAGGGGTAAGGGCGCCGTCCACGGAAGGGAATTCCCAAAGCCCCCCCAGCAGACCCGGCGGACGAAGCCGCAGCAAAACTCCTTCCGGGCAGGTGAGGACAAATACTGTGCGTTCCTCCACTCTGCGGGATTTTTTAGGGGCTTTTACAGGATAGGCCGCAGGATTCCCGCCGGCATATCCCCGGCAAAGATACTTTAATGGGCAACGCTCACATTGGGGCAACCCGTTTGGCCCGCAAAGAGTCGCTCCCAGCTCCATAACAGCCTGGTTAAAGTCGCCGGGAGCGGTTTCGGGCATTGCTTTCAGCAGCAGCTGCCGGAATCCCTTCCGGACAGCGGGACTCATGATATCCCCTTCCGCGGCCAGCAGCCGGGAAAACACCCGAAGGACATTTCCGTCTACCGCGGGGACCCGGATGCCAAATGCGATGGAAGCAACCGCGCCGGCAGTATATTCCCCGAATCCTGCCAACGATAAAAGTTCTTCATACGAAGCAGGCAGGACACCGCCATAGCGTTCCATAGCCTGACGGGCCGCCTTTTGCAGGTTGCGGGCGCGGCTGTAGTATCCAAGGCCCTCCCAAAGCTTTAAAAGGGTCTGCTCCTCTGCGGCGGCCAACGCAGGCAGATCCGGGAGGGCTTCCAGAAACCGCTGATAGTAAGGCTTGACCGCCTCCACCCGGGTCTGCTGGAGCATCACCTCGGAAATCCAGACGCGATAAGGGGTAGGTTCCCGGCGCCAGGGCAGATCCCGGGCATTCTCCCGGTACCACCCCAAAAGCGGCCCGGATGCTGCCCGAACAGTATCTTCCGCATCCTGTATTGTCATCGGCAGCAAAAGCGCATCCAGCTCCATAACAGTCCCCCTTTTGGAACTATTATACTCTATTCGGAAACGATTTTCAACGGCGCTCTTACTTTTGGAAGCAGTTGAAGAAAAGGCAATCATATGTTATACTTTAATCAAGGAAAACTGCGATGATTTAATAGGCTGAAGCTTGTGGAGGTGTCCGAAAATGGGGATCATTGTATGTGGGTTAAACGGCGTCGGGAAAACGACCTTGGGAAAGGCCTTGGCAGAAAAGTTGGGATATCACTTCATTGATATGGAAGACCTGTCCTTTGCAGAAACAGATGGTTCTGACCCCTATGCTTGTCCTCGTCCCCGGGAGGAGGTCAAAGGACTTCTCATGCAGGAAGTAAAAGCCTGTGAGAATTTTGTCCTTGTCGCGGTAAAAGGAAATTACGAGCAGGAATTACTTCCGTTTATTCAACTCGTGGTAGTGATCGAAGTTCCCAAAGAGGTTCGGCTGCAAAGGGTCAAAAGCCGCTCCTTTCAAAAGTTCGGCAGCCGGATGCTTCCCGGCGGAGACCTGTATCAAAAGGAGCAGGATTTCTTTGAAATGGCAGCTTCCAGGCCGGAAACTTATACGGAGGAGTGGGTGCGGACTTTAAACTGCCCCGTTATACGGGTGGATGGAGCCAAAACGATCAGGGAAAATACGGAATTTATCGCGGAGCAGCTAAAAATGCTCCGGCAAAAAGGGGAGACTCAAAATGGAAATTGAGACAAAACGGCTGCTCCTGAGGCCCTTCCAGGAAGAGGACGCCGAAGATATGCTGGGATACCTGGAACACCCGACGGTGAACTGTTTTATGGACATGGCGCTTTCATCCCTTGAGGAGGCCAGGGCAGAAGCGCAAAAGCGCAGCAAGGAGCTTAACTACCTGTTTGCCATCGTGCTGAAGGAAAACGGGAAGGTTATCGGGGAGATCGAGGCTTATCCGGAAGAGGAAAGCCCGGATACCTTCAGCCCTTGCTGGATGCTGAACCCTGCATATCAGGGAAAAGGTTATGCCTTTGAAGCGGCCTTTGCTTTTTTTGACTATCTCTTTTCGGAGAAGGGTGCCCGCAGAATCTATGCCTACACAGAAGATTATAACCTTTCGTCTCAGCATCTGTGTGAAAAGCTGGGGATGCGGAAAGAGGGATGCTTTAAAGAGTTTATCTCCTTTGTGAAGAACCCTGACGGAACTCCAAAATATGAAAACACACTCCAGTATGCGATCTTAAAAAAGGAATGGGTAACAAAGCAGTAGCCGCCAGATGGAATCGGATTATCTAAAAAGGGGGAAAACAAATGGCTATCACCATCAACATTTACTACAGCGGAACTAACGGCAGCGCAAAAAAATTTGCGGAGGAAATGGTCTCAAGCGGTATCGTCAGTGACATCCGAGAAGAAAAAGGAAATATCAGATATGATTACTTTTTCCCGATGGATGACTGTGAAACTGTGCTTTTGATCGACAGCTGGACGGATCAACATGCGATTGATCTGCACCACGCCTCGCCGATGATGGAAAAAATCTCCAAGCTTCGGGAAAAGTACGATCTTCACATGACAGTGGAGCGATATGTCTCCGATGAAAACGGAATACCCGAAACGGATCGGCACTTTATCAAAAAATAGGAACATGGGTATTCACCCGGTGGAATGCAACTTTTGTCAGCAAAAATTTTTGATGAAAAATCAAAGCTTTTTTCGAAATTTATGCAGAAAATACAATTGTTTTCTGATTATTTATTTGAAATTCTTGAAAAAAACGCATTTTACCCTCTTGTGTATTTTTCGAGTTCGTGGTATACTTATATAAATTTTAATTTTACGTCTTAGAGAAATTGACAAAGACAAGAGAAAGGACCGTCGCTATGAAGGAAGAATTCAAAGAAATCGCGGCCCGGATCCGGGAACTCCGGGAGGCTTGCGGTTATACTCAGGAAGAAATGGCTGGATTCGTAAAAGCAGATCTGAAAACCTATGCCGACTATGAGCGCAGCGGGGAAAATGTTCCTATCAGCGTGATTTATGAGATCGCTAACCGGTGCGGCGTAGATTTTACGGAAATTATCACCGGCGTCCGCGCTAAGCTGGATACATATCATATCGTTCGCCGCGGAGAAGGCCGCAGCGTTTCCCGTTATCCCGGCTACCGATTTGAAGACCTGGCGTTCCGGTATAACAAAAAGATCATGCAGCCGCTGCTGGTTACTTTGGAGCCGTCTGATGATCCCGCGGCCCTGGTCACCCATGCCGGTCAGGAATTCAATCTGGTGCTGGAAGGTTCCATTGCCGTCGTGTTCGATGATAAGGAGTTGGTTTTGACAGCCGGCGATTCCATTTATTTTAACCCTACTCACCCCCACGGTCAAAGATGTGTCGGAACGGTCAAAGCAAGGTTCCTCACGGTGATTGCGGAGTAAATCAGAAAAAGGAGAAGAACGAATATGCTGTTAGACCGTTATCTTCCCCGTATCGAATTTGATTCCTACGAGGATTTTAAAGAAAACTATAAAGTGAATGTGCCGGCCGATTTCAATTTCGGCTTCGATATCGTGGACGAATGGGCCAGACAGGAACCGGAGAAAAAAGCTTTGGTCTGGGTCAATGACCACGGCGAGGAAAAAATCTTTACCTTTACGGATATCTCAAAGCTCTCCAATCGGGCAGCGAATTTCTTTAAAAGCCTGGGCATCCGCAAGGGCGATGTGGTGATGCTGATCCTCCGCCGCCGGTGGGAATACTGGATTTGCGCTACAGCTTTGCATAAAATCGGCGCAACCCTGATTCCCGGAACCCTTCAGCTGACCAAAAAGGATATTGTTTACAGAGCTAACGCTGCTAACATCAAAGCGATCGTCTGTGTCAATGACCAGTTTGTCATCGACCAGGTGGAGGCAGCTATGCCGGAGACGCCTTGTCTGGAAAACCGGATCCTGGTGGTAGACAAGAGGGAGGGCTGGCTTTGCTTTGAAGATGAGATCGCCAAATTCCCCGACACCTTCCCCCGCCCCACCGGAGATGAAGCTACTAAAATTGATGACATTATGCTGGTTTACTTTACTTCCGGCACCACCGGTATGCCTAAAATGGTCCAGCACAATTTTTCCTATCCGTTGGGGCATATTGTGACAGCCAAATACTGGCAGCAAGTGCAGGAAAATAAGCTTCACATGAGCGTTTCCGACTCCGGCTGGGCCAAATTTGGATGGGGAAAAATTTACGGCCAATGGATCTGCGGCGCTGTGATTTTCGCCTACGATATGGATAAATTCGTGCCGCTGAAGCTGCTGCAGATGATTACCAAATACCGGGTGACGACCTTCTGCGCTCCGCCTACCATGTTCCGGTTCATGCTGCAGGAAGACCTCTCCCAGTTTGATCTTTCCTGCGTCAAACACTGCTGCATCGCCGGCGAGCCTCTCAATCCGGAGGTGTTCAAACGCTGGTATGAACTGACCGGACTTAAACTTTACGAAGGATTTGGACAGAGTGAATCCTCCGTCATGCTGGCCAATTTCCAATGGTTCGAACCGATTCCCGGCTCTACGGGCAAGCCCTCTCCGCTTTACGATATCCAACTGGTGGATGCCGATGGAAACCCCTGCCCCGACGGCGAAGAAGGTACCATCGCAATTATGGACGTGGCCCACAAGCCGCCGGTAGGATTGTTTACCGGTTATTATAAAAATGCGGAAATGACCAAGGAAAAGCTGGGCGGCGCCTACTACGATACCGGTGACGTCGCATGGCGGGATTCCAACGGCTACTTCTGGTTTATCGGTCGTAACGACGATGTAATCAAATGCTCCGGATACCGCATCGGGCCGTTCGAAGTGGAAAGCGCTTTGATGGAACATCCTGCGGTAGTGGAATGCGCTATCACGGCAGCCCCTGACCCCATCCGCGGCCAGGTGGTTAAAGCGACTATCGTGCTTGCGACAGGATACGTCCCTAGCGAAGAGCTGAAAAAAGAGCTGCAGAACCACGTGAAAAAGGTGACAGCCCCTTATAAGTACCCCCGGATCATCGAATTTGTGGCGGAGCTTCCCAAAACTCTGGGCGGCAAAATCAAACGGGCCCAGATCCGCAACGAGGACCATAAAAAACACTGCTAAAACCTATAAAGAATTCCCCATTCGTTTCAAGCGAATGGGGAATTCGTGTTTGGCAGGTCAAATCCGCTGCCTTTCACACAAAGATACAGGCTTGCTGCCGAATAGAAAATTTGGTATAATGTTTGCATAGCTTTATGGAAATTTGGATTTGAACCAAAAATCCGTCTAAACTCCCCGATGGCGCATATATTTTTGTAGAAGGCCAAATGGGGGTTTTATGATGCATGTATCCGGGAAAAAAATCAGTTTTATCCGCCTTCTGGCGGTGCTTTCGGGAGTTGTCTTAGCAGTGGGATGCTTTTTCTGCTTTGAAAAGGCTGCTGTGCCGACTCAGGTGCAGCCGGAGGAAGGAACGGCTATACCGGTTATTATGTATCATAACGTTTTACCGGACGGGATGGGAACCCTGGGAGATTATGTGATTTCCGCCTCGGAGCTGGAGGGGGATCTGAAGTATCTGCAGGAGGCCGGATATACCGGCATAACGCCCCGGCAGTTGTGGAATTTTACCAGAGGCGTGGGGGAGATTCCCGAAAAGCCGGTGCTGCTTACCTTTGACGACGGCTTCGAGAGTATGCTGCAGGTGGTGCTGCCGCTGCTGGAAAAATACGAGTTCCGGGCTACTGCCGCAATTGTGGGACGGTATACGGAGCTTTATTCGGGAAGCGTCCCCCGGGAATTGACCTACTCCCACCTGAGTTGGGAACAGGCAAAGGCTTTGCAGGATTCCGGGCTGGTGGAGATCGCTAACCATTCGTATGACCTTCATGAGTTGGAAGGCTCCCGGAAAGGCATGAAGAAAAAATCCGGGGAATCTTCGGAGGACTATCGGACTGCGCTGGCGGATGACCTGCTTTTGATGCAGGAAAAATGCCGGGATCATTTGGGAACAGAACCGATCCTGCTGGTATATCCGTATGGATTTTACAACGCTGAAAGCGAAAGTCTGGCAAAGGAATTCGGATTTGTCATGACGCTTACCTGCGAAGAAGGCGTCAGCAGGATATCGGGGCCGGAAAGCCTGTTTGCTATGAAGCGGTATAACCGCCCTCATGGTGCAGACAGAGAGACTTTTTTTGAAAAGCTGGGAATTTCCTAAAATCGGAAGGACTGTGAATGTGTGGAGAATTTGACCAATTTGGGCCGGATCCGGGAGATCATGGATCGGTTCGGTTTTACCTTTTCCAAATCTCTGGGACAGAATTTTATTATCAATCCGTCTGTCTGCCCCCGTATTGCCGAAATGGGCGGCGCGGGGCCGGATACAGGCGTGCTGGAAATCGGAGCAGGATTTGGAGTGCTGACCCATGAGCTGGCCCTGCGGGCACGGAAGGTCGTGGTGGTGGAGCTGGACAGCCGGCTGCTGCCGGTTTTGGAATACACCCTGGCAGAGCATCAGAATATTACAGTCCTCAACCAGGATATCCTGAAGGTAGATCTGCCGGCACTGCTCAAAAAGGAATTCGCCGGTATGGAAGTGGTGATCTGCGCCAATCTGCCTTATTATATTACCTCTCCCATTCTGATGACCTTACTGGAAAGCCGGCTGCCGGTCAAGGCAATCACGGTTATGGTCCAGAAGGAAGCGGGCGAGCGGCTGTGTGCGCCTATGCCGTCCCGGGCCTGCGGCGCCGTGACTGCCGCCGTCCGGTATTACAGCGAGCCTAGAATGCTCTTCCCGGTAAGCAGAGGAAGCTTTTACCCTGCCCCAAACGTGGATTCCGTGGTCGTGCGCCTGGACGTAAAGGACAAGCTCCCGCTGGAAGGAGAAGAGGAACGACAGCTGTTCCGAGTGGTGCGGGCCGCGTTCGGCCAGCGAAGAAAAACTTTGGTCAATACCCTTGCCGCGGGGCTGAAAATCCCCAAGGAACAGGCAGCAGCAGCCATCGCGGCATCCGGGCTGAAGCCGGCTGCCAGACCCGAAGAGCTTTCCCTGGAACAATTTATCACGCTTTCCAGGCAGGTCTCCCATTCGTCGCCGGAATGATATGTATAAGCAGCTATCCCGCCGACTGTTTTCGGCGGGGAAATTTTTTTGAGAATTTTTGGGGTTTTGCGAATTTTTTAATTTTTTTTCGCAAAAGTCAAGAGTAAAAGCAGAAAAAACTAAAAAAATTTTTTAAGCGGCGGCAAGGTGGGCGGAAAACAGGTCGTTTGAACTCGCAAAGCCCAAAATTTCGCGCGGATAATTGTTGATCCAAGTTTCGACGCGAAGGATATACGCGGCGGTTACTTT